>JBBRMF010000013.1:0-41017 GCA_038230975.1 Tepidisphaerales bacterium
CCGCGACCTGTGGCACCGTGAATCCTATTCGTGACGAAGCACTAAAGCGTTTCTCAGGTTGTATTTTTCGCGACAAGGTTAAAGAGCGAGGATCAAAATGATTTCACCTGAACCCACTGCCGCAGCCCCCAAACCCCCGGCCAGGCGATGGAGCAAATGGATATTCATCGCCACCGTGCTGGTCGTGGCACTGGTGAGCGCGGGGGTGGCGGGTCTGCTGGTCAATATTTTCAATCACAAGCAGGAGGAAAAAAACATATACCTCCGGCTCGTAAATGTCACCGCCGACACCACCGACCCCGCTCCCTGGGGCATCAATTGGCCACATGAATACGACAGCTACAAGATGACCTCCACACCCACCAAGACCCAGTTCGGTGGCGGCGACACCCTCCCTCCCGAAAAAGCAGAATCATTCCCCTGGCTAACGCGAATGTTTGCCGGATACGCATTTTCGCTCGACTACCGCGACCGCCACGGCCACGCGTTTATGCTGCTCGATCAGGAGAACACACGCCGGGTCACCGAAAAACAGCAGCCCGGCGCATGCCTTCATTGCCATGCATCGATCATTCCAACCTACCGACGGATCGGTGAAGGCGATGTGATGAAGGGCTTCGAGGCCGTGTGCGCGATGAAGTATCAAGACGCGCACGCCGAGATTGTTAAAACAGGATCAAGCAACCCCAACGACTCGAACGGCCAACAGCCCGGCACGCATATCGCAGGTGCCCACCCCGTCAGTTGTGTTGACTGTCACGACCCCAAAAGCATGGAATTGCGCGTCACCCGCCCCGGGTTTATCCGCGGGATCGCCGCACTGAAAAAACATCAGGGCATCGAGCAATACGACGTCAATCGCGACGCCACCCGCCAGGAAATGCGCTCGTTCGTCTGCGGACAATGTCACGTCGAATACTACTTCCGCGGCGATCAGAAAACGCTTACCTATCCCTGGGCCAACGGCACCAAAGTCGAAGAGATCGAAGCCTACTACGACAACCATTCCAACTTTGCGGACAGCAAACCATTTACCGATTGGCTGCACAAAGAGACCGGTGCAAAGACGCTCAAGGCACAGCATCCGGAGTTTGAAACCTGGAGCCAGGGCATCCACGCGCGAAGCGGTGTCTCGTGTGCCGACTGCCACATGCCCTACAAGCGTGAAGGTGCCACAAAAGTATCCGATCACTGGGTTCGGAGCCCGCTGCTCAATATCAACCGCGCCTGCCAGGTGTGTCACCATTACGATGAAACCGAAATCCGCTCGCGCGTCGAAACCATTCAGACCCGACATGTCGCATTGCTGCAACGGGCCGGCCAATCGCTTGTCGGAATGCTCGATGCGGTGAAGGTTGCCAAGGCCAACGGTGCCACCGATGCGCAACTGCAATCCGCGCTGGCCCTGCATCGCAAAGCGCAATGGCGACTCGACTTTGTCGCCGCCGAAAACTCAATGGGCTTCCACGCCCCGCAGGAAAGCGCCCGCGTGCTTGCCGAGTCCATCGACTACAGCAACCAGGCGCGCATCGCCGCCCTCAGCATCTTCCTGCCGGAGAATATTCGCAATCCAAACACGCCTCCGGCGACGCAACCCACCGCCCCGACCAGGTCCGCCGGCCCCAGTTAAGCAGGAGCGCGCAAATGATTGCGCCACAAATAAGTTCTTAAGCTTTGTACGTCTCTCAAAGCAAAAGACCGGGACAAATTCGCCGAATTGCTGTGGAAATACAGATTCATTGTCTTTTTACCCACCCCGTTTTTTGTTCCATTTTGTTCCGTTTTGTTCCATGGACCGCTCACGCTCGCAGACTTTTTGCCCACGGTCATCCCCTGGCATTTCACTTCGATCTTTCTGCGGCTGCACACGTTTTGTTGTTGTTCAATCCACTCTGACGTAGACTACCTTCACGATGCGTCATGCCCCAAAAGTACAGCACGTTCGATGGGTATTAACGGCGGTTCTTTTTTTTGTCAGCCGCGTTCTGCTCGCGCAAACCACCACGCAACCGGCCGTTGATGGCGCACCGGTGACGATGGAGTTCCCCGCAGACGGCATCGAACTGAAGACGCTCGTCGACATCGTCACCAAACGGCTGCACATCCCGATCCTTTACGATGAATCGCTCAAAGGCCGCATCGTCGTGCGCGTGCCGGTCAATGTGCCGGAAAGCTCGTTGCTCAGCGTTCTGCAAAGCGCGCTTCGCATGAAGCAATTGGCGTTGATCGACGCGGATCAACCGGGCTGGAAGCAAGTCGTCGCCGCGCCGATTCTGGCGGCTGTCGCGAAACCCACCGCCATCGGGGCGATCCCGGAACCCGGTACACCCATCACGCAAATCCTTACGCTTCGCCATAACGATCCTGCCCGACTCGTCGAAGCGATTCGTCCGCTGCTGACAAATCCCGGTGGCAACGTCCAGGCGCTCACCGGGCAACGGGCGCTGATCGTCAGTGACTATCCCACGGTCATGAAGCGCATCGCGGAAATGATCACGCTGCTCGACACTGAAGGCGCCGCAGCCGACGTGCAGTTTGTGCCGCTCAAGCAGGCCGAAGCCACCGCCATCGCGCCGATCGCGACGGCACTTATCACAACGAAAGACACCTACCAATTCGGAGCCGCCGGCACGGGGATTCTGATCTCCCCCGATGACCGCGTGAATCAATTGGTCGTCGTCGCCCCGGCCGAACGAATGAAGGAAATCATCTCTCTCATTCAAGGCCTCGATCGCCCGATTGATCTGCCCACGAAGGTGTATCACCTCAAGAGCATCAGCCCGGAGCGCGTCGATAAGCTCATGAAAAATCTGCTCGGTGGCACGGCGGCCAAGCGTTCGTATCAAGCCAGTATCGATCGTGAATCGCAGTCGCTCATCGTGTCGGCGAGTCCCGAAATTCATCTTCGGCTTGAAGCGATGATGAAGGAACTGGACATCGCCGTCCCGGAATCACAAAGCCCGATCCGATTCTACAAATTGAAGAACACCAAGGCCGCGGATGTGTTGGCGACGATCAGCGGCCTTTACGGACAGAGCGGCAACTCCGCCAACTCAGGCAGCGTGGAGTTTGACCAGGAGCCCCGCCCGGCGAATCAATCGATGCCGAATACGTCTGGCGGCAACGTTCCTCCGCCCGTCAACTCGAATCCTGCCAACACATCATCTCCTGTGGGTTCAACTGCGATAACTCCCAATGTGCCGGCCAATTCAAATTTCACTCCTCCACAACAGCCGCGAAATCTTACTTCACTACAAAGGCCTTCCGGAGATTCATCGAACCCCAACCTCGGCACTAACTCCGATTCCCGCTACGGCTACAACCCATCGCGCGCAGTCTCCGGTGATCTACTCGGCGGAGGTGGAAGTTCCGCGATGGCCGTCCATGCCTCGAACGCAACCGTCGCGGCGGACTTGAACACGAACAGCATCATCGTGATCGCCCCGCCGCCGGTCCAGACAAGTTATGCGGAACTCATCAAACGCCTCGATCAGCGTCGGCCGCAGGTGCAGGTGGAATGCACGATCGTCACGCTTGATACTTCCGACGGTTCCAGCTTTGCGGTGGATATCAGCAAGCTCGGCGGCGTAGGCGCGAGCAAGCTGCTCACCTTCAGTTCATTCGGCGTCGCGGGATTAAACGTCTCTTCCGGCACGCTCACCCCCACGGCCGGCACCGGCGGGACGGTCGCGCTGCTCAATCCTGGCATTGCCGACGTGGTGATTCGCGCGCTCTCGACCCATACCCGCGCGCGGTTGGTCTCCGCTCCGCAAATCCTCGTCAACGATAACGGTAAAGGCAAACTCGTCAGCGTCAATCAGCAGCCGTTCGCCGAGATTCTCGACACCGCCAGTTCGCAATCGCGCACCGGTCTGGGCGGGCAAGCCGAAGCCGGCACGACGATCAGCGTAGAGCCGCACATCAGTGAAGATGATTATTTGCAGTTGGCTTACAGCGTCGAACTCAGCAGCTTCACCGGCGCCGCCACCGCCGGTTTGCCTCCCCCGAGCCAAAAGAACACGATCGACAGCACCGTCACCATTCCCGATGGCTACACCATCGTGGTGGGTGGCCTGAACCAGAAAAACTTTACCTCCGTGCTCAACTCGCTCCCCATCATCGACCAGATTCCGATTCTCAATCTGCTTTTTGGAAGCCGCTCTGTTCAGCATACTGACACGACACTGTTCGTGTTTATTCGACCGATCATTCTGCGCAATGACAAGTTCGACGACCTGAAATATTTATCCGACATCAAAACCCGCAGTGCCAGCTTGCCGGGACCTTACCCGGTGAGTGAACCGATTCCGATTAAGTAATGTCACAGTCGCCCCTTTCCCGAGTTCGCGCCGAGTTGACCGCCGCCCTCGCGGCGTCCGGGACCAACGCGCTAACGTTGCCCGAGCGGGCCTCGCTCACGCAACTCACCCAGGCCGCTCGTGTTTCAAGACTGTCCGATGCCGCAATCAATCGCGCGGTCGCAACAGCACTTGGCGTTCCGTACGTCGATACCCTTTCGTCGTATCCAACCGCTTCTGATTTTGTGACCTCCATCCCGATTGCCTTTGCCCGCCAGCACGGCGTTCTAGGGCTGGCCGGTAAAGAAGGACAACTGGTTGTCGCCCTATCAGATCCCTCCCATTGGGAGCAGCTTCAGGTCGTTTCCCGCACGCTGGGCAAGCCCGTGTCGCCGCTCTTCGCACCGCCCAACATCATCGCCGCAGCCATCAGCGAGGCGTATCAGCAGCGCACCGGTCAAGCCCAGGACTTCATCGAAAAGTTGGACCGCACTGAAGTGATGGATGAATTGGCAACCATCGCCGGGCGCGAAGATCTGCTCGACAACGCCAGTCGCGCTCCGGTCATCAAGCTCGTTAATCTGATGTTGTTTGAGGCCGTCAAATCCAATGCCTCCGATGTGCATATCCAGCCGTACGAAGATCGCCTGATGATCCGCACGCGAATCGATGGCGTGCTCTACGATTCATTCACGCTGCCCAAGGGAATTCAGGAAGAAGTCATCAGCCGTGTGAAGGTAATGGGCCGAATGAACATCGCCGAAAAACGCCTCAGCCAGGACGGTCGCGCCACGGTTGAAATCGGTGAGCGCAACGTCGATCTTCGCATCGCCAGCCTCCCGACCAGCTACGGTGAGCGCGTCGTCATCCGCCTGCTCGACAAAAGCACGCGATTGTACAGCCTGCCGGAAATCGGCATGGATGAGCGAACGCTCGTTCGCTTCCGCCAACTCATCACAGTAGAGCATGGGCTGATTCTCGTCACCGGCCCCACCGGCAGCGGTAAAAGCACCACGCTCTATTCCGCGCTTCGCCAACTCAACAGCAAAGAAAAAAATATTCTGACGTTGGAAGATCCAATCGAGTATCAGCTCGACGGAATCAGCCAGACGCAAGTCAGTGAGAAAAAAGGAATGACCTTCGCCAGCGGCTTGCGAAGCGTGCTTCGACAAGACCCGGACATCATCATGGTCGGTGAAATCCGGGATCTGGAGACCGCCACGATGGCAATCCAATCTTCGCTCACGGGCCACCTGGTCTTCAGCACGCTGCATACCAACGATGCCGCCAGTGCTGTCACGCGTCTGCTGGACTTGGGCATCGAACCATATCTCGTTGCCAGTTCGGTGGTCGGTGTGCTGGCCCAACGGCTGGTTCGCCGCATCTGCCCCGATTGCGGAAAGCCGTACGCACCGAACGAAACCGAACTCCGCTGGCTCAACGTAGCGCGCTCCGCGGCCTCGCAAATGAGACAGGGCACCGGTTGCGCCGGTTGCCGCCAGACCGGGTATCGCGGCCGACTGGGAACCTTTGAATTGCTCGTCCTCGACGATGAAGTCCGCAAGCTGGTTGCCTCCCGCGCCACTGCCTCTGCGATTAAAGACGCCGGGTTACGCAACGGCACTCGCACGCTCCGCGATGATGGCATCGAAAAAATTCTCGCCGGTTCCACGACCATCGCCGAAGTGGAACGCGTAACGTTAGAACCGGAATTTACCGATCCGAGCCCACCGACTGAGACGATATTGAACAAGGTCACTGAAGTGACCACGCCGGTTTGACGATTTTCTCCCTCCCCCGGTACTCCGGGGGAGGGCCGGGGTGGGGGCTTTCACCCGAGTGGAAAAAGCCCCCACCCTAACCCTCCCCCGGAGTACCGGGAGAGGGGATCAGACTTAGTGCAATGCCATGGCCGTCTTCACATACAAAGCCTCCGACCCCCGCAGCGCCGATCTGACCGGCACCATCGCCGCCGACACGCCTCGGCAGGCCCGGGATCTTTTGCGTCAACGCGGATTGATCGTCAAAGACCTCACCGAAGACCGCACCTCCGCAAAGCGAGGTGGCACCCGACGCGCCGGTGGATCCAAATATCAGTCCACACTTTTCATTCGCGAGCTCTCCACGCTGCTTAGCGTCGGCGTGCCGTTGCTCGACACGTTGGACACGATCGGCCGACAACACCAAGGCCGATTTCACACCGCAGTGCTGTTGCTGCGGGATCGGGTGGCTGCCGGTTCCAGCCTTGCCAACGCCATGCGGGAACAACCGGAAACGTTTGACGATCTCTGCGTCAACATCACCGAAGTCGGTGAAGATGCCGGCACCCTCGATAGCGCTCTGGAACGATTGGCCGAGTTTCGCGAGCGTTCCCAGCAACTCAAAGGTCGCGTCAGCACAGCATTAATTTACCCGGCGATCGTCCTTACGACCGCGCTATTCGCCTCGATGTTCTTGATGACATTCGTCGTACCCAAGATCCTGGAGCCATTGATCGAGCAAGGCCAACCGCTTCCGCTCCCGACACGAATCGTCAAAGGGGCGAGCGATTTCCTACTGGCCTGGGGCTGGCTGCTGGCCCTGATCGGGATCGCCGCCACCGGCGCAATCCTCGCCCTCCTTCGCACGCAAAAAGGAAAATGGTGGTGGCATCGTACGATCCTTCGCCTGCCATTGATCGGCGAGCTTTCTCGCAAACAGGCGATCGTTCGTATCGCGATCGTCGTCAGCACACTGCTTAAAAGTGGCATTGTTTTTCTTCGCTCTCTGGAAATCGCCGAGCGCACCACTCGCAATTTAATTTTGCGCGATGCTCTGCATCGTTGCGGCAAAGCCATCACCGCCGGTGAAGATATCGCCATCGCCCTGGAAGAGACCGAAGCCTTCCCACCGATGGTCGTGCAGGTGTTTGCGCTCGGCCAACAATCCGGTCGGCTGGAAGAAATGCTCGATCGCCTCGCCACGACGTACGATCAACAGGTAAACTTGGCCGCCCAACGATTGACCGCCGTGCTCGAACCGGTGCTGATCATTTTGCTGGCAATCCTCGTACTATTCATCGTGATGGCCACGGTGCTACCGATTCTGGAGGCTGGAAATGCAATTCAATGAACGTCCCATACACCATCTGAACGTGCTAAGCCGCAAGCGTCGTCGAGCTTTCTCACTCATCGAAGTGATGATCGTCGTCGTCATCATGGGATTGATGGCTGGGCTGGTAACCTATGCCACCACCGGGATCTTGGAACGCTCGAAACGAACGAAGGCTCGCGCAGACATTAGCGCACTCGCGGTTTCCGTGGATATTTTCTATCTCGCGACCGGCAAGTTCCCCGACAATCACGAAGGCCTACAATCGATCGTGCCCGGATACATCAAAGTGCTGCCGAAAGATCCATGGGGGAACCCATATGCTTACGTCCAGCCCGGTAAAAATGCGCAGTACGATATCATCTCCTACGGTGCCGACGGCCGCGAAGGCGGCACAGGTGCCGATGCAGATATCACGAGCAATGATATCGAAGTCAAAGAACTGCAAAAGAAGTGATGCCTTCAGAAAGCTCATTGTGGCACGTGCTTCCAGCCCGTGTTGGCGATTCAATAGTAAAGATGACCGTGGCATTCAGTTTTTTTTCAGACACGCCGTTAACACGGGCTGGAAGCCCGTGCCACTGTTCGCCTGGTGAACGCGGCAGGCAGGGTTTCACCCTCATCGAAATCATGATGGCGGTGTTGCTGATGGCCCTGCTGACCGGAGCAGCCGCCTTGAGTTTTTCCGAGCCGTTGCGATCTGCGCGGTCCAAAGATGCGGTCGAACTCGTCCGTTTTTTTGACGAAACCTCTCGCCAAGCCGCGCGCCGATTCGGTAAACCGGTCCGACTGACCTTCGATCTTTCCACCGGTAAGATCGCGCGGTGGGTCGGTGAACAACGGCAATACGAAGCCACGCTTCCGCATGGCTGCCGTATCCGCCAGGTCCGCACCGCTGCCCGACGTGTTGCCGACGGTGAAATGGAGATCGACTGTTCCGCGCGCGGCGTAACGCGCACCTACGGCGTTCATCTTTCCGGTTCCGGTTTCGATACCTGGTTACTCGTTTCAGGATTCAGCGGGGAAGTGTCCCTTATCAAAAATGAAGCTCAGCTCGATGCCATTTTCGCAGCCACCGCCACGCGCCGTGAAGCGCAGGATGTGCCTGAACCACCGACTGGCGATGACCCTGATTGAGGTCGTCGCCGGCCTGGTGATTCTCGGAACGATCCTCACAGCGCTCTCCATCGCGCGCGGCCGATTCACGCGCCACAGGGCCGAAGCTGATCGCAAACTCGCCGCGACCAAAGCGCTCGACGCGCTCGTCACCCAATGGACGCAAGGCCCCCAGGCCTCCGTCCCGATCAACCGTCAGGGTCGCCTTCCCGGCAGCCGAACCGGCATCTGGAAAACTCGATCGCTGCGAAACCCCGACGCTGACAAACTCAACGCCACCGTTGTCCGCGTTGAAATCTTCGATGGCGGCGACGAAAAAAAACCGAATTCTGCACCCACCGCAGCTCTCGACCTCCTGGTCCATCGCGTGCCTGCGGCGAGAGGCACGCCGGGAATTCTGCTGGACGACCAAAGTAAAAATCCGGAGTAGATTCGAAATGGGTTGGTTCGTGATTGAACGTGCCTGAGATCGATATGAAACGTCGCGCTTTTACACTCATCGAAATGCTCGTCGCGACGGTGCTCGCAGGATTGCTCATGGGCGGTGTGTTGCTGATGACCACCGCCATCGGCCGCGACCGGGCACGGGTGACCGCTGATGAATCGCTTCCGCGCGGTGCCGGAATGGTCGATCAACTCCGCTGGGATCTTACCAATGCCACGACGATGGCCCAGGCTGACAATGGCCGCGCGCTGATACTCACCGGCCACGGGGCGCTCGATAGCAAATCACTTGTTTCCTCCGGCCGGTTGGTGCGTGTCATCTATGAAGTGCGCGGCAAAGGCCAGGACGCCGCCCTTTTCCGCACACAGGCTTATCTGGATGATCCGATTCGCCCCGATCCCTTTACCGAATTAGTGGCTTTAAACGTACAGTCGCTGATCGTGATGCCGGAATCTCTCGATGCCACTCCCGTCGAAAAAGAAAAACCCATCTCCATTGTACCGACGGAAGAACCGATCACACCAACTCGACGACGCGCCCCGCAGGCGTATTACATTCCCACGCGCGCCAAACTGACGATCCAACGAACGAACACCGCCATCGAAGAAAAACTCTGGTTGAGGTAAGCCCCGGCGAACCGCTGAACGCCCCGGAAACTTGTTCCCTCGGACTCTCCAGGCACAATCTGGAAGTCATTGACCGCCGGAAATCATTTCACGATAGAGTGCCGCGTATTGCGATACCGTCTTTTCCAAATTGTAGCGATCGACAATCCACCCCCGGCCATCGGCTTGCAGCGTGCGACGATCCATCGGCGAAATTTCAATCATCGCCTTCATCGCTTCGGCAAGCGCGATGGAATCACGTTCCGGAACCACAAAACGTTGGCCAACCGGTGGAATCGTTTCCGGGTTACCGCTGTGCCGCGTGGTGATGCACGGAACGCCGCTGGCTTGAGCTGTCATCAGAACCATGGGGGCCCCTTCCGCATCGCCATCGGGCGCGGTGACGCTGGGCTGGACGACCGCGCTGCAATCCCCCAGATAGTCAAAAATTTGAGCAAACGGCACCATTCCGACGAAATTCACGGCCGACGAAATTTGCAAACGAGCGACCTGCTCGCGCAGCGATAATTCATTCGGGCCGCCCCCAATAAGATCGAGCTTCGCCGGAGTTTGAAGATCGTGCGTGAGATGCGCCATCGCATCGATGAGCACATCCGCGCCTTTTTTGTCGACAAATCGTCCGATGAAAACAAATCGCGGCGATGCAGGTGCGGGTTTCGGATCATAGACATGCTCTGCCAGATCAATCCCGAGATGTATCCGCCGTACGTTTTTTCGGGGCAAACCGAGCGCGAGCAATTTTTCTTCCATGAATCGCGCAAGGGTCACGAAGACTGCGCCGTTATCAGCGGCCCATCGATACCTCTCAATCCAACACCGATCGCGCAGCAACCGGCCAACATCGTAGCCATACACGCTGACAATCATCGGAACCCCCCGCTGCAACCAGGCGGCGCCCTGAAGGATGCGCGGGCCGAAATGGCCGTGAATCAAATCAAATCTTTCTTCAAGAAGGCTCCGTCTCGCAGGATCCTCCACATTCTGCGCTAGGTGGATCATCTGCGCGGGAATGTCCGCGGTGGGTTCCACCGACACACGGCTCAACTTCACCTGGCGCAGCGGCACACCCGATGCACCCTCGCAGAGCGTCTCATATCCGATCGTCAGATCAAACCCTTTTTTTGAAAGCCCGAGCGTGTAATCCAGAAACGCACGCTCGGTCAGAGCACCGAAATGATTGAATAAGTGAAGAACACGGGCCATTTTCAGGCATTTCGTAGGGTCCGCTTCAGCGGACGAAATCGTTCGAACACGAAAAGCTTCCACAATGGAATCATTCCGTCCGCTAAAGCGGACCCCACGAAATGGAAGGTCAACGTTTCGTTCCACAGGTTCCGCGGATACGATTGTGAACCGACTGCGAACTCAATACAAGGAATCGTTCCAATGGCTTCAGACTCATCCTTCGACATCGTCAGCGAAATCAATCTTCAGGAAATGGACAACGCCATCAACCAGGCAATTAAAGAGATCACCACGCGCTTCGACTTTAAAGGCTCGGCGGCTTCCGTGGAATTTGATCGCAAGGGGAAGGAACTGACTTTCACCGCCGATCAGGAAATGCAGCTTGAAGCCGTCCGAAAAGTCGTTGTTGAGAAAATGATCAAGCGCGGCGTCGACACCCAATGCCTTGATCCGCAGATCATCGAGCACGCCACTCATAAAACCGTCCGGCAAAAAGTGAAGCTCAAAGATGGCATCGACAAAGACACGGCCAAGACAATTCAGAAGGCGATCAAGGAACTTAAGCTTAAAGTAACGGCTTCAATTCAGGGTGAGGCATTGCGAGTCAGCAGCAGCAAGAAAGATGATCTGCAGGCGGTGATGGCTCATCTTCGGGCCAATCCACCAGGGATTCCGTTGCAGTTTACAAACTACCGATAAGGAGAATGAATGCGTGAACTGAATATCGCAAGATGGATTTTTCTGAGTATAGCGGCCTCGTACGTAATCAGTGCGATGATGCTCGCCTGGGTTCGGTATCGCGGGGAAACCGTTCCATCCTGGGTAATCGGTGGATGGCTGATAACCGGGCTGGCGAGTATCGCTTTTGCCTTAAACCTGGGTGAAAAGCGCGCAATGATGTGGTGGGGTTTATTACTTGCCCTTGGTCCGTGGATGATCTACGCCCTGATCGGGGACACGACTGAAAAGCACTGGTTCATGGCCGGCCTTGATCTGGCCGGCCTGATCGCCATCGCGCGAGCTTTGCAGATCTCCTGGCCGATGATGTGAAAAAGATCACACGACCTTGATCTTATCGAGCCCGGTCGCCGGCGGTGGATACTTCATTCCCAGCGGTTGAAGCGTTCTGACGATCGTGTCGGAAATCACCCAGTTGCGGAACCACTTATGATCTGATGGAACCACAATCCAGGGTGCGTACTCTGTAGAACATTTCTTCAGCGCGTCTTGATACGCTTCCATGTATTCATCCCATCGCTCTCGCTCAACCAGATCTTGCGGGCTGAATTTCCAATTTTTAGCCGGGTCTTTCAGCCTCGATTCCATTCGCGCCTTTTGCTCTTTTCGCGAGATATGCAGAAAAAACTTGAGGATAACCGTGCCTTCCTCGGCGAGCAGTCTTTCAAATGCGTTGATCGACGCGTACCGCTTTGACCAGACATTCTTCGGGGCAAGATCCTTCACCCGCTCGACCAGCACGCTTTCATAGTGAGACCGGTTGAAGATGCCGATCATCCCCTTCGGCGGTGCCGCGTTGTGAATTCGCCATAGGTAGTCGTGCGCCAATTCCAGATGCGTTGGCGCTTTGAAACTGGTCACCATACAGCCCTGCGGGTTGATTCCACTGAAAACGTGGTCGACCGCCCCATCTTTTCCGCCGGCATCCATCGCCTGAAAAACGACCAGCAACGATCGCTTGGCCTCGGCGTACATCACCGCCTGAAGCTTGTCCAGCTTATGCAGATTTCTCTCGGTCGCCGATTCGGCGTCGGCTTTGTCTTTGAAATGGCCGTGGTCGGCGGTATCCAACTTCGAGAGTTTGAACGGTTTGCCGGGCTTCACGAGATAGGGTGATTTGATCATCGGGCTCCGAAAAAAAATGGGTTGCATGGTCCGGTCCCCTCCCGCTATGTACTCATGGGGGGAGGGGACCGGAAAAAGGCAAATCGACCACTGTCCCCTTTCTCACACTTCCCTCGGCGGGAATATTCACAATCGTCTTCGGCGCGAAAAAAGGTCGCTTCAGGTAACCGAGGCATATCGCCACATTGGATAGTATCGGCGAAAGGGTGCTGCTGGTTACACCGCCGATTTCATTATTTGCATCATCGAGAATTTTGGTCCCGGCGATCGGAAGCGCATCCGATTCCATGCGGATGCCGACCAGTTGCTTGGCGACCTGCTGCCGTGCGTGCATCCGGGCGACGATCTCCTGCCCCAGGTAACAACCCTTGGTGACACTGACCGCCCGATTAAACTGCCCCGTTTCGGCGGGTAGAATGGAATCGTCAAAATCAATTCCGAAAATCGGTCGGCCCCCTTCGATCCGCGCCGCGTTGAATGCAGCCCACCCCACCGGTCGAAGGGCACGCTTTCCGGTTTCGGATGGTGTGCCGAATTTGGACAATAAATTCATCCACACCGTTTTGGCCGCCGCTATCGGAACGATCAGTACATAACCCGTCTGCCCCGTGGGATCATCGCGATACACGATGGCATCGATCCCAAAAAGGCTGATGGCTGTCGATGAAAGTGGATCAAGAAGTGGAATCGGTGTTCCAATCGCGGCGTTCAATACCTCGCGCGCCACCGCACCGTGCAGCGCGATCTGGTGCAGCGTGCCGGTGCAGTCGGTCATCGTCACTTGTTCAGTAAAGAGATATTTTTCGAACATCGCGCGTACCTGCGGGACGAGCCGGCCATCCATTTCGAGGAGCGTGCGGTCGCCAAGTTCCAGCACGATTAAATCCGTGACGATACGGCCTTTAGTATTAAGGTAAAACGCATACACCCCCAGCCCGGCGGCCATGCCCGTTTTGGTTTCTTTGCTCCAGGTTTGATTGGTCAACAGATTGTTTAAAAACGGCAGCCGATCTTTACCCGTCAACTCAAGAATCCCACGCTGCGGGAGATCGAGCATTCCACACGCCTTGTGAAGCGCGGCATATTCGGCTTGCGGTTCGCCAAACGTGCTCACGATCTCCACATCCGCATACGGTTGAAATTCAGCTTCGGCCTGTGTGTGTAACGAATGGAGCGGGTTTGGCAGCGAGGTGGACATTCGGACATTATAGCGGAAAGAGTTCTGTTGTTTACATTCGCGATCCGATACCTTGGCAAGAATGAGGATCGTGCATGTGACCGACACTTTTTTGCCCAGGATCGGAGGGGCGGAAATCGCCATCGATCAATTGGTCCGCGCGATGAACGCCGCCGGAGATCAATGCACGGTGCTGGCCCAGTCACCGCGCGGGATGAGCGGAAAAATTGAAACACCTTATCCACTCGTGCGATTTCCGTACCCGAAATCAAGTCTGTGGGCCGGGTGGTGGATCGAGCGATATTTAAAACAAGCCGAACAGCGTTTCGGAGCTGCGGATATTCTGATCGGTCACCACGCGTTTCCACCAGGATACGCCTGCGTAAAGTACGCCAAGAAACGCGGCATACCAAGCATCGTCTACCCGCGCGGAGGAGATATTTACGAAGTGTCGCGCTTCCGTCGCAAGAAGCACGCCTGGCGGAAACTCACCTGGGCATTGACGCATGCGTCGGCGGTGGTGTGCGCCAGCGCTGCCATGGAGCAAATAGTCCGCCAGATCATTGGCGATCAAGCCGCCGATGGCCGACTCGTACGAATCCCCAACGGTGTGAACACGGCGGAACTCATCGCCGATGCATCCACTTCCCGTTTCGCCACTGATCAGTTGCTTGCATTGCCATTTGTTTTAGGGCTTGGTCGAACGATTCATCGCAAGGGATTTCATCTGTTGATCGACGCATTCGCCTCCGTTCCGCACACCGATTGGAAACTTGTCATTGCCGGCGACGGAAAGGAATGGAATCCGCTCAAAAAGCAGGCGGCACCACTCGGTGATCGCGTGATTTTCACCGGACTTGTTGAAGGTGCAGACAAACGCTGGCTGCTGCAGAATTGCCGTTTCATGGCCGCGCCGTCGTTGGAAGAAAGCTTCGGGAATGTTGCGCTGGAGGCAATGGCTTGCGCAAAACCGGTGATCGCCTCGCGAGCAAGCGGGTTTGCCGAGATCGTTCGCGATGGAGTAAACGGTCGGCTTGTTGACGTCGGTGATATCACTTCACTGCGAAATGCAATCGAGTCACTGCAAAAGACCGATCTCACCGCGATGTCCAGGGCCGCCAGTGGCACGGCCCAGGAGTTTTCGTGGGCTGGGGTGACTCAAAAGTATCAGAATCTTTTCCGCCTGCTCGCACGGAAATAAGTTGTCGAATTTGACGCCCCTACCCCCCTTCCTATAATGCCACCTTCCCAAATTTCACGGAAGAGAACGGCTTACGAATGCACATCCATCCACGCGAATCCTACAGATTACTCCTTCGCGCATGCAGGTCTCATTTCATCAATCTCATTGTGCTCGTTGCCGCCATTTCTTCCGTTACTCTGAATTCTTTCGCCCAGCACGAGACGCCGAATGAAAACTTGCTGATCAAGGGTTCGCAGGCCACTACGTGGAATGAGGGGCCGACAAACGTGCTGCAGCTCGAAGGTCCAATCGTGATTGAACTCGATCAAACACGGTTGACAGGGGATAGCGCCGTCATTTGGCTCAAACCCGCCGCCGGCACAGTGTTGGAAGAGCAGCAGGCGGAGATCGCCGTGCTGGGGCACGCGGCACTCACACAAGCCGATGGCGTTTCCAGAAGCGGTGAGACTCTTTACGTGACTGCCATTGTTCGCGGTACGATTCGCGCCACTGCTGACAAACGCGCCGTTCGCAATCTTTCGGACAGCGATCTGTATAAACGTGCCTCGACGTTTCGTGTGGCCGAACCGGTGCCCACGACGCAAGTTGCGAACGATAATTGGCTCATCAAACGCCCCTGGAACTTGCAGCAATCTCCGCCGTTGTCGGTTCCGACATCACAGCCGGTATCGTCTCAGCCCATTTCGTTTTCCGCTGAAAATACCGAAGGCACCTACACCAGCGAGGGTCTCGTCGCCTTCGTACTGACGGGCAACGTCAAACTTTTTCAACGACGACCGAACTCTGAGTTTCTTGAGTTGCAGGCTCAGCGCGTCGTGCTTTTTACAACCTTGCACAAGCTGACGGATATTCAGAAGAACAAATTCACGAGCATCGAGCAGGCGGTCACCGGAGCGTATCTCGAAGGGGATGTGCGAATTGTTTTCACACCGTCGCTCGTCAAAAAAGGGGCCGAGCAGCGGTTGACCGGCAATCGAGTCTACTATGATTTTACGACGGATCGCGCGATTTTGACGCAGGCGGTTGTTCACACTTACAACCCCAAGTCGCAATCGCCGATGATTCTCCGCGCCGAAACCATAAGGCAGCTCTCGGCCGGTGAATACACGGCCACTCATGCACAATTAACGACCAGCTCTTTCGCCACTCCTTCGTACAGCATCGGACTTGGCAAGGCGTACGTTCGCCAGATCGAAACTGGCGATCCGCGCTACGGCACGTACTCTGAGTTTGTCGGAAGAGATGCTACCTTCCAGGTCTACGACACGCCGGTCTTCTATTTACCCTACGCCGCCGGCACATTCGGCGAACGTGGCTCGGTCTTCCGCAACTTTGAAACCTCCTCCAACTCTCGCTTCGGGCCGAGCCTCATTACCCAATGGGGCCTCTTTGAGACCCTCGGCAAAGTTCCCCCGAAGAACACCGATATCACTTATCAAGCCGATTATTTCGGCAAGCGCGGTCCCGCCGCCGGATTAGACGGGCGTTATCAGGGTGGGATGGTCACCGATACGACGCGCGAGCCCTGGTCTTTTAGCGGGGACTTCAGCGCCTTCCTCATCCTCGATCACGGAAAAGATAAACTTGATCGCGACCGCCCGGATGTTGATCCCACGAACGAAACCCGTGGCCGATTCTTTCTGGAGCATCAGCAACTTCTCCCCGATGACTGGCAGGTCCAGTTATCCCTCGGTTACAGTTCCGATGCGACCTTCCTGGAAGAGTGGTATCAGGATGAATTCTATATTCGTCGTCCGCGGGAAACTTCTCTTTACTTGAAACATCAGCGCGATTCCGAAGCGTTGACATTTCTGCTCAGCAAACAGATCAATAATTTCCCCACGTCTTCCGATCTTCAGCAGGAACAGGCGGAGGTTGAGCGACTGCCGGAAATCGGCTACCACCGCATTGGTGATGGTGTCCTCGGCGACAGCATGACATTTTTCAGCGACGACCTGATCTCGGCGTTAGACTTTCACCGCAGCCGTGCGAGTCTGCGGGAACAGGGTTTTGGCGCGACGCAATCTCCCGGTCTGCCTTCCTACGGCACGACCGGTCAGTCGGGCAATCTGGTCTATCGCGGTGACTTTCGTCAGGAACTCGACTATCCATTTTCCGTCGGTCAGTTTCGTATCGTCCCATATGTGCTCGGCCGATACACGGTCTATTCTGATTCTCCGTTGAAGGCCGGCAGCAAAGACCGACTGTATGCCGGTGCGGGCGTTCGTTTCACCACCGCGTTCTGGAAGATCGACGACAGTGTTCAGAGCGAATTATTCGATCTGCACCGATTGCGCCATGTCATCGAACCGGAGCTGAATCTTTTCACGGGCACCCAGAACATCAAGCGAAGTGATTTGCTTCAATACGATGAAGGCGTCGACGAGATCAACGATATCACCGGCGGCCAACTCGCCCTTCGGCAACGATGGCAAACCAAGCGTGGGGAAGCCGGTAGATGGCGCAATGTCGATGTGCTGGCTTTCAACGTCGAAGGCAATTTCTTCTCACACAAACCCAATGATCCCCTAATCTCACCGACGCGCTTTCGGGGTCTTTTCTTTGATTCCGTCCCGGAAGAATCCATCCCGCGCAACAGCCTCAACACCGACGCGACCTGGCGAATCAGTGACACCACTGAAATTTTGTCCGATGCCCAGTACAACATGGACAAGCACGTCCTGGCCACCGCCTCCGGTGGAATTGCCGTGCAGCGCGGCGAGCGCATTTCCTACTTCCTCGGCCAGAGATACATCGAACCGCTCAATTCAAACATCACCACGTTTGCGATGACCTATCAGCTTACCCCCAAGTACATCGCCGCTTTTCGCCAGAGTTTTGACTTTGGCGTGCGACACACCGTTTCGACGGATGTGTCGCTCATCCGCCATTTCGATCGGTTTTTCGCGAGTCTCAGCCTTCGCTATGATGAGATCGGAAACAACAGCGGTTTCATGGTAAATGTCACCCCGGAAGGTTTCGGTAACGCCAGCGGCAGCGGTTCGCACAGCGTATTCCAGCGATGAGTGATCGATCAAAAGCCCCTGCGGACCTTTGCATTCTTCAGTTGACTGGCCTACTCTTGCTTCAGGCAGAGAACGTCGCGCCAAGACGGACGTATCATAACTTGCATTCATTACTGGGAGTCTACCAATGGCTATCGACACGGCCGCGGACAAACCGCAGGCAGAAAATGAACCGAACGAAAGCGCGCCTTCGGAGCCGGAACATCCGGTGATGCGATTCTGGAATTTCATCCGCCCGATTCTGATCCTAATCGTCGCGCTATTCGCGGTGCGCTCTTCCGTAGCCGACTGGAATGATGTTCCGACCGGATCGATGATTCCGACAATTCTCGAAGGCGATCGCATTTTCGTCAACAAGTTGGCTTACGATTTGAAGGTTCCATTCACGACCATTCATATGGCCGATTGGTCCAATCCGAAGCGCGGGGAGATTGTCGTATTCTTCTCCCCCGATGATGGAATTCGGCTGGTGAAGCGATGCGTTGCGGTTCCCGGGGACACTTTGAAACTGGTGCAAAACAAGCTGTTCATCAACGGCGTCGAGGCCACTTACGGAACGCTCGATCCCAAGTTCGCCAACGGATTATTGCCCGAGGAACAGAAGCGGCACGTGTTTGCCAATGAAACCGTCGGCGATAAATCCCATGCGGTGATGGCGACCATCGGCACGTGGGCCATGCGCGATTTCGGGCCGGTGACCGTTCCACCCGGCAAGTATTTCATGATGGGTGACAATCGCGACAACAGTAAAGACTCACGTTATTTCAAAGGCAATTTTGTCGACCGCAACCTGATTGTCGGCCGCGCAACAGGGGTGGCGATCTCTCTGGATATCAAGCACGCCTGGGTCCCCCGGTGGACGCGCTTCTTCTCGAAGCTCAACTGATGATTCGACTCCGCGAAATTATCGATCCGGAACTGCGCATTCGAATCCACAGTAAGCTGGCCGAAATCCGCGGGTGTTCCACCGCCGCCATCCCCGACTGGTTTGAACTCGACGACGCCGATTTTGTCGATCTGCTCAACGCATTGCAGGACGACGAGCCGGATCTCCATGACCCGCGCATGTGAGTCGAGACACTCAATAACCGTACGCGAGTCGAAATTTGTAGGTTCCGCTATGAGCTTGAAAACTTATTTGTGGCACGGGCTTCCAGCCAGTGTTAGAGGATCAGAAAGAAAAAGACACCGGCTTTCGGCAGCGATTCGAGTTCAAACGTCCGAACACGGGCTGGAAGCCCGTCCACGAATTGATTCTCAAGCACGGCAGAACCTACACTAATCGCGTAGGGTCATTTAAACCGCGACGAGCGAATGGGATCGGGTTTCTTGTTTCACACGCTCCGAATACGCCTGGTGCAACCTCCGGGTAACGGGTCCGCATCCCATGGCGATCAATTTCTCATCCCATGATTTGACCCAATTCAATTCACGAGTCGTGCTGGTGATGAATAATTCATCCGCAGCCATCGCCTCGGATTTAAGCAATGGGCGTTCAATAAAATCAATGCCGATCTCAGAACTGATTTGCGCCAACAGCAGCCTTGTAATCCCCGGCAGAACCTTCGGCCCAACGGGGTGCGTCACAACCTTCCCGCCGATGACCGCAAAAAGGCTGCTGGCTGAGCATTCGCTGGCGATTCCATTTTCCACGAACACCGCTTCGTCCGCGCCGCGTTCAATCGCCTCATTTTTCGCCAGCACATTCGGGAGCAACGCAATCGCTTTGATCCAGCATCGCTTCCATCGCTCGTCCGGCACTGAATGGAGTTTCACGCCTTCCCCTTCTCCGGGGGCCGGCACAGGCGGTAACGCGCGGACATAGAACAGGATCGTCGGTTGTGCTTGAGCCGGAAAAATATGATTGCGCGGCGACACGCCGCGCGTCACCTGAAGATAGACCATCCCATCGACAACCCCGCTTGCATCAACGAATCGCGTGATTTCCCGAGACAATCGGACGCGATCGAATGCATCCTTCAGTCGAATCCCTTCGCATGATTTCTCGAGCCGCTGCAAATGCTCTGTCAGCGTGAAAGGCTTGCCTTCGTAAATGCGAATCACTTCGTAGACGCCGTCGGCAAACTGAAAGCCGCGGTCCTCCACGCTTATCTTTGCGTCGATCAGTGGAATCACTTCGCCGTCAATCCAGATCATTTCCATGGCAATCTTCCTTCCACCCGGATTATACCGAACTCCATTCAAAAAGAACTCGCGTTGACAACCCTCTCCAACTGTTCTAGCCTTCGGTGATGGTTCCCCTGACACGTCATGGTACGCGAGAAATGTTGATCGGCTCCGTGGTTCTGGTCGGAGTAGGAAGCGTGTTGGGCTGGTGGCACCCGCCGCTTTCGCTCCTCATTCTTCCGGTGTTGATCTGGCTATTTGCGTTCTTTCGAGATCCGGAACGCGCGATCCCCGTCGAGCAGCACACGATGGTCAGCCCCGCCGATGGCAAAGTCTCAGACATCACGGAAGTTGAACACGACCCGCTTCTTGGCGGGCCGGCCGTACGAGTTGGGATCTTTCTTTCAGTCTTCAACGTTCACGTCAACCGAAGCCCCTGCGATGGCGTCGTTGTCGATGTCATTTACAAAAAAGGCAAGTTCATCAACGCCATGAGCCATTCAAAAGCGTCCGATGAAAATGAGTCCAACACGATCATTCTCAAAGAACCGAACGGCCCGCGACCGGTCGCGGTGGTTAAGCAAATCGTCGGATTGATCGCGCGGCGAATCGTCTGCACGGCCAAACCCAACGACCGTGTCGATCGCGGTCAGCGGATCGGCATGATCAAATTCGGCAGCCGCACTGAGCTATCGATTCCCAAATGGCTGGACCCGAAAATCCAGGTGAAGGTTGGCGATACCGTCCGCGGCGCAATGGATGTCATCGCCATTCTGGGTCAGCCGATTCATACCACTCAGCGAAAAGCGGTCGGCGATGAATTTGAACCGCTGGTCGGGCGGGAGACACCGGCATGAGCGACGTGACGAACGAACCGCAAGTAGAACGTCGCCGGAAGTTTCGTTCCCCGGAGCACAGCTCACGGGAGCATCGCCGTCGCAGGTTGCGCCGGCACGGTCGGCGGGCGTATGTGCGGTCGGTGTACTTTCTGCCCAGCCTCGCCACGCTTGGCAACGCGATCTGCGGCTTCGGGTCGATGTACGTCGCCAGTCTCGACGACGGCGATGCCAGCAAGAGCGTTGACGCATTGACGCACTTCTTCGCGCTGCACAATTTTCTCGTCGCGGCTTACCTGATTTTCTTCGCGATGGTGTTCGACGCGCTTGACGGTCGCCTGGCTCGCTACACCCGGCATACGACCGATTTTGGAGGCCAGCTCGACAGCCTGGCCGATGTCGTCAGCTTCGGCGTCGCGCCCGCTTTTCTGGCGCTACAACTCTTTAAATCTGAACATCAAGGCGACTTGCTTCCTCTATTTTCGCGACTGGTCTGGGCAATCGGCGCGCTCTACATGAGCTGTGCCGCCATGCGACTTGCCCGCTTCAACGTCAGCAACGAACACGGCGAGCAAGCCCACTTCAGCTTCCTTGGCCTCCCGAGCCCCGGTGCCGGTGGTGCCGTCGCCGGCTGGGTTCTCCTCCAGCAGGAACTCGTCCACGACCCCTGGCATGGGCATCTCCAATCGACCGCTGCATTCCTGGCCTCTGCCTGCACTTGGCTTCTACCCGTCCTCGTGCTGGTGACCGGACTGTTGATGATCAGCAACATCCGCTACGGTCATATGGTCAACCGCTACCTGCGCGGCAAGAGATCCTTCGGCCGACTGATTCTGGTCGTCGCCCTGCTACTCCTGATCATCACCGCCCATCGCTATGTCGTCGCGTTTTGCAGCGTTGGATATGCACTGGCAGGAATGGTTGGCTACGCCTATACCCGCATGCGGCGAATGCAGGCCCCGGTGCCCGCCAAGTGAATTATCGCTTCACAAAACACCCACTTTAAGAAATTGCCAAGGCTTAAGGCCGCTTTTCCCTTATGGTTTCCAGCGGCCTACATGAACCACATAAGTCCCCGCGCCACCCGGTGGTAACGTCCCATAATTTGGATTTTCCACGCTTTTTCCTCGACTTCGCTCCGGGAAATGGGGATAATGTTGAAAGAATCGCCGTTACGGTGACGTGCCGTTATCTTGAGGCGTATACTGTTTCGGCTTTTTTGAGTCGCCTTTAGCAAACCGACGTGAATCTCAATATTACCCTTGAACAACCTGAGAAGAAGCTGGCCTTGTTTGGTTCAGCCGATCGTTACTTGCGCATGATCCGGGAAACGTTCGGCGTGACCCTCGTCAGCCGGGAAGATGAAATCCGCATCAGCGGGGAGCGCGATCAGGTGAGCAAAGTTGCGGCGGTGCTCGATCAGATGCAGCGTAAGCTACGGCGTCAGGATTGGTTGAGCAGCGAAGATGTCGGGCAGGCCATTGGTCGCGCGATGCAATCGCTGCATGAGCGGACTGCCGATGAAATCGACGTTTATGCCAAGGGCCACGCGATTAAACCAAAGACTGAGGGGCAAAAGACTTACATTGAAGCCGTCCTGAAGCACGACCTGACCTTCTGCGTCGGGCCGGCCGGCACGGGTAAAACCTATTTAGCCGTCGCCGCCGCCGCCAGCATGCTCAAACATGGGCAGGCCAAGCGAATCGTTCTGGCCCGCCCTGCGGTTGAGGCCGGTGAAAAATTGGGGTTTCTACCGGGTGATTTGCAGGCCAAGGTCAACCCCTACCTGAGGCCCCTGTTCGATGCTTTGCACGACATGATGGACTTCGAGCAGGTCAAACGATTTATGCTAAACGACGTCATCGAGGTCATCCCGCTGGCTTTTATGCGCGGGCGAACCCTGAATGACAGCGTCATCATTCTCGATGAGGCGCAAAACACCACTGCGTCTCAGATGTTGATGTTTTTGACAAGACTGGGTCATGATTCCAAAATGATCGTCACCGGTGATGCCACTCAGGTCGATCTGCCCAACGGCACTAAAAGCGGACTGCGTGATGCGATGGAAAAGCTGCGCGGCATTCGAGGAATCGCCGTCGTGGAGCTGGAGCGATCGGATATCGTCCGACATCGTCTCGTCCAAAATATCGTAGAGGCGTACGAACGGAAAGAAGATTAACTGTATTCGTAGCATGGGCTACCAGCCCATGCTACGAAAATCTTCCCCATCGCAATGCCGATCGTTCCTGTCGCGTCGAAAAATACCAGTCGAGCAATTGCGTTCGGAATTTTTGAATGTTTGAACCTGGCCTTAAATCAAATTCGCGGCGAGCGGTGATTCGGGACAAATGCCCTGATCGCTTCGGCAGTTACTGGCGCGAGCTACATGCCAGCGGGGTCTTCCGCAGCCTCGGCATCGCCGCGATATTCTGCATTCTCGCGATCGGCATCGTCATGCTGCGGGAGGACGTGGTGTCCTACCGCCCCGGGCAGTACGTTCCACAGGACATTCTCAGTCGGGTCGATTTTACGTACCACGATCGAGCCCTGCTGAGCAAAGCACGGCAGTCGGCTAGAGACAGCCAACCACGGGTTTACAAAGTCAACGCGGAGTCCTGGAGCGAGTTGGAGAAGAGCCTGCTCGAACTTCCCAATCGGGTCGCAGGGAAAAAACTTGAAGAAATCGACCCCTCACTCCGAGCAACGCTTGAATTGGAAGGGAATTCCGGGGCGTTAAGTGAACTTCTTTTGATCGCATCCGATCCAAAGGAAAAGCAGGAATTCGAGAATCAGGTCAAAGATTACATTGCCGCTCTGCTTCGAAAAGACTGGTTGATCATTCCCGAAAAAGAATATCGCGACGAATGGGAAGGTGTCACGCGTCGTACGGTCTCGGTTCCGCCGGGCCCGGAGAAATTTAAAACCTCGCTCTATCCGGTTACCGCAATGCCGGGCGATACCAAGGAACAGGAACTGGTGCAGGATCTTCGCAGCGCCTTTGATGTAGCCGCTCATGTTTTTCCGGGTCTAAAGGCGGGTCGAATCGTCTCGTATACCGCCAACACGCTTCGTCCCACGCATGTACTGGATGCCGAGCGAACCGCCACGGCCCAGAACATGGCCGCCTCACTGGTCCCTAAATCCAAAGAGGATCAGCAGTTTCGCGCCAATCAAACCATATTTCAAAAGGGCACCATCGCCGAACGCGACTGGCAGATCCTGAAGGCCGAAAAAGAAGCCTTCGTGCAGAGCCTTGGGCCGGCAGCCATTAAAGCCAAACTCGGGCTTGCTGGCACGGTCGTTCTGATGGCAGCCGTTTTGTGCTGGTATATCGGAAAATACCAACCCAAGATCGTGCGCAATTCAACGCGGGCTGTGGCACTCGGGGCGCTGTTGATCTCCATGCTGTTGCTCGCCCAACTCGCGGCGATCGGCACGGGGCAACTCTACATCTTCGGGCTGGCACCGACGATTCTCGTGGCAATGATTCTGGCCATCGCCTATGACCAACGATTTGCCATCGGCATCGCCAGTATGCACGGCATCATCGTCACCGCCGCGCTCGATCAGGGAATTGGATTCTTTCTCATCCTGTGGGTCGGCATATTAACATGCGGATTCCTCATCGATGAGATTCGTTCGCGTAGCCGCCTGATCGAAGTTGGTGGCGCAACGGCCATCGCGATGATGATGGCGACCGTCGCCGCCGGCGCGACTTCACTCGACCCCCTTCCCTTTATCGCCAGAAACTGCCTCTATACCGGGGCTGCCGGGCTCTCCGTTGGATTCATCGTGCTGGGGATTTTACCGTTCATCGAAAAAGCGTTCAAAATCACCACGGGCATGACGCTGCTCGAGTTGGCCGATGCAAGCCAACCATTGCTTCGCCGACTTTCACTGGAAGCCCCCGGCACTTACAACCACAGTCTTCAGGTCTCTTATCTCGCCGAGGCGGCTGCCGATGCAATTGGCGGTAACTCACTCCTCTGCCGGGTAGCTTCGCTCTATCACGATATCGGTAAAATCAACAAGGCCGACTATTTCATCGAGAACCAGACGGATGGCCGCAATCGGCATATTCATTTGTCACCGAACATGTCATTTCACATCATCATCGGGCATGTGAAAGACGGCATGGCGCTCGCCAAGGAATATAACCTGCCCTCCGTGATTCTTCCGTTCATTCAGCAGCACCACGGCACCACGCTCATCGCGTACTTCTTCGATAAAGCCAAAAAGCAGCAGGGTAAGAATGAACCGGAAGGCCCTCAAGTCTCGGAGATGCAATTCCGCTACAGCGGCCCAAAACCCAAGAACCGTGAGATCGCCATTCTGATGCTTTCCGATGCCGCCGAAAGCGCCACCCGCGCCGAGCGGGAACCCAGCCACGCACGCATCGAACAGATCGTGCATGATCTGGCGATGGCTCGCTTGCTGGACGGTCAATTTGATGAAAGCGACCTGACGATGCGCGATTTGGAACTCGTCGAGCGCACGCTGGTCAAAACGCTCACCGGCATCTATCACGGTCGCATTGCGTATCCTTCAACGACATCCCCCACCGCCAAACCAACCCTGTCATTGCCCAAGGCGCCGGACCCATCGACGAGCGGCATCGTGGCTTAATCGTGGCATGCGGACAGAATAGCGAAAGAATTTTTGCTGATAAACCAAATGCATGATCCATTAGTGCTCACGATCTCTGCCTTGGCCGGAAGACCGCTGGTTCCGTTTGTTAAAAAGCATTTAACGCGGGCGCGCGCGTTGTTGCGGGCTCCTCTTCGAGAACTCACCGTGGTATTCATCGGTGACCGACGGATGAGCGAGCTGCACGGGCAGTTCATGAACCTGCCGACTCCCACCGACGTGCTGACGTTCCCCATGGACGAGGATTCCAACGGCCGGCCGATCAGCGGTGAAGTGTACGTCTGCATCCCCGAAGCGCGCAGGCAAGCACGCCTGCGCAAAGTGCCGGTCGCTCACGAGGTTCTTCTGTACAGTCTGCATGGCATGTTGCACTTATGCGGGTTCGACGATAGAACCGACGCGGAGTTTCGTAAAATGCACCAAAAGGAAGATCACATCCTGACGCAGTTGGGGATCGGGCGGGTATTCGCGATCAAGGTTGAGGAATCAGCAGGCAAGACCCAGAGAAAAAGTGTGAGTCGTCGGTTGGTCATTCCCCGCGCACCGCGGAGTTGCTGAATGAGCTTTTTTTTGATCTTTTGTATTTGCCTGGCGATCGCCGCGTCTCTTTTTTTCTCGACGATTACGTATTCCCTGCGCGATTTTTCGCGTGGCCGACTGGCTGATTATCTGGAAATGCATGGCCGAACGCGATGGCTCGACCCCACGCTCGATCATCGGGAAGATCTGACCTTCATCACCGCGGTATTACGGCTGCTGGCGAACGTCGCCATCCTGCTTGGATTGCTCCGACTCTTCTCGGGCGTTACGTCTTCAGCGCGTTTGGCGTATTTTTTGGCGACCATTTCCACCCTCGTGGTCACACTCATGTGCTCCGTCGCAGTCCCTCATGCGGCCGCGCGATACGCCGGCGCAAAATTCATCGGCGCTTTCGCCGGATTCCTCAACATGCTTCGCCTCGGCATGTTGCCCGTCATCAAAATCATGCACGTGATCGACGGCCTGGTTCGAAGCGCCGCCGGTGCCAGCCGAGAACCCGAAGCCGACGAGATCGAGCAGGAAATTCTGTCCGTCGTTGAGGAAGGTGAAAAGGAAGGCGTCGTCGACGAAGAAGAACGCGAGATGATCGAATCGGTCATCGAATTTCGCGACACGCAGGTCGGGCAGATCATGAGTGCCCGACCGGAAATCGTCGGCTTGGAACTCAAGTCTTCCCTGATCGAAGTCAAGCAAACCCTCGAAGAAAGCGGCCATTCGCGCATCCCGGTATACGATGGCACGCTCGACCACATCGTCGGCATTCTCTACGCTCGCGATCTGCTGAAACATCTGGGACTTCCTCCGGATCGGTTCGATATTCGCTCAGCGATTCGCCCGGCGATTTATGTCCCTGAAACCAAGCCATTACGCGACCTTTTGAATGACTTCCGCCTGCAGAAAGTTCACATTGCGATCGTCCTCGACGAATACGGCGGCACCGCCGGTCTGGTGACGATCGAAGATATTCTCGAAGAACTCGTCGGCGACATCAGCGACGAACACGAACCTGCCGAGCCGGCGATGCTCCGAAAAATCGACGACCACAATTGGGATGTCGATGCCCGCATTTATCTGGATGAGTTGAATCGGCAAGTCGGGCTTTCAATCCCCGAAGATCAGGGTTACGACACGCTCGGCGGATTTATCTCCACCACGCTCGGCCGCATCCCCGCCGCCGGAACGCTGTTTGAACACGCAAATGTGAAGTACACGATTCTCAGCGCCGAGCCGCAAAAGGTAAATCGGGTAAAGGTTGAGTTGATCGCGACACCCGTTAAAACCTCTGAAAAAGCTGGCGTTTCTTGATTCCTGTCCCCTCCCCGCATGAGTACATGGGGGGAGGGAACCAGATCGTCCAACGCCATCACTCGACCGACCGGGCAAGAAATCAAGCACATCCACATAGCACTTTGGATGCCTCTCAGTACAATACGAAACGTCATTCGCGTCGAACGGCGTTTCTTTGCGATGCGTCAGTCATTTCTGTCTTCTGTATTTAGAAAGGCACTCATGGAACAACGTCCCTCCTATTTCTCTCGTCGTGGTTTTCTAAATCGATTGGCCCTGGGCACTGCGGCTCTTGGTGCATCGAGTTTTCTGACGCCGGGCGCATTCGCCGAAGAACTCGTTCGCACGCCGGCTCAAACCGAAGGCCCCTTTTATCCCGACAAACTCCCGCTCGATACCGACAACGACCTGATCATCGTCAACGACTCGGTCACCCCGGCAGTCGGCGAGATCACCCACCTCGGCGGTCGAATCCTCGACGCGAAAGGCGATCCGATTCGCAACGCGCTCGTCGAGATCTGGCAGGTCGACAGCAACGCAATCTATCTCCACACCCAGGGCGGCAGTCGTGAGAAACGCGATTCCAACTTCCAGGGGTTTGGACGGTTCATGACCGGCAGTAGTGGTGAATACTATTTTCGCACGATTAAACCTGTCACGTATCCCGGCCGCTGCCCTCACATTCACTTTGCCGTCAAAATCAAAGGCCAGGAGAAATTCACAACCCAGTGCTACATCAAAGGCCATCCCAAAAATGAAACCGATGGAGTGCTTCGGGGAATTCGCGATGCAAAGCAAAAAGCATCCGTGCTCGTGGACTTCACACCGGTCAAAGGATCGAAGATCGGGGAATTGGCGACAAAGTTCGACATCGTGCTCGGGTTCACACCAGAAGCGTAGTGAAAACGCGCGGATTAGATCCCACGGTTGCCAAGGATGAACCCGATACACGTCAGGAAAATCGCTGCGAAGAGCGCGATGCGGGCGTCCTTATTTGATATTGATTGAGGCTTGGATCCGAAGCCGAGAGAAGGGCTCATTCTCTCCAGAATCCACAGCCCCAGGACGGCCGTTAATCCAAAAATCGCCAGAGCCGTTCTTGGCGTCCCGAGACGAAGCATGTGGTGCGCGTCGCCAACAGGATCAATGGTCCCGATCCCGATGTACAAACCGTTGACGAGCAAACAAAACCCCGCAAAGAATGAAACCATGTAGCCTAAACGCCACTTCAATCGTACTGCGATCAGCATAGACAGCAGTGGCATGGCACTTCCAAAAACTGGCCCTGCCCATACGACGAGCAGTGGGAATGCAGTCGTTCTTACGTCCGTCCTCGACATTGCCAACGGGTGCCAAATCACGCGTTCAACCTGTCCACCGGTGGCGATGGTCGCCAGCACATGGCCAGCCTCATGAACCAGCATCATGCCGAGCCATGAGGACCAACTAAGGCTGCAAACGAGAATGAATTGATACGATCTATTTTTCAATGCGCCTCTTTTTGATTCGGATTTCCGTTTCGCGTTCCGGCCACTATACTTCCGCACTCAATTGACACGAAACTCCCGGAGAACCAATGGCTCATCTTCTCGGCATCGATATCGGCACCAGCGGCACGAAGACCCTTATTTGCGACGAAGACGGAAAAGTCCTCGCCACCGCAATGGCGGAACATCGGATTTTTTCCCCGAAACCGGGCTGGTCTGAACAAGAGCCGGAGGACTGGTGGCAGGCCACTTGCATCGCCACGAAGGCGGTGTTGAAAAAGGCGAAGATCAAAGCCAACGACATCAGCGGGATCGGCTTGTCAGGGCAGATGCACGGAAGTGTCTTTCTCGGTGACGGCACCAAATCCTTACGACCTGCGCTTTTGTGGAACGACCAACGAACTGCAGAGCAGTGCGCCGAAATCGAAAGCAAGGCCGGTGGTCGAGAAGCATTGATCGAACTGGTCGCCAACCCCGCACTGACCGGGTTCACCGCTCCGAAAATTCTCTGGGTGCGGCAGCATGAACCAAAAATCTATGCCAAGACAAAACACATCCTGCTTCCCAAGGATTACATCCGCTATCGCATGACCGGTGAATATGCGACCGAAGTGAGCGACGCCAGCGGCATGCTGTTGTTGGACGTGGTGAATCGGCGCTGGTCCGACAAACTTTTATCGCTGCTCGGGATCGATAAATCACTGCTCGCCAAGATGCATGAATCGCAGGAAGTGACCGGCACGCTTCACGACAGCGCAGCCAAGTCAATGGGGCTTGTCGCAGGCATACCCGTTGTCGGTGGCGCGGGTGACCAACCTGCGGGCGGCGTGGGCAACGGTATCGTCGCTTCAGGAATTGTCAGCGCGCAACTTGGAACGAGTGGAGTGGTATTTGCGCATAGCGATAAACCGACGCGCGATCCAAAGGGCCGTGTTCACACGATGTGCCATGCCGTGCCGGGCAAGTGGTGTGTGTTTGGGTGCATGCTTTCTGCGGGTGGTTCATTTCAATGGTTCCGAAATCAGTTCGGGCAGCTTGAGGTACTCGCCGCGAAAAAGCGTAAGGTCGACCCCTACGAAATGCTTGTCGCCGAAGCCAGTCACGCCCCGGCAGGCAGTGAAGGAACTTTTTTCCTCCCCTACCTCACCGGCGAGCGATGCCCGCATCCCGATCCGCAAGCCCGCGGGGGATGGATCGGCGCAACCGCCCGCACCACTCGATCGATGATGATCCGCTCGCTCCTTGAAGGTGTGACCTACGGCATGCGCGACGCTCTTGAAATCATGCAGAAAATGGGGATTGCGGTGAACCAGGTTCGGGCGACGGGTGGTGGTGCCCGGAGCGATTTCTGGCGACACCTCCAAGCCGACATTTACAAACAGCCGCTCGTGCTCACAAACGCCAGCGAAGGCCCTGCATACGGTGTCGCACTGCTCGCCGGCGTCGGCACGGGTGTGTGGAACAGCGTAGAAGAAGCGTGCAAATTGTCGATCAAGCAGACCGTGAAGATCTCGCCGAACAAGAAAATGTCTGCACTGTATGACAGGCACTTTGCGATTTATGACAAATTGTATGGAGATTTGAAGGATCGGTTTGCAGAAATCGCGACACTTTGAAAAAAGTATTCCGCGATCGCAGAAAACTTCGGATTAAAATAAAATTTCTACGCGAGGAATGAAATGACCAATGGAATCTTGAATATAGACGGTCGCAAGTTTAGGGTTATCGCGGAAGAAGAGTATCAAACCCTTCGGGCCGCGATGCGTTCGCAAGAACGCCAGGCTCGACAGGATGCTGCCGATATTGCCGAGGCTAAGCGTCGTCTGAAGGATCCTAAACGAAAGACTATTTCTGTCGCGGATCTGAAATCGGAGTTGGGGATCTGAACTTGAAATACACCGTCGAGATCGACACAAAAGCCGCTCGAGAAATTCGAGCATTGCCGCAGCGCGAACAGTCCCGAATTCTGGAACGAACACTCGCACTGGCGGATAATCCGCGTCCTGAGGGTGTGTGAAACTTGCCGGTGAACTCGATCTCTGGCGAATTCGATCAGGGCAATATCGAATTATCTATCAGATCAAAAAAACAGTTGTTCATAATGATTGTTAAAGTCGGAAGCCGCCGCGATGTGTATCGCGGATTGTAATCCAACTCCACCCCTCAATCGTTTTCTCCGGTATCCGCGCAAATGTCGCGCAAATTTCCGCCCTCCTCAAGCCTGCGACTCCTCCTTCGTCGCCGACTCCAAAAACACATCCTGCTTCATAGACACTTCCGGCCGGATGACCTCGACGGAGATATCGGGCGGCAGAATCGCCTCAAGCCGTTCCTGGAATCGGCCTTTGACCAGATGATAAAGCGCACCGTGACGCGAAGACCCGATCAGCACTTTCGAGCAGCCAAGCATCGCGGCGTTCTCCGCGAATAACTCGACAGCATCATGGCCCATGTCGTAAACCGGAATGACAGGCACACTATATTGATGACCCAATTCCAGGAATCGGGCGAACGTACGCTGAGCGGCCAGATCGGTATCGATCGTCAAGGTCTGATCCCATTTGTACGACAGATGCACTTCACGAATGAAGCAAACCACGAGCGACGCGTTTTCTTTTTTCGCTTCGACAAAAGCCGCCGTCGCCAATGCCTCGGAGCCGTAGCTGCCAACGAGAAGCTTTGGCTTCGCCAACGCTTCCGGCGTCAATTGTTCGCGGATGGCGGTCTGCAAGAGGCTCAACTGAGGCCCCTTACGCGTGGCGAACCATTTGCTGAGTTGCCGCGCGGACAGACCGACCACCATGACAACGGCCACAAATTTTAAAGCGTCATGTTTCACGAATGCCAGCGTGATCCAGATTCCGAGCAGGATGATGCCGAGCAGCATCATCGGGATTTTGCGCGACATCCCGCGCAGCCGCGGATGAATCGCGCAAAGCGTGACGTTAATCGCGACCGCTCCGATCACGCCGATCGCATACAACGCAGCCAGAGCGCCGAGGTCATGACTCACAAACAGCACCAGAATCGGCACGGAAGCCGCGACGACTGCCGGCACCCATGGCACACCGAAGCGATTCAGTTTGACCATGATTCGAGGAATCTCACCGTCGCGGGCCATCAGGTACTGCACGGAGATCATGTCAGTGATGGCGGTATTCGTGGCTGAAAGCAGTAGAATGCCGCCAACTGTACGCACCGCATATTCACCCCATGCGCCTACAAAATGGCCTGTGAGAAAAGCGGCCATATCTTCAACGTGACCGTCGCGATTGATCGGGTGACTGGCGAGCATAATCAGCGCGAGAAGGATGTTGAACACTGCAACTTCCGTCGCCACTACCCAGATCGCGCGATTGGCGGTCTTGGAAACCGGCTTCCTCATCACGCCGGTTAAGTTGGCGATTGCTTCGACGCCGCTCAATGCAAGAACGATTGAGACGAAGGCCACCCACATTTCCCCCGGTGGATGGTTCAGATGACCGATGCGTCCCGGCAGAGCATGCCACGGAACCTGGGGAAGTGCGAACGCCGCAATAAGCAGCGTGATAAAGATCATTCCGAGTGCCGCCGCGATCGCAAAGGCGCCGGTATGCTTGGGCCCCATCATGTTGAACATGCCAATGGCCGCGATCGCAACGATCGCCCAAAGCGCGGGCGAATCCCATTTGAACAACGCGTCTTTTTCGGTGTCGGGTTCTTTGCGATGCGGATCGAGTTTATCGCCGGCATCAATGTGCGGATCAGGGTTGTAGGTTCCTTTGTCCGCCGATCGCACCTCGGCAGGATCGATCTTTTTGCCGACATCCGGATCCACCTTGGCATGATGCCCGAGCGGCAATCCGAAGTAATGGAACGCATCGAGCGCACTGAGGCTGGCTGTCACCGTGTAATCCGCGAAAAGCAGCAATGCACCAACGACGGCCAACGTACGACTCTTGTGCTTGGCGGCAGTATAGACACCGCCGCCATCCGGATAGATTCGACAGATCTGCGTGTAGGCCCAACCCACCGCCAGAATCAGCAGGCTCATCCCGACAATCAACCAGAAGCTGGATCGCCCGGCGAAGAAAAGTGCCAGTCCCAGCACATAGAGTCGACTGGTCCCCCAATCTCCAAAGAGAAGACCTGCGGCCTGAAGCCAACCCACGTTACGCGGTCGCTCGCTGGCTAACATCGCCAATGCGGCTGGTTTAGAACTACCATCAGTTTCGGTATGCATAGAAAATTCAGAGTGTGAAAGGGTCGCGTACGAAAGAGATGCTCTATATCGTCATCGGGAATTCCAAGTCACGCAATTCATCTACGTGATTTCTTAAAGCGACCCGCCGCGATATTTTAGCCAAATCCTCCGACATCTCCAAAGAATGGTTCCTCCAGAGAATAATGGCAATCGTCTCGCAAAGTCAAATATGCGAGAACACCCAATGGCAGGGTTTCTGCGGGAAATACACGCAACCGATTCCCAAACATCCACCGACGAGCAATTTGGTTTTCCTCGTTTTTTTCACACGCGGGTAACTCTTGTACCTGTCGCATCCTGCATGCGATGTAAGGCATGATCGCAGCAATTTTTCCTTGACAGGCCCTTAGTAAACTCTATCATCTCGCCCCTTTAGTGATCGCCTAAGTCTGCCGCACCCGCGTCAGGCACGGGGAACCCAACGTGAGGCGTATGCTTCGCGACGTCAGTCTGGAGATTGCTCCACGCCTGGCAGGGGCTAATCGACCCGTTAAGGTCGAGGGAGACTTTCTACTCCCAGCCCGTCAGCTAACCCCGTCGGCTCTTGAAAGGGCACGAAGCACGCTCCATGAACCTTCGCCTTGAACCGGCACAGGTTTAAACCTTCCGCACAGCTTCGCTCTTGTCTGTTGTTCCTACTGATCCGGCCTCGACGGCTCGGTGGTCTGCCGTTTGCGGCTTAGCCATCTCACATCCGTCGACCGGTGGAGTTTCCCCCATGGCTTCCGTTCCATCCTCAGATTTCGATCTGGCCCAATTGCCCACAACCGCGCAAAGAAATAAAACCAACGTGCTCATCGTCAGCAGTGTGGCATTGGCATTTATCAGCTTCTGGCGAGCCGCAGCCATCGTGCTGTGCGACTTGGCCAGCAGTGCCTACTACGTCGGCGGCATCAGCGAGCAGGCCGTCGGCAAATCCGCGCCCTGGTTCATCCTGGGCATCATGCTTTTCAGCTACGCCGTGCGATCGGTGTACGTGGAAAGCTGCACCATGTTCACGCGCGGCGGTGTATACAAAGTCGTGAAAGAGGCCATGGGTGGGTCGCTTGCCAAATTGTCCGTCAGCGCGCTCATGTTCGATTATATTTTGACCGGACCGATCAGTGCGGTCGTCGCGGGCCAATATCTGATCGGCTGGGGGATCGACGTTCTGAATCTGATCGGGCAACACACTTCGAAATCCTTTGCCATCGATCCCGGCAGCGACCACGTTACTCAAGTCGTCGCGTTTCTTTCAATGCTAATCGCCGTCGCCATCACGATCTATTTCTGGCGCGCCAACATCAAGGGCATTGGTGAGTCCAGCGAAAAGGCCATGACGATCATGAAGCTCACGACCGTCATGGCAGTGCTCATGATCGGTTGGAGCCTCCTCACACTCTTTCTGAAGCCGCACGGAACGGTTCATGCTCCTCCATTCAAACCCGTCTTTACCGGCGAATCACTTGGCTGGCTTGCGGGCCTGAAAATAATCGGGCCGATCGGGATCATCATCGCCTTTGGTCACTCGTTCCTGGCGATGAGCGGCGAAGAATCACTGGCACAGGTAAATCGCGAAATTGAGGCACCCAAACTTAAGAACCTGCTCCGCGCGGGCTTTGTGATCTTTATGTACTCACTGCTCCTGACAAGCCTCATCAGTTTTTTTGCGGTTCTGATTATTCCCGATGGTCGCCGTGTTGAGACGCGACTCGTCCGCAATGGCGCGCCGGAGAAATTCACGAAGCAGGTCAAAAGCGACTATTGGGAAATCGACTACGTACACCAGCGCGCCGGCACCGGTGAGCCATACGGCATCGAACTAACCACCGGCAGCGACGGCGAAAAAACCTTCACCGGTATCGAGCACGCGATCGGTTCCGGATATCACATCGCGCGGGATAACGGTGGGTATCGAGACAATCTCATCAACGGACTGGCACACTATCTGGTCGGGCCAAATTGGCTGAAAATCGGAATGCAGGCTTTCGTCTGCTTCGTTGGTTTCCTCATTCTCTCCGGAGCCGTAAACACTTCGATCGTGGGCTCCAACGGCGTGCTCAATCGTCTGGCCGAAGACGGTGTGCTGACCAGCGGATTCCTGAAACCGCATCCCAAATTCGGAACCACCAGTCGCCTGATTAACATGGTCGCGATTCTGCAGTTGGTCACCATCGTGGCCAGTTGGGGCGATGTAAATACACTCGGCGAAGCCTACGCATTTGGTGTCGTATGGTCATTCGTATTTAAGACGCTGGCAATGTGCGTGCTCCGCTTCAAGGATAAAAGCCCCCGCCAATATGAAGTGCCATTGAATATTCGCATTAAGCGCGCCGGCGCGCCGCAACTGCCAAAGTTTACAGGTGTGGCCGGTGAAGATTCAACCGGCTTGGCGCTCGAACGGCGCACCACCAACGAGGCTCCGAATATGGCCGTCCCCGCCGACGGTGAAGCTCCCAAACCAGCGATCAACCAGGGTACAGTTGCCGCGATCGCGCATGCGCAAAATGAAATCGACCTGCCCATCGGTATCATGATCATCTTCCTCATCCTGCTCTGCACGGCGGTCGTGAATCTGCTGACCAAGAAGACCGCCACCATCTGGGGCATCGGGTTCACTACAATCTTCCTGATCGCGTTTATTATCCTGGAAAAAATAAGTCATCGTCGTCACGGTGGACATCACGCGCATCTCGAACAGTTCAACGAAAAATCCAGCGCCACCATCACCCGCGAGGCACTCGGCCTGATCCACCCGAACCCGATTCTCGTCGCCGTTCGCGGCCCACGCAGCCTGCCGGTGCTCGAGCGGATTCTTCGTGAAACGGATACGAACGTTCGGGACATTGTCGTGCTGACGTGTAAGGTCATTTCCGCCCGATTGCAGGGCATCACCGCCGAGGAAACCGCCGTCGATGAGGAAGACCGTGAACTACTGACCCGAGTCGTTACCGTCACGGAGGAAGTCGGCAAACAGGTCTTCCCGATGGTGCTGCCCACGACAAATCCACTCTACGGAATCGCCACCGCCGCCCGAGATCTGCACGCCAGTGAAGTCGTGCTCGGCGTATCCGAAGCGGTGCAGGCCGAGATGCAACTGGAGCAGTTCGCCCTCGCCTGGGGAACCGCCACCGCCGAACCCGGAACCTCGCGTCCGCTGACGGTCCGAATTCTCGGTCCACAGGTTGAGGTGAAGTACGAAATGGAATGAACCCCGCAGACACTCAACGATCTTGAAGCGGCACGGGTCAATTGAGCGACCCTGTCGGTCATCCTGTGTTCTTAAAAATCCCTGTTCGAGAGCCGATGCACTTGAACCCGCGACTGGCGCAAGCTCATCCGCATTTTTGCATATTTGCGCGATTCAGGATATTCCTGATCCGAGAGATGGCGCGGCCATATTGGTTCGCCTGCAAATGTTAGCTTACTCAACGGAGAATTTATGAAACCACCCTCGGCAAAAGGTTTATGGGATGAATTCAAAGCCTTTGCATTTAAAGGAAATCTGATCGACTTGGCTGTTGCCGTGGTGTTGGGTGCCGCGTTTGGAAAGGTAATCGGTGCGGTCGTCAGCGACTTGGTCATGCCGATCGTTGAACTTGTTCCGGGCCTTAAGGGAGGCTATGAAAACTTCAAGGTTGGACCCTTTCGAATTGGTCATCTCGCCGGCGAACTTTTGAATTTCCTGGTCATCGCCAGCGCGGTTTTCGTAGTGATCGTTAAATTGCTGGGCACGGTGATGAAAGCCGCCGCCGGAAAACCCGTCCCCGAAGGCGAACCGACCACCAAAGAATGCCCGCGCTGCCTGTCCTTGATCCCGATCAAGGCCACCAAGTGCTCGCATTGCACCGCAGATCTCTGATCTCACCGTTGATTACATGACCCTTGATTTAGTCTTGGCGGAGTAAAGCAAAGTGCCGGCATGAATCAGGCACTTGATCTAATTCATTTTGGGTAAGCGAGGAAACCATGCGTAAGCTATGTCTCGCCGCGCTCGTCGCGGCCGTGTCTGTGTCTACCTACACCCGAGCCGATGAAATCATCTTCAAAAATGGTGATAAACTCACCGGGAAAATCGGCGTTCTCGATAGCGGTAAACTCACCCTCAAAACCGCTGTTGCGGGCGATGTGACCGTTGACATGAAGGATGTTCAAACCTTCAGCAGCGACACCCCGATCAATCTCAAGCTCACCGATGGCACGGTACTTCACCAGCCCGTTGTTCAGGGCAAACCGGGTACGGTCGACTTGGCCGCCGGTGGAAACGTCGCGCCGCAGGCGATCTCTCTGGGCAATGTCCAGAAGATCAACGAACCTCCGATTCACTGGATCGGTACGCTGACCCTCGGTGGCTTCCTGGCCCGGGGCAACACCAATAGCGACGCTCTAAACGCTGGCGCGAATTTCACCCGACGTTCCGAATTTGATCGCATCACGCTCGACGGTAACTACAACTACAGCAAAGCCAAAGACCCCAACACCGGTATCAAAAGCACGACTGCCGACAACTGGAACGCCGAAGCCAAGTACGACTACTTCATTAGCCCCAAGCTTTACGCCTACGGCGACATCAAAGTTGCCAAAGACCGCATCGCCTTCCTCGATCTTCGCTTCGCGCCCGGTGTCGGTGTGGGTTATCAATGGTTCGAAAGCCCCGAATTCAATTTCCGCACGGAAGGTGGCGTCGGTTATTTCTACGAGCGATACACCAACGCCGGCACAAACCAAAACGGCTCTTTACGGCTGGCCTACCACGTTGACAAAAAGCTCAACGACAAGGTGAAAGTCTATCACGCTCTGGAATACTTCCCCAAGTTCGACAGCACTGCCGACTTCTTCGTGACCACCGACGCAGGCATTCGCGTGACCCTCACCAAAACGATGTTCACCGAGTTCAAGGCTCAGTTGGACCACAACAACCGTCCCGCGCCAGGCCGTCAGAAAGACGACACACGCTACCTCGTGAACGTCGGTTGGACATTGGAGTAATTTAATTCTTGCAAACCCATCGCGGCGTGGTCGATTTATCGACCACGCCACTTGCGTTTACCCTCACCGCTTTATATTCAGGAGCCCCATGAAGCTCCCCAAAACGCCTGAATCCACGACCGACTCCGATACCCCCAAATCCCTCTGGGATAAAGTCATCACCTCTACGCCCGTCGTGATGACCGTTTTGGCCACGCTTCTGGCCGGCCTGTCTTCCAGTGAAAGTAATCAGGCGCAGTACTACCGGTCGCTTTCGGCGCAAAATCAATCCAAAGCCGGCGATCAATGGAACTTCTTTCAGGCCAAAAAACTTCGCAGCGCAAACTCCACCTCGTCCGTAAAATTGCTTCGCAACCTCGGCGATGTCGGGCCATTCACCACCGAAGCCATCACGACCACCGCATCGCATCTGATTCAGAAACTTAAATCGAACCCCAGTGGCACGACAGTCGCGCGCGAATTGCAAACACAGATCGATTCCTTGATGACCGATCCCGATGTCAAGAACGCGATGGAACTCTTGACGACCCCATTGCCCTTAGCCCAGGCTCTGGTCATCGCCGACTCAAAAACTCGGACGGCGTTCGATATCCTCAAAAAAAATGAAGGCGACTCCGCGCCTCCCATCGTCTTCGGCGAAGTGAAGCCCGAGGCGATCCGCGATTCGATTCGCGCCGCCGAGCAGAACGTCAAAAACAGCGATACTGAACTTCAACCCGCGATGATCGGAATGGTCAAGATTGAAAAACTGCTCGATCGTTTGGCCGGTGTATCGGTATCGATGCGCCGCTCCGCCACGCAATCCGCGACACGGTCCACGTTTGCCGCCACCGACCGCGAAACCCCCGGCGAAGTCCGCCAGCTCGCCGCTGACTACACCCTCGCCGAACTCCGCTTCGAAGCCGCCCGCCTTGATCGCGAAGCCAAACTGAATCAGCAGTCCGCCTACCTCTACGAAGTCGGCGTCCGCAAAACCAGTTGGCAATCCGACCGCAGCCTCATCCGCAGCCGCTACTTCTTCTATGGCATGCTCGGCGCCCAGGCCGCCGTCCTCATCGCCACTTTCTCCCTCGCCGTCCGCGAACGAAGCTGGATGTGGTCCCTCGCCGCCTCCATCGGTGTCATGGCCACGGCCTACGCTGGCTACGTCTATCTCTATACCTGATGTTCTCGGCTAAGCCGCAGAGCGGCGAAAAACCATTGCCAAGCCACGGAGTGGCGCAAGACTTTAGCCCTCGACGCAAGTCGTGGGCAGATAACCGCGATGACAGGCCACGCATAATCCCAGCCACGGAGTGGCGTAAGAAAACCTCCACCCAGGAAATCATGTCCCACACCTACACCAACCTCCTCTACCACATCATCTTCAGCACCAAAGACCGCCAACCCCTCTTAACCGACGACATCCGCCCGCGCACCTTCGCCTACATGGGCGGCATTCTCCGCGAACTGGATGGTATCGCGATCCTCATCAATGGCCCCGCCGACCACGTTCACCTCCTGACCGCCCTCCCTCCAACGACCGGTATCGCCGACGCCATGCGCGTACTCAAAACCAATTCATCCCGCTGGATCCACGAAACATTTCCCAACTCATCGTTCGCCTGGCAAACCGGATACGCCTCCTTCAGCGTCAGTCAATCCAGCGTTCCCGCCGTGCGTCAATACATCGAACGTCAGGAAGAACATCATCGCACGATCACATTTCAAGAGGAGTTCGTCGCGTTTCTCAAACGGCATGGCATCGCGTACGACGAACGATATATTTGGGCGTGAGGTTCATCGAACGTGAGCGATTTTCTTACGCCACTCCGTGGCTAAAAAAATGAACACTGTTGGTCAACGCGAATCCTTTCCCACGACTTACGTCGTGGGCTAAAATCTGATGCCACTTCGTGGCTCAACAATCAAGTTTTCCCACGACTTCCGTTGTGGGCTAAAGTCTGACGCCACTTCGTGGCTATAACCCCAAGCGCTCTTTCCACGCCGCCAACTGCTCTTCAAACGGCTTGCCCCCCGCCGCGCCGGCGCTCTGATATCGCTTCACCACATTCCGCGCTCCAAGGCAGGTGTAAACCTCTTCATCCACCCGAATAACCTCAGCGACCGATCCCGCCGCTTTTTGCGAATGCTCGATCGCGACATTAAATTCCGCGACGCTCAATTGCGACAGCGCATGCTTCCCCGATTTTTCGCACTGCGACACCAGCGTGCCGACGACATGATGAGCCGTGCGGAAGGGCACGCTCTTGGTCACCAGATATTCCGCCAGCGAGGTCGCATCCAAGAACCCGCGATCCAAGGTTGGCTCGATCCGCTCCTTGTCGTAGCTCGCCGAGTTCACGATTGCGGCGGCCATCGTCAGGCAACTGCTGACCATGTCGTACGCCCGAAACACAATCCGCTTGTCCTCCTGCAAATCGCGATTGTAACCAATCGGCAACCCCTTGAGGATCGTCATCAACGCGAACAGGTCGCCGTACACATTGCCGCATCGACCACGGATCAGCTCCAGCATGTCCGGATTCCGCTTCTGCGGCATCATCGAACTGCTGGTCGTGTACCGGTCGGCGATCTTGATAAAGCCGAACTCGGTAGTCATGTAGATGATCCACTGCTCGGCCCAGCGGGAGAGGTGTTGGGAGATCATGGCTAGGTGAAAGACGAACTCGCATGCATGATCGCGGGTTGCGGTATGATCAATTGAGTTCATTGGTTCAAAGCCCATTTTCGGCGCGGTTCGGAGCAGATCGAGATGATCTTTGAGCGGCTCGGCCGTCGGTGTGCCGCGCTCGGCCGCCCGATCTGAAAGCCACATAGCCGAGAGTTCGCGGTGCGTTACTTTCGAGTCA
>JBBRMF010000014.1:0-40189 GCA_038230975.1 Tepidisphaerales bacterium
AAGATGATTATGCCGATTCAGCTCATCGCGGAGCTTTTCGATACGCGCTTTTGCGGATGCACCCATGCGGGAATTCTAACAACTCCGCGCGGCTTAAAACAGTCGGGAAAGATTTTGTCTGGTCCCCTCCCCCCATGAGTACCTGGGGGGGAGGGGATCGGAAAATACTACTCGGCCACACCCTTCCCGAAGTCATACACCCACTGCTGAATCGCTGGCGTCCAATCCAGTAATTCTTCCGGTTTGAAGAACAGCCCGAGTTCCCGCGTTGCTGCTTCCGGTGAATCAGAACCGTGAATTAAATTGTACGAATTGCTGACACCAAAATCGCCGCGAATGGTGCCCGGTTCAGCTTTGGACCCAAACGTCGCACCCATCATTTTGCGAGCGATGGCAATGGAATCTTTCCCTGAAAGCGCCAGCACCAACACCGGCGAACTGGTCATGAACTTCACCAGCCCGGCGTAGAATGGCCGTTCTTTATGAGGGGCATAATGCGTTTCGGCAAGAGCTTGCGGAATCTTCATCAGCTTCGTGCCGACGACCTGCAAACCCTTTTTTTCAAATCGGGAAATGATCTCGCCGCAAATGCCACGTTGGACGGCGTCGGGTTTCAGAATAATGAGCGTACGTTCCATGGAGTCTCCTAGCTTGGTTTTCGAGCTTAATCGGGCCGACCTTTATACCGGGCGACGGGAACGGAAACAATTCGACTCGTTTCCCAACGAGACAAGATGCTCCAAACCCACCGCACCTGCCGGGTCGACGAACTCAGCAATCGCGCCGCCTCCACCTGCGTGCGATTCCCCTCCAACACCAACGACATCACCTTCAAAACATCCCGTTCTCGACGGCTCACGACAAAAAAATCTCTCTCCATCCACTATTTATAAAATCGGACATTTCTATTTGCGCATGTCAGTAAACCATCTTCACATTTGTGAATTGCGATAAACATAAATATCATCGAACGGGTTGGTTCTCGAACTGAGGGGGCTTTATTGTCTCCATGGTTGATCTATGGTAAGTCGGCGGAGGGAGTGCCATGAAGTTTGCGAAATATCGCGAGTCCGATTTCCGAAGCCTGTGGATCGCCTCCATGGCAGTTTGCCTCCCGGCCGTAAACCCTGCAGCGGCGCAGCCCGCTATTTGGAACGGCCGCACCGGGAACTGGAACAACGCGGCGCTCTGGAATACCGGCATAGTCCCGAATGACCACACCATCGACGTATTGATCGATTCCGGAAATCCTGGCACGTCGGTAGTCAATCTCAATATTTCGGCTACCGCGCGCACCATCTCCCTCGACGCCGACGACACCCTTCAGTTCTCAAATTCAAAGAATCTTTATCTCACCGGCGGAGGTACATTTAATGGCAACGTGAATCTGGCGAAATTCGATCTGATCCAAGCGATCGGATCGCAGATCTTCAGCGGCACTGGGCAAATAAGCCTCCTGGCCAAACAAGCAAATGGCAACGGTGGCTCGATCATTGTTGGAAGTGCGGACGGCATCACGCCTGCCACTCTCACGCTTGGAGCGGGCCTGACCGTGCGGGGAGCTGCTGGCTTTATAGGAACCGATCTGACGGACGGTTCACACGTTGTTAATCAGGGAACAATCCTTACGGAATAAAACACCCGAGTTTCCGCTGCGTTAAATCTGAAAAACGTGATCAATCAAGGTACTGTGCGCTCAGATGGCAGTTTCATCGAAGCCATCGATTTTCAAAATGCCTCTACCGGCGTCGTCACCGCCATCAACGGCTCATATCTCAGCCTCAATTTCCCGATGACGAACAACGGACACATTGAATTATCCGATTCGACTCTTGTGGTGAATTCTTTTAATGTGCCACCGGGATCATTGGCCGCCAATTCAGGTACGATCACCGCACATAATTCACGACTTATTCTGGCTGGAACATTATCTGCCGACGACTTGAATTCAATCCATCGTTCGGGAACCGGATCGACGACGCTCGCAGGGACTTTGCTGAATAGTGGCCGCACGATTGAATTGAACACTTTAACCGGCAATTTGTCGTTGGAGTCGGCACGTATCGTAGGAGGCGCCATCTCAGCTGCAGGCAGTGCAAGCGTAAACCTCAATTATATAGCTGGCTATTCAAGTACGCTCGAAGACAACGTTGTATTGGGCGCAGACGTGCGAATCGGCCAAGGTATTTTGGAGTTCACTGGTGGTCTCACGATGGCCGGCAGCACCATCCGGTTTAGAACGCAGGACAGTCATCTAGGTTTCACCGGACTCGACGCGATATCCGGAACGGGCACCATCGACTTGGAGAGTACCGCCGCCAGCATTCTTGCCGCATCGCCAGGCTCCGTTCTGGAAATCGGACCGGGCATTCAGGTCCGCGGCAAATTCGGAGTGATTGGTGGCGCATACGGGAGTTCAATTGAAAACACTTTTATCCTCAATCGAGGCAATATCACTGCCGACCCTGGACTTGGCCTATCTCTGATCAATGCCAGCAATCTGGGATCAATCGAAGTTTCCGTCGGCGGAACCCTGTTCGCTCATCATTTTTCTCAAGCTGCCGGCAGCTTGCGAATAAATGGGACATTTACCTCCGACAACGATGTCAGTCTCACCGGGGGTTTACTTTCCGGAACCGGCTCAATCAATCTCGTCGTTAATTCGAACGTAGCAAATCTCATCATCGGTGCCAACGTTTCTCCCGGCAACAGCATTGGCACACTCTCCGTGACGGGTCGCGTGACACTCACCGGCACCAGTCATTACACGGCCGAGTTACGCGGTGCAAATTCAGCTGATTTACTTGCCATCGACGGCGACTTAACCCTCGGCAGTGGTTCGATGCTGGACTTGGCCTCATTGGGCGGCCTCGTCAACGGGCACAACTATCTCATCGCCACCTACTCCGGTATGCTGACCGGAACTTTTTCGCAGGTCACCACCGGGTACGAAATTTCCTACGCCACTCCTCATCAAATCCTCGTCACTCCAATTCCTGAACCGGGAACGGCCTGGCTGCTTGGATCCGCCATCGCTATTTCTACACGGCGGCGCAGAATCTTTAACAAATAGGGAAAACAAAGGCAGAGTCGAGACGTGGCGCGGTGGCACATCGTGCTCCGTTTCCGCGTCCCGCTCATCGAACCGGACGTGCGGATTTGCCGCATCCGGCTCTCGGAGAAAGACTTTATGCGGTCGCCCACGGGAGGCTGCCGCGTCGTCCCTGCAGGACGACCAATCCAAGCCGATCGGTCGCGGCGTCAGTGATTCGCTTCTTCCCGACGCACGCCACCTTGTGCTGAGAAAACAAAGGGTCATAAGTTTTTTTTAATTCATTTCGGGTGAAGGGATATTGGATCGCATGGCATATCTCGGCTGGCAAGTGTAATTCGATGGACGCGCCGGCAAACTTTCGGTGCGCGAGCTAACGTTAATATGGCAAGGCCGGTCGACTTCGGATAAGGAACCTCGAAGACTCGGAAACCGCTCCTGGCTTGGATAGTCGTTGGGTTGTTAGGCGAGAAGTCACTGGATTGAAGGATGCGAATGACATTAATTCTGCAGCCGCCCGCAACTCTAACTCCTGATAAAACCACGACAAAAAGTTGCGTCGAGTGCGCCCTGCGTGTGGTTCTGCCATCACTCAGCCTTCAATAGGCCTCGCGCATTCGCGGATCAATCCAGCCGTAGGTCATGTCCACAATCAAATTGCCGACGACCACGAGCACCGCGCTCAGCAACACGGTTCCCATGATGATCGGCACGTCCAAATTGAACACGCTTTGGACCGCCAGTGTTCCCACTCCCGGCAGCGCGAAAACGCTTTCGACAAAGAGCACGCCTGCCAGAAGCCCCGCGATGTCAATGCCCAGGACGGTGACCACCGGAATCATCGCATTGCGCAGGGCGTGGCGAAACAGGATGCGAACTTCCGAAACCCCCTTGGCCCGGGCGCAGCGGATGAACTGGCTGTCGAGCACTTCACACATGTTGGTGTGGATCAGCCGCGAGTAGTAGCCGATGAAGAGAATCGCCAGCGACGCGCTCGGCAGCAGCAGGTGTTGGAAACTTCGGAACCCCGCCACGGGAAACCATCCCAACTTGTACGACAGCCAATACTGCATCATTCGCGCCAACCAGAACGAAGGCAGCGAAAGCGAAATCGCCGCAAGCACGAGTACCACGCGATCAAACCGCGAGCCGCGATATCGCGCCGTCAGCACGCCCAACGGTACGCTTACCACCATCCACATGACCACCGCCATCGCCGACAGCGCGATCGTGGTTGGCAGCCGGGACAGGATCGCGCTGGCAACGGATTGCTCCGTTAAATACGATCGGCCCAGATCACCCGTCGCCAGTTGACCAAGGTAATGCCCCAGTCGCTTCCAGAGCGGATCATCCAGATGGTACTTGGCCCGAATCTGTTGAATGACCTCCGGACCTGCCTTTGGGCCGGCAATCACTTTGCTCACATCGCCGGGAACCAGGTTGATCAGCAGAAACGTCAGCACCGCCGTGCCGAGCAGTGTGACCATCGACCAGAACAGGCGTTTTAATAGTCGTGTCGCCATGCTGTTACTCGGTTAGCCAGAATCGCTCGTACCGCCAAAGCCAGACCGGATGCGGCCCCGTGCCGCGCAGTCGGCGGCTGTTCAGCCTCGGCATCTGCTCATGCAGAATCGGTGCCCACGGAGCGTCGAGCATGATCCTTTTCTCAACATCCTGGAACAATTGCGTTCGCCGTCTGACGTCCATCACCTCGTTGGCCTGGCTGAGAAGCCCATTGACGAACGGGTTGTTGTAGAACGCGAGATTGTTGCAGTCTGAATCGGTGATTCTCTGGCCACTGAAGAGCACATCCAGAAAGTCGCTCGGGTCGGGATAGTCTTCAAACCAACCCGTGACACCGCACGGAATCTGGTGACGAGTGCCTGACTTGACGATGAACACCTCGCCGCCGACCGCATGCAACTCCGCTTGAATTCCAACCTGCTTCAGGTCCTGCTGCACGCCTGCGGCCAGCGGCCCGAAAATCGGGCTGTTTGTCTGATGCCAAAGCTCCGTTTTGAACCCATTGGAATATCCTGCTTCTTGCAGTAGTTGGCGTGCCTTGGCAGGATCATACTCGTACCCTTGAAGCCCGGGATTCGACCACGGCATCGACGGCGGGACAATTCCGCGCGCTGCGACGCCAAATCCCCGATTGAGTTTGATCAGCCGATCAACGTTGACCGCATGGCATACCGCCCGACGGACGCGAACATCATCGAACGGCTTGATCTCGGTGTTCATGAAAAAATAATCGGTGCTGGCCGTGCCAATATACTGGAGGAGCGGCCGAAGGAGCGGATCGCGCTCGAACCGCACGACATCGGCGTGGGTCGCCGCGGAGCGGTCGAGCTCTCCGCGCTCGAGCATCATCGCATGCAGCGTCGGGTCGCCGCCGATCATGATCTCCACGGCATCCACGTTCCCGTCACTGCCCGAATAATACGGATTTCGCTCCAGCCGATAGTGCACCCCTCGACGCCACTCGGCCACGCGATAAGGCCCGGTGCCGGTCAGGTGATATTGAAAATCATTGCCATATTGCTTCACGACATCTCGCGGCAGCACGCCACCGGCAGCCATCGCCAGCACGTACCGAAACGTGAACTTCGGCTCCTTGAGCTCGATGATGAACGTCCGTCGATCCGGCGCTTTGAGCCCTGAGACATACGCCGCCTCCCCGTCTCGAAACTCCCGTGCCCCCAGGATGTCCAGAAAATAAGTCTGCGTTCCGGCGCCTGTTTTGGGATCCAGCAACCTCTCGATGGAGAACAAATAGTCATCCGCCACGACTTCGCGGCCATTCGAGAAACGTACGCCAGCCCGCAGGTGAAAGGTGTAAGTTTTCCCATCTGCCGAAATGTTCCAGTCGCTGGCCTGGTCGGGGACCAGCTTAACGCCGTCATCAAAATCGATCAGTCCGCGAAACAATAACTTTTGCAGTGGAGCAGACTCTGTATCGAACGCGATGGCCGGATCGAGCGAGCGCCAATCTAATGTATACGCCAGATGGAGAGTGCCGCCGCGCCTGGGCTTTTCAGTTGGCGAGTTAGAACCCACAGCTGCAGTGGCGCTCGGAAGCCATAACATCACGAGGGCCAGCACTATCATGCAATTTTGGAGCATAGGTACCACTTCGTTCGCGACGGACTTCAACGACACTGACTTACTTCGCTGCTCTTGGGTCGAGCACTTCCTGCAATCCCTGCCCGAGCAGGTTGAACGCTAGAACCGTCAGCGCAATCGCCAGACCCGGGACGACAACCAGTCGCGGTGCCATCGCAAAATAGGGCTGGCCGTCGGCGAGCATCGATCCCCATGTCGCTGTCGGCTGCGGCACGCCCACTCCCAGGTAGCCGAGTCCTGCTTCAAGCAGGATCGTGTTGGAGGTGCTCATGGCTGCCAGCACGATAATGGTAGGCAAAACGTTCGGCAGAATATGCCGCACAATAATGCGTCTGTTCGATGCCCCCACGGCTCGCGCGGCGACCACAAACTCCCGCTCTTTGATTTCCAACACCTGCCCCCGAACCACGCGCACGATGCCGGGCCAGACCACCAGCCCAATGATCAGAAAGAGGCTCGTCATCCCCGGTTTCAAACGGACGTCCAGAAAGTGCCACGGCAGAGAAGCCGGATGCAGATGGAGGACTTTTCCGTCCATCAGGCCGGCAAACGCGATCGCCAGCAGAATGGCCGGAATCGACATATTCATTTCGGTGAACCGCATCAGCCCCATGTCGATCTTTCCCCCATAAAAGCCCGCCGCCAATCCCACGGAGACTCCAATCACGGTTGCGACGATCATCGCTCCAATCCCGATCGTGAGCGAAACGCGAGCGCCATAGACGACGCGCGAAAGCACATCCCGGCCCAGATGATCCGTCCCCAGCGGAAATGCTTTTCCCGGAGAGACCGGCATGCCGTCATCGTCGAGCCCCGTCGATTGTTGATCGTCAGGAGAGTTCAGAACGTGAAACGTGGTGAGCGGCGGTGCCAGGAGCGCCGCCAGGCTGAGCACAACGAGGATCAGTGTCCCGGCCGTTACAAGCCGATTCTTAAGAAGCTTCAACAGCGTCCCATCGTGGGGTGGAACTGTAAGTGTATTGCCGATTGGAGACATCCGATTGGCCCGGTAAATCTGTTCCCGGGCAGCTTAACATATCTCAGTTCAATCCTGAAAGGGGTTGAAATGGGGTCGTGTTGTACCGCGATAGAAATGTCAGGGTCTCTCCGCTTTAGAAATGTCAGGGTGTAAGGCGAGGGGATGGAACCACTTTCATTGAGTTTGAAGGAGCGTCGTCGGCTGGATGTTTTGGGTCAGGTTCGTGACGGGGGGCTGTCGGTGGCCGAAGCGGCGCGGCTTCTCGGGGTGAGCGAGCGACAGGCATGGCGGTTGAAGCGGCGTTATGCGACGCGTGGTGATGCGGGGTTGGCGCACGGGCCCCTTCCTTGCAATGACACTGCGACGACGGATTCTAGTCACGGGCATTGTCAGTTCAATGGCGTAACACCTGCGGACGTCCCCTCGGTGCCGTAAGACCCAATGACTTTCGGACGAACCTTTACAGAGAGGTTCCGGCAGCGATCCGCTACCGCAGCGATGGCTTTCTGAATCCCCATTTCATGTTCTTTTCCTCTCTGTGCGAATGAAGTCCGGTCCCCGCCGAAACGGCTGATGCTTCCGATACATCCTCGTGATCCGTTCGAGCACCACCGGATCACTGACGCCGAGTGCCGCCAATCGCCGCTTGCAGAATCTCACACAGTTGGGCAGCGTGATCGGCCTTCCCGCGATCACCGAACGCCGCAACACACGCATCGTGCGTAGGAATGCCAGTCGAACGGCACGCTGTTGATGAGGATTCTCGCTCTTCATGGCATCCTTGCCCGTTGTTGGCCCCACGTTGTCATGACTCTAGCCTTGCAAAGCCCACTGACACCCGTATGTCAGGGCGATGTTCGGACTCTTATTCCGCCGCGTATTTTGCGGCCATGTCCACCGTCAGCTTCTTCATCCGATCGATCAATTCCTTCGGCTTCCTCACGGTGCAGTGCGGCCCCATGCTCAATACCCACCAGACGATCTCATCCAGGCCGTCCACCTTGCATTTAAACGTGATCGACCCATCGGGATTCCAGATAACCTCCTGGGTGGAATGCCAGTGGGTATCGGCGATGGTCTCGGCAAACTCAGGATCAAAATGCAGTTCGACTTTGTAGGTCTTATCACCTCGGATCATCCGCCAGGCATTCCCGAGATGCTTGGTCAGCGAGTAGGTCTTGGGGATCGTGTACGCCTGGTTCGTCAGATCAATGTCAATGAACCGGTTCAGCTTGAGGCAACGCTCGTCGCCGTGCCTGCTGTGATGGCCGATGACGTACCACGCCCGCTGGTTGAAGAAAAGCGTGTACGGCTTGAAGATGAACGCCGTAGCGTCTTTCTTGGTGGGGTTGGTCAGGGACTCATAGCCGCATCGCAGGGCAAGCTTTTGTGACAGAGCCGAGCGAACCTTTTCATAAACATCCGCCGAGCTTTCCGGCGGAGCTGCCGCCGACAGCTTGATAGCGACGTGATCCTCAATCTGCTCCAGCTCACGGCGGATCATCGGTGGAAGCTGACCTCGGATCTTGCTGATCGCTCGGCCGGCGGATTGTGTGAACGGCACTTGCTCCTGTCCGCCGATGTGTTCTGCCAACGCGGCCAGGGCCAGGGATTCATCCAGCGTCAGTTGCACGGGCGGCATGAAGAAATCCCGCCGGACGCCGTAGCATTTCGCCTCTTCATCGTAGAAATACGGGATGCCCGCACCTTCGAGCATCTTCAGGTCGCGGTAGATGTTCCGCTCGGTGGTGCAGCATTCCACCGACAGCCGCTTGGCGTTCCAGCCCTTATCGCTCTGGATGAGCATCAGTACCTTCAAAAGCCGGTGGATTCGTCCGTAATCTGCCGCCATGCATTACTCCTTCGCGTTGAACGATACACCGACACAGATTAGGGTTCATGGAATGTTCCGCAACCACTGTCCCAAGGTCGTCAGTGGCCTTTGGCATACTCCCTTCATCAACGAAAGGACTCCCAGATGGCTGAAGGATCAAAGGCAATGTCTCAGATGAGGAAGTTTCTGGACCAACTGGAGTGGAAGTACCTGGATGAAGAGGCCGGGGTGCTGCGGGGGTTGATGACCGGTCAAGGCAGTCAATGGCACTGGGTGGCCCGCGATACGGCGGACGGTCGGTTTCTGCTGTTCTACGCCTACAGCCCAGTGAACGTGCCGGAGCATAGGCTGGCGGCTGCGGTGGAATACCTGATGCGGGCGAACTGGGGGCTTTACTTCGGGAATTTCGACATGGACTGGTCGAACGGGCAGGTGTGCTTCCGCACCTGCATCCCGATCGGCACATCAGGGGTCTTGATCAAGGCCCTTGAACATCTGGTGCATGCCAGTTGGGCGATGATGGACCGCTACCTTCCCGGGCTCTTCTCGGTCGCACTCGGGAATGTGATGCCGGAACAGGCGGTCGAAGACGCTGAAGCCGAGAACGCAGTTTCATCCCCGGAAGTGACTGTGACCGAGCAGACAGTACCCGCACCACGAGACAATCCAAGCCGTTTCCGCAGGTTTTTCCCCAGCGACAACTGAACGCCGGCCTGAAGGTGCCTTTTGTATTTTTTGCCGCAATGAATCGAATCAGCCCGTCGCCGCCGTTGGGGGGAGCGGCGACGGGCACATTGAACAATGGAGTTTCTGATGAATAGCCCCAGTAGTTCCGCCCGCAGCATCTGGAAGTAATCGGCGATGATGAGCGTGACTTCCGCTTCCGTCCAATCGTCGGCCATCCCCACCACTTTGAAACCAAGTTTTCGAAGAACGTCATTGGCCTTTCCCGCAGAATTGCCGCCGCTGAAATCTTATGGCGACAGAAGTCGGCCCGATAGGTGCCGGAACCCCAATCCGATCACGTCCTTGGGCGGGTAGCTTTTGCCGTCGTGGAACAGCTCGTAGCCAGTGGGCGTGCCAAACGGGTTTGGCACGCCCGCGTCTAGTTCGGCCATCGCCTTCAGGACATCCGCGGATCGAGTTCACTGCCAGCGGCGTGCGTAAAACAACCGACTTATCCAGAATAAGTCTGATGCTTCAACCGCCCTACTCCAATCCCGAAGGCAGATCTCGATGAACGAGATCCGCCTCGATCAAACATTGAAAGAACCTTCAATTCTCAAACAGGTATTCTGATCATGCCACTGCCAATTCCATGGACAGTGGATTCACCAGCACATCCTGATCAACCGGCATCCCCCGAAGCCAGCGTGTGAACTGACAGAGCACCAGTCCAGTTGCTGCACGCCGTACTCCTGGAGACGCTTGAATTTCTTGGGCGTAAATTCCGACGCCGGCTCATCGGCATAGAGCGAGAACAGGGGACGGAGTGCTTGGCGATAGTTGTCGTACTCGCTGCCCAGCTGGCCGTCCGGGCGGCCGTACTCAATTTTGGCATGGTCGAGGAACAGATCGATCAGGTGTTCGATCGTGATGGCCTCCTGCGAAGTGGCTGGCCGAACGTCGCTGGGCAAATCTAACCCGACCCGCTTTCCGGATTTGTATCGTGCGATCAGATCCCAGGACTCGGCGGGCGGGGCCTTCTGAAAGGGTCCAAAATAATGGTCGTGGCCCTTGATGCGGCAGTGACCGGAACCATTCTTGTTGCGATACTTGGGGAAGCGGGATTTTGAAGTTCGGGATCAGCGGATCGGGGGCATAGCGACACTCCCAGTCCTTAAAGTGGTATTTACCACCTTAAGGTCAGGTTCGTGCTGCGGCCGCCGGACGCTGGCGGGTTCGCGAAACTACGCGATCGGCTTCGGTTTAAGGAAATGGGCGATAAAGGGCTCGAACCTTCGACCTCACGGGTGTGATCCGTGCGCTCTAGCCAACTGAGCTAATCGCCCGTCTAATGAATGATGCTACTTTACGAATAGGCCGGTGCGAAATCAAGCCAAAGAAGTATCAAATTTCCTTGGCCTCCAAATTCCGTTGAATGATCCGGGCATTTCGCTGCAGGACGGGGAGTTTGACGCGCTTTATGGCACTGCCATGAAGTTGGGACGAGTAGTCAGCCTGCTGCCAGTTCAGCAACTCTCGAAGATCAAGGGTTCCCGTGGGAAAGCGCGGTTGCATGGCCGGATCAGTCACGGGATCGGTGATCGTGGCGGCTTTGTGATTCCACGGGCAGACGTCCTGACAGATATCGCAGCCGTAAAGCCATTCGCCGAGTTGCGGATGAAATTCAGCGGGAATGGGATCGGGGTGTTCGATTGTGAGATACGAGATACATTTCCGGGCGTCGAGTTGGTACGGGTCGGTGAGGGCACCGGTGGGACAGGCATCAAGGCATCGCCGACACGTTCCGCAACGATCGACAGCCGGTTCATCAGGCGGCAGTGCGAGCGTGGTGATAATCTCACCGAGCAAAAGCCACGATCCCAGTTGCGGATGGATCGTGCAGGTATTCTTGCCGATCCAACCCACACCGGCGCGGGCGGCAAGATCTTTTTCCATTACCGGGGCAGTATCGACACATGGGCGCGTCGTCGTGCCGGGAGCGGCGGTGCGAATCCAATCTGAAAGAGTCCAGAGCCGATTTTTGATCAAAGTATGATAGTCGCCGCCGAGGGCGTACCGGGCGATACGGCCGTTATGCTTTTCCGATTCAGGCGGCACAGGTTCCAATGGAACGTAATAGTTGATCGCCACGCAAATGACGCTGGCGGCATCGGGAACATAGACGCGCGGGTCAGTGCGTTCTTCAAAACGGCGAGCAAGATAGGCCATCGTGCCGGCTTGACCGTCATCGAGCCATTGCCGCAGATAGTCGCGATAGCGTGAGGGTTCGGCGGTGGCAATTCCGACGAGATCGAAACCCAGTTTGCGGGCTTGCTGCTTTATTTCGGTTGCGAATTGGTGGGGATCAGGCATCACAATGCGGCCGTGCGACGCAGGCGGTTCGACACTTTTCGGAGCAACCTCACCACCGGAAGTCGATATCGAATCTGCCAGGGCAGCGCGGGGTACGGGTGTTCATCCGTCAACGACGGGGATTCTTTCAGGCATTGCGCCAGCGTTTGTTCGTACTCCCACATCGGCATCCATTCTTCTCCATAGTTGACGGTGTGCTTGGCGACGACATTCGTGTCCATCAATCGAAAGCCTCGTCCCGGCATTCGCAAAAGTGTTTGACCGTACGCGGCTTTGCTGGCATTGCTGACGCGGTAGAACATCGAGTCAATCGTCAGCAGGGAACCGAGTTGCAAGCCATACCCCCCGCCGGCAAGTTTGCCATCGCACCAGGCTTCATAACTGTGGGCAAAGCCCATTTTATTCAGCGCGATATAACCCTGGATCAGTTCTTCCGTGATGAAGGTTTTGCCTTCACGCGCGGTATCGGCGCAGGCCCGAATCACTTCTTCAAATGACGTGTCGTATCGAATCTCGAATTTGGTGGAAAGCACGTAGCGTTTTTGGCTCTTGGAGATTTCGATTTTATCGAGGCGCTGCACGCCGCGATGCGTGCCGCGCACCCAACCGATCGCACCGTCGTTGCCGTTCAACCAGAACGGCATCTGGGCGTTGGCGTAGTGCCAGAGGATATCGATCGGATCCGATGTCACTTCGGTCTGAGAATGTTCTGAAGAGGACGGCATATTTATTGACAGTTTACCCGGCAAGGAATCATCGACATACGATCAATCGGGCTTACGAACCGCGAAAAAAAGAATTTACAATGCACGATCAACTGGGCCTTATAATCGTTAAGATCGATTCGACCCGATAAACCTCCGCGCACCCTTTACTTTTTGACCTTCAGTTCATCGCGCCACTTGGCGGCCTTTGCCAACGCCATCGTCACGCCGTCTTTTTCCAACCATTCGGAATGACCGTCGGTATACAGCATCCAAGTTCCGTCCCCTTTTTCAAACTCTGTGGCGTCGTACGCAATGACGACATCCGCAGGAGTGGCATTGGTCATGCCGTCGACGTACAGATATTTATAGTCCCCCTCGGGCTTCCCATCGCCAAATGGAGATTGAAACAATTCCGCCTTTAGATTTTGCGCTTTGATAAGCGTCGCAAAATCCGGAGGCATTTTGCCCTGATGCTCATTGGAGTACACCAGCATGGCCTGACCGATTTCGCGAAGATTGTTCCCACTGCGCACCCGGTCGGCCGTGACTTTGGCCGTGCCGAGCGACGGTAGTGAGACGGCTACCCACAGCGGAACCGAATCGGTCAATGTCATCGGAGATAACAGCGGATTCGCCACGGATTTACTGCGGAGAATCCCGTCCGGAGTGATTTTCACGCTGAACGCATCCGTGCCCACGTAAGAAAGAACACGCTGCATCGAAGGTAGAAGTGTTGCGGTCACCATGTAGAGATTCCCGTTCCCACCCCCGAGGAACGAATCGCGCATCGCGGAAATAAACGGAAGCACCAGCGGATAAATACTGCGAACCATTTCCGGGGTTGATAGGTAAACAAAGGGGCCATCGTTGCCGATGCGCCGGCGCGTCTCGATGAACTGCGGATTGTCCAGCAGACTTTTGGAACCTCGGATCTGGTGAATCGCATCTTCCACCACCTGCGGATAAAGCGAGACGATCAGCCTCTTATCCGCCACGGCCCAGGCGGGGTTGAACAAATTAAAACCGCGACCGGGATCGATGTATTGAATCGTCACCCCGTCCACTTCATGCGAGCCGATCGTCACGCGTTCGTCGCCATTAAATTGAGCCAGCAGCAACTGCTTCACCAGCGTAAGCGTTCGATTGAGCGTATCGACATCCTTTACATCAACTACGAGCGTTAAACCCGTGAACGAAATGCCGCCGGTGGATGCAGCCTCATAGAGAACCCATTGGTCACCGAGCGGCGCGAGAAGACTGTTCACCGGCACGCCAAACCCGGCGGCGGTGTCTTCGATCACGCCAAACGCCTTCTGCCCGTCTTCTCCCCCCACCGCAATGCTGGCGGACTTAATTTGGTTATAGACTTTCAGAAGGTCCACCCGGAATGCGGTTGCAAATTCCGCATCGGCCGGGATCGCTTTCAGCATTGAATCCTCCACCGCCGCCCCGATCAGAACCGGAATCAACCCATGCGGCGCTCCGTCGATGCGCAGCAGCGAATGCGTGACAAACTGCGAATCCTGCACGATGGTTTTTTCGCCAAGTGATTGAATATTATCGAGACCGACTTCTTTGGTGATCTTCAACCAGTTTTGGGACACCATTCGGAGGCCGTCATCATTGCTAGTTTTAATAAGCAGTTGGACGAGGCTCATCGCTTTTTTCAGATCGACGTACGTCGTCAGGATCGATTCGCCGGGAATCTTGCCGAGGCAATCCATAAAGCCTGGCGCATTTTTGAGATTGTGTTCCTGCTTGACCGAAAGGGTCGGCAGAAATTTGTCGGCACCGTCCCCGTAATAAAACACAAACGAATCCCCGATAAATCCCCAGGTATACTCCGGTTTGTCGCGGGTAGTTTTCATCCACAGCCAGGAATTTTCGAGCTTCATCATATGAAGCCGTTCACCGAGCCGCTCTTTGAGCTTGGCGTGAATCGGTTTGAAATGCTCTTCAAAATCCGCGCGGCGAGCACCGAGGTTCAAGATCAGAACCGCTTGTGGAATAACCTCATCGTGATCCGGTTTAAGATCGAGCAATGCGAAGCACCCTTCGCACTGTGCGGCATCGGCCAAAAGATGGGGCAGATGTTCCGATATTCGCACTTCTCCGGCAATAAGCTCATCCGGCATCCCCAGCAACCATTGTTGCATCAGGATACGCCAGGGTTTAATCAACCGCTCATCTGCCAACATGCGGGCGGCTTTCGTATCCTGCATCGCCGCGTTGGGGGACCAACCCGAATAGACCCATGTCGACGCCGGAAGACGCTCTGACAGCGGTTGCGCGCCGACGGCCAGTGAAAAAGCGACAGTCACAATAGTGAGAACGAATCGAACAATACGCACGGCTTGGCCTTTCATGGAAATTCCAACGACCACATTTCTTTGTGATTCTCTCTGTGTTTCTATGCCTCAGGGGCTATTTTCTGCCCGACAGTTTCAAATTGCAATGTCGCGATAGTCCTTTGTCGCCAATAAAATTTGCGGTGCCACAGGTCGCGGTACTCCGAGACCTGTGCGTGTTGGAGGCACGCTGAACACAGGTCTCGGAGTACCGAGACCTGTGGCACCGACTACCTCGCATAACCGCAATTCTTGAGCGCGACAAAGCGCTAAGGTTTCGGCGCGCTTTCCTCGATAAACTTCATTGCTTGCGGCATCGAAACAAATTCAACATGCCCGTCGCCAAAAAGCATATTCACGCCCTCATTGCCACCGCTATCGAGCTTCTCGTAAGCCAACAGTCGATCCGCCGGGAGATCGTTCTTTTTTCCCTTGCCTAGATAGACATAATCGGAGTGTTCATTAACCCACGCCGCCATCTCTGCGACAGGCAACTTCTCCGTCGGAATTTGTTGCTTGCCCGTGGGTGAGATGAAAACTGCGGGAACCACATCCCCATTCACAAGCGAACCCAAGTCGGGTGGGAGTTTACCGCCATTTTTGTCGGCATAGATAATGCACATCGTCCCTATCTCGCGCAGATTCGAGCCTGACTTTACTCGATTCGCGGATGCGCGGGCTTTGCTCAATGCGGGTAGCATGAAGCCCAACGTGAGCGCCGGCGACGCTGACATATAGGTCGATAACGGATCAGTTCCCAGGATGGCGCTGCCGGGAAACGGGCTAACTCCTTTGTAGTAAAAGCCCGAATCGTCTGACCAGGTGACATCTGCGGCGGAAGAAAGGTTGGCCATCAGCGGTGCCATCGGCGGAAGTACGATTAAAGGGGACGGAATTCCGAAAAGATCCCCAAACCCAACAAGCCGCGAGACAAAAACCCACGAGCCATAGTTGACCTGAGCCAACCGAACCAGGTCCGTATATTGCACGCTTCCGGCCGATTCCGCTCCGAGTCTTTTGAGGACGGCCAGAAAATCCGGATTCTCCAAAATCGAAGGCGATTTCGCCGCGACAAATTTCGCCGCACCGACAACGGTCTGCGGTAACAAGGCCGCGTACCAATTACCGTCCTGAATCGCCCAGGCCGGTGTGACAATCGGAATCGCCAGATAGTGAACGGTAAGATCGCCGATCTTTCGTTTCTGGATTTCGATCGTCATTCCCTCTTCATGAAAGTTAGCCACAATCATCTGATTGATGAATTGCTCCATTTTCGAAAGGGATTGCTCGGCTTTGGCGGCATCGGTCAGATGATTGACAAGCACCGCGCCGGCCAGACTGAACCCGCCGATATTCGGATCGATATACCCCACCCATTCGCTGCCGAACACGCCCAGCAAATCCTTTTGCACCTCCATCCCGGTCATTTGATTAACCTGCTGAATGGCCCCATCAACCTGATCGCGAATAGCCGGATCAAATTGAGCGACTCCATCGCGAACTTGCCCGATAAAACCAGCCAGATTGAAACGCCCCGCCGACACGTGGGTGCTGGTTTTAGGCACAACTTTGAGGGCATCACCGGACAATGCGCCACCATCTAACATCTTGAGCAGGCCGATGCGCGGCGCGGGAGCGGCGACGAAAGCAGACTCCATCCAGTCCTTGCCATCAAATCCGGCGGCAATCGTGATCCGCTTCAACCCGGCAAACCCGAGGCCGTCGCGGATTTTCGGCCACATCTCTCTGTCTTTCGCTTCCCCGAACTGATTCACAAGTTCATTCGCGTTCGAGACGATTCCTTCAACGTTCACATAAAATGCAACGGTAGGATCCGCGACCACATGGGTCATCGATTCTTTGAATGCTTTGTCGTTCGCAAGCGCCTGCGCATCACCCGCGGCCGCGCCTGCCGTGAGCGCATCAAATGCAGGCGACATCTTCCCAACGGTGATGATGACCAGACCCTTCGCTTCCTTCGCGACGATCGGCACGGGCAAACCTTCGGCCTTAGCTAACAGGTCTTTCACAGTCGCCAGAAGCGCAGGCGCATCGGCACCGGCATCACACAGCACCGCCAATCGCGGTGAAGGTTCTCCACCTTCCACACCCATCGCGCCCACATACAGCGCTGATGGATGCTTCCACATCGGTTTAGCCACCGCGGAAATGATGGGCAGGATCTGGGCCGCTTCAGGATCTTCCTTGCCGATTCGGTTCAACACCTGTGGTAGAAATTCATTGATCAATTGGGCAAAGTCCGACGCATCGAGCACTGCTTTGAGATGCGAGGTTTCATACCCCGGCCCCATTGAATCGGCACCGCGCCAGCCGGCATAAATCACCGCATCGCCTGGCAATCGATCGGCCAACGGTTGCGCAAGAACAATGGACGGCAAAATGAGCAGAGCTATCAAACTGAAAAGATGTTTCCGCATGATGACCTTTCGGGCCAGAGAGATTGTACGGGATCACACGCGAATATCTCGCGCCGCGCGAGGGAAAGCAAGCGACAAACGAGACCGACTTTCACCACCCTAGATAGCCCCGGGCATGCCCGGGGGCATTCGTGCGATACCGGGCAATCGACGATTTCCCAACGGTTCATTTGCCGATGCAGAAGGCCGAAAAAACGCGCGTGAGCACATCATCCGGGGAGACGGTTCCGAGAATCGAACCGAGCGCATCGAGCGTTTCGCGGAGTTCCAACGCGAGCAATTCGCTGCCGTTGGAGATCAAGTCTTTAGCGCGTTCGATTGCGGTTCGGGCTTCGCCGATCGAATGAAGATGGCGAGCATTTAACGCCAGATTTCCTTCGGTTGGGGCCGAACCGAATGCAAGTTCATCCAGTCGAGCGCGGAGAACATCGAGATTGCTCCTCGAACGCGCCGACACAAGCAACCCAGATCCGCTTTCAATGTTTGAGGGAGCCACAAGATCGCTCTTGGTGTAGATCACGCAATGCGGCGGTCGGCTTGGTGACATCGGCGCCTCAGTCGATGAAGCATCATGCACCAGAAGAACTAAATCCGCCGACTCGACTTCACGAAGCGCATGCTCCTGCATTTGCCGTGAGATTTGCGAAATCGGCGAATCAGATGGAGAATTCTCTATGAGTAATGCGGATTCCGAAATTTCGATTCCCGCCACATCAATCAGTCGAATCATCCCGCGATTGAGCGCAATTTCCGTGGAGACTGCATCGCGTGTCGTGCCTGCCGCGGCCGAGACAACCGCACGATCCTTACCTGCCAACGCGTTTAGCAGCGTGCTTTTGCCGGCGTTGGGTCGGCCGAGCAGTACGGCTCGCGGTTCATGGGTCAGCCGTTCAAAACGGGAGCTCTGGCGGACCATCTCACACAGGATTTCATCCACCTGGTGAAGACGGTCTGTGATCTCCGGGCCGGACAAAAACGAAACATCCTCTTCGGTGAAATCAATTCCGACTTCCACGAGCGCCAAAGTCTCGGCGACCAGATCCATGGCGGGCTTCAGTCGGCGTGCCAGTTCACCGGAAAGCAGCTTCCGCGCCGCGGCCAACTCCCGCTCGTTATGGGCAGCGATGGTCGCTGCAACGCCCTCGGCCTCGGTCAAATCAAGTCGTCCGTTAAAGTATGCGCGGGCCGTAAATTCCCCCGCTTCGGCATTGCGTGCACCGCTTGCGATCAAAGCATCAAGCAGCATTCGAACCAACAACGGATTCCCCGGAACATGGAATTCAATCAAATCTTCGCCAGTGTAACTATTCGGGGATTTAAAAACGTAAACCGTGACGGGGATCGCCAACTTGCCCAGGCACAATTCGCAAGCCAGCGCCCCTCCAGGTGTGAATGTTGCCGCAGGGCAAAGCAACTGAGCGAGCGTCCATGCCTGCGGTCCACTCGCGCGGACGATCATCCTCGCCGCCGGACCGACCGCACTGCTGATGGCCACGATCGTGTCGTGCGATGACTGCGATGACATGGCAACACCGCCAGAAAACCAGATGAATCACCACCCACGAAGACACACGAAAAAATCACACGAAACAATCCAAAAAATTGGCCCCGAATACCGAATGGATAAAGTCTTCTTCGTAAAATTTGTCGCGTCTCTTCGTGGGCGGATTGCATTCTTCTGAATCAAACCACCCGGCCCACGAACGATTCCGTCCGCTAAAGCAGACCCAGCGAAATTCAATCTATTTCTTCCCTTTTTTCAGCGTTCGATCCTGATCGTTCTTTGCCTGCTCGGCCATGGCCTGAAGTTTGGCCATGAAACCCGCGATGCCGCCCACCGGTTTTTCGGGCGGTGCGTTTTTCGCGCGGCGGACACCGCCGCCACCTAAATCATCGCGCTTGATCGGTGGGCCATCGATAATCACCACGCCGGCTTTTTCTTTTTCGTCGCGTTCCTTGATGTGATCGCGAATCCGCTTCGATTCAACGATGCCGATCAAAGTGCTGGTGAAAATGTACAGGTTCAATCCACTCGGCTGACCATATAGAAAAAGCGGGAAGAGGAAGATCGACATCCACTTCATCATTTTCTGCTGTTGCTCCTGCTCAGGAGTGCTGGCCACGGGTTGGGGTTGAAATTTTTGCTGAATGAAAAACATGACAGCCATCAACACCGGCAGGATGTTGATCGCATCAACATGGATCTTCCAGAACTCCAATGGGGTTGCAAAGTGAAACAATCGATCCGGTTGCGACAGATCCCTGATCCACGTCAAATGCACGCCACCAAACATCAGGAACGGGGCATGGCGAATTTCGAATGTGCTTTGCAGTGAACTCCACAGCGCGATCCAGATCGGCATCTGCAGGAACATGGGCAGGCATCCGAGGAACGGCGCAACACCCTGCTCACGATAAAACTCCATCTGCGCTTTTTTCAGTGCATCCGGATCATCCTTATGCTTATTTTTGAGCCGTTCCATTTCCGGACCCATCTTGGTCATCCGCGACATGGAGATTTGCGATCGCTTGGTAATCGGGTGGAGAATCAATCGCACCAGACAAACCAGCCCGATGATCGCCAGACCCCAATCGCGGAAGATTGAATGGAAGCCTTTGAGCAGCCACACCAGCAGGTTGATGAGTTTTGCCGAGGTCAGGATTCCGCACCAACTGCCGGTCAGCACCAGCGTTTCATCGTAGTTCAGCGGATAGTCGGAGTAATAGTCATTCTTAATCACATCGCGAAGTTTAGGGCCGACAAAGACATTGAGTGTAAATGCCTTGGAGCCGTTTGCGGGCACGTCCATGTCGCCGGTTTCAATCGCAAGAGCAACCGAGTGCAGCAGCGTATCTTGAACTTGAGGATTCAAAAGCGTTGCATCGATGCGGGTCAATGGCAACCGATCGCCGTTTGATTCAGTGCCGCGCAGGATCGCGTCGAAATAGGCGCTGCTCATGCCGGTCCACAGAATGGGCTCTGGTTTCATCGCGCGAACATCAAGCGTGCTATCCGACTTCACGGAACCCACAGCCGTGTGACCGATGAGAACATTCTTACTTCCCCCATCGAACCCCGCGACGATTTCCTGCATATCGCGGCTGTTTTCGGACTTCGGGGTGTTCGTACCATTGAATGCCAACTTCACTTTCAACGGCAGCGCGGTCAGATTCGCCACGGCATAGTTGACGAGCATTTCATAGCCGGCGGATTTATCGTTCTTGTCGCGCACTTCGTACGTCTTGGTGATCCGAAGCTGTGGAGCGCCAGCGGTATCTTGCAGATCAACGGTAAAGCTTGCGGAGTTGCGGTTACCGGTTGAACCCGCCACCGGAACCACCGACTGCCATAAGACAGTGTCCAACGAAACCTGCGGCGCACCGTTAACGCTGATTCCGCGCGTGGCCAGTGACGCGACTAACGGTGAACTGACATCATAAGGCGTCTGAAAAACAAACGGCTTGGGCTGATCATACTGATTGCGAAAGTGGTTCAGCGTGACCGACGCGATGGCCGCGCCACGATTGCTGAGGGTCACCCCCAGCGGATAAAGGCTCTTGGGTTTGTCAGAATTCGGATCGTAGTCCGTCGAACCGATCACCACTTCCGTCGCTGACATGGCTCCCTTCACCGCGCCTACAACGCCCGATCCAGTTGTAGCCGGACTCGTCGAGGGCGATGTGGAAGAGGCAACTGTAGTCGAACCACCGGTGGCGGGTTGATTCGTCGTTGTGTCCGGGCCGAATTTCCAGTTGTTCTTCTTCGCCAGGTAAGGGTAGACCACCTGCATCCAAAAAAAGCTCAGGGCGAGCATCACCGTCATCATCAGCCACTTTTGCTTTTGGTTCATTTCTATCTTCCGTCAATCAATCGGGTGCCCAGGAAATCATCCAGGGCGTCAATGGCGTGAACTTTCTTGACCGTCGTCTGCACATCGTAAGGTACGCGTACAAATTCAACGGCGGTGTCGGACACCAGCACAAAACTACTCCGCGGATCTCGATCGCGCGGCTGGCCGACGCTGCCTACGTTGATGATCGCCTTTTCATCCGTCAGCTCGAACCGATAGTCAAGCTCGTCAGGACTATAAAAATCCGGCCCTTCTAGAAACACCCCCGGCACATGCGTGTGACCCACAAAACAGAGCCGCTCAAAACGTTCAAAAATGCTGACAAATTTTCCCGGGTTCGTGTAAATGTCATCGGGAAAGATGTATTCATTAATCGGCCGACGAGGTGAAGCGTGTACGCCCACGAATTCATTGGTCCGAATCCGAACCGGCAGATTGCCTAGAAACTTCCAACGATCGGCTTTGCGGACCGGATCCGGATCGGTCTCAAAGCAATTGCGCGTCCAGTAACAGGCTGATTCCGCGCCACTGTTAAAATTAAATGGTTCGTAAAACACCGCGAAATCGTGATTTCCCATGATCGACGCCCGACATCGGCTGGCTACCAGGTCCAGGCACTCCATTGGATTGGGCCCGTAACCGATGATGTCACCGAGGCAAATAATATGCTGCACTTCCCGCTTATCGATCTCTTCGAGAACGGCGGTCAACGCTTCCAGATTACCATGAATATCGCTGACAATCGCGAACATGCGGGGTTCCATCTTCCCCGGGGATGAGCTGACCGGTGGAGTCGAGAGATACTAAGGCGTTTGGCGTTGTGCGTCAATTCGGCCAGAGCGACTTTGGAGGCTCAATTATTCCCACGCATTGAAATCGACAGGCAAAGTCACCGAATGAATCGTAAGAATGTGACCCCTCTCAGCGTACAGCCATCGAGCTAAGATTCGGCCAATCACAACACGCGCGATGGAACAAAACGGAACAAAATGGAACACTTTTCGGGGTGTTGCAAAAAGCAACATTTCATCGGTTCCGGGGAAGGCGGGCGGATTTGTCCTACTTGATTGTTTGGAAGTAGGGGGCTGATTCGCAGTTTTTTAATTTCTGGATTTTTGGGGTGTAATTGAAAAAGGGGACATCACTCAATTTGATCTCGCAGGGTCCGCACCGCTGACCGATTTCAACCCCGCGTGGAGAGGGTGGATTCCTTGACGACCGGACCGAAGCGATATTGGCGCTTGCCGATGGACGGTATGCACCGGGAAGCCAACGGTTCGCATTGAGCTTGGGAAAAAATGGTGACATGGGCGTCTCGCCCGTGCTTTCTTCCGAAAAAAACGCGGGCGAGACGCCCACGCCACCTAAAAATTCCCAGGCTCAGTGTGGACCCTAAGGGTTAATATGCACCCCAGCGAACGCTCGCCCCAAAACAGAACGTCGCCGATTGCGCCCCACTCCTCGAACCTCCCCCGGCGACGACGTGCGGAAGAGTGTTGCCCCCGTCCGGTTTTCCCTCCCGGTGCGATGAGGAGTTAGGCGCGGTTATCCGGGGAAGGAAACCGGACGAGGGTGAACTACATGTGCGCGCGAGCGCGATCGTAGCGATGAGAGCAGGACTAAAAAAAAATGCGAGCCGGTTTATTTCTCTTATTTTTGGCCCATAAGCGAAGGGGTTTTGGACACGAGAACCAATAACATCTCAAGCTCATTGCGGACCCTACGGGCTCAACGGCGTTGATGGGTACTGACGCCCCTATATTCTCGCAACGCGGTCGCGTACGCCATGACAAATTGCGTCAACCACATGAGATTATTAATGCCCGGCGTTTCAGGTGTGAATCGCTGGATTGCCCTGCATCGCGGGCAATCCAGCGTTACTCGACTCGGTATTCAGTGAGTCAGCGCCGCCAGCGGCTCGGCCTTGGGGAAATCGATCACTGTTTCCGCCACATGGTTGAAGTAATTGGTGAAGATATTGAGCGCCACGTTGGCGACCACTTCCGTGATCTCCGCGTCGCTCGCGCCAGCGGCGCGCAGTGCCGACAGGTCGTCGTTGGAGACATGGCCGCGCGCCTCGACGGTCTTGCGGCTGAAGTGAAGAATGGCATTCGTCTTGGGATCGACCGCGGTTCCCCTTCGGGCGTCGGTGATTTGTTCCGCGTTCAGCCCTGACATCTTACCGAGCGTCGAATGCGCAGCAACGCAATAGCCGCACTCGTTTGCCTCACCAACCGCCAGGGAAATTTGCTCCCGGGTCTTCGCTGGCAGTACGCCGCGGGCAAGTTCCCCGCTGAACTGGAGGTACGCGTTGAGCGCCGCAGGGGAGTGCGCCAGTCCTCGCATCAGATTCGGCACCATACCCAGCTTGGACTTCACTGCCGCCAGGAGATCCTTGGACTGGCCGGTGGCGTTTTCGGGGGCGATAGGGGTAATACGTGACATGATCCATTCCTTTCATACACTGTTTTTGCGTCGGTTCATCAGGCCAAATCGGCCCATCACATCGAACCGCGACAGGAATGTAAACAGACAGGTCTGTCTTTTTATTCCACATGGGGCTTTTTTCCATCTGACTTGCTGGTGAGGGGACGCAGGCGAATGCTTTTACCGCATTAATGTGATGCCGTTGGCTGCGCGCCACGGATAAGGACCAACGACGCATCACGGGCGACGTCCGCGACGTTTTGCGGCCCGTGGATCGCGGAGGTGACCAGCGCCCCCTCGACCAGCATCGCCACAGCCGGTGCAACTTTTGCGGCGGCTTCCTTCCCGATCGATTCCTCAATCAAACCGCGCAGAAACTTCGCGAAGCGCCGTTTATAACCGCGCACGAATGCCGGCCCAGGGTGCGATGGATCCGCAAGTTCAATCAAAGCATTCGCAAATGCGCAACCCCTGAATTCCGCGCTGCCCAACAAGTCCTTCAACGCCGCAAAAAAGGCTAGCAGGCTGCTCTTTGCGCGCTTCCGGTGCTTTTCCATTGCGCTGCGGAAGAATTCCAGAACCACTTCCTCCCGCCGGGCCAAAGCCGCGAGAATCAGCGCATCCTTCGACGCAAAGTGCGCGTAAAGCGTCATTTTTGCTACCCCCGCCTCGGCGATGATACGATCAATCCCCACGGCACGAATGCCTTCGCGATAGAAGAGACGATCCGCCGTATCGAGTAAGCGCTCCCGCGCCTGCGAGTTTGATTTCGTGCGTGGCACGAACAAGTGTATAGACCGTTCTGTATGGATGTCAATTCTTGCGAGTGAACCGGTTCTTGCCGAGTGCTTTAAGGGTAACCATTTTGCTCTCAATCGCAGTGCGGACCGTGCGGGGTATCCGCTCAATATGACTCGCTGTCCTCGTGCAATCCGTTCTCCGATCGGATCGCTGACACGAATCGCTGCACGAGGGCAGTCGAAATGGGGATGGGCGGTTCGACGGTTTGCAGGGGTATTTCGATCATGCGCTGATATCCCGTGGCGTACTGCTGGCAGGTCTTGCAGGTGGCGACGTGCTCGAGCACGGGCGTGCGCACGTCTGCGGCGAGCAGGCCGTCGATCATGTCGAGGAGCAGATCGAGTCGGCCACCGCAGGTCATTTCGCCCGCGCCGCACAGCTCTGGCGACAGGATTTCGGCAACATGCTTGCGGGCGCGGTGCAGCCGCTGTCGGACAGCAGCGGGGGAAATCCGCAACTGCGTCGCGATCACTTCGGAATCGAGTTGCTCCACGTCGCGCAGCAGCAGGACGACGCGCTGCTCATCGGGCAACAAATCGATCGCGTCCCACACCAGTTCGCGAAGCGCCAGTGCGTTCGCGTGATCGACGCCGGAAGCCGGTTCGGTGCCCGGCGACTGTGACTTCACATGCGTGCTCAGCACACGCCTTTGCTCGAGCTTGTTCAGCGCGGTGTTGATTACGATGCGGTGCATCCAGGTACCCATCGAAGATCTCCCGTCAAATCTGTCGCGGTTTCGCCAGGCGGAAACAAACGCCTCCTGGAGCGCATCCTCGGCATCCATTTCACGCCGCAGAATTCGACGTGAAACCGCCAGCAGGCGCTCCGAGGACTCTCGCACAAACGCCTCGAAATCCACCGAGGTTAGATTCGCCATCGTGATCTCCTTCAGGGTTAGACCGCAACAACCTCGTTTTTGTGACAGTCCAAAACAGCCTCGGTTGGTCCTGCCGCGGCTTTGACGAAAAAAATATCAGGCTTGTCACACAATTTAAAGCTGGACGGTCTAAGGGTGTGAAAGTCGGCAATGTCGCCGACAAACGTTAAACGGCCCACTGGGCCACAACAAGGAGATTTGTCATGGCCATTCGATTTATCACGCGTTCCATTCATGCATTGATCGACTACCCGGTCGCCCTGAGTTTGATGGGCTCGCCGTTTATCCTGGGAATTGGCGCGGTGAACCCGGTCGCCAAATGGCTTTCGGTCGTCACCGGCGTCGCAGCGCTGGCGTTGACGGTGTTGACAAAACACGAAGCTGGTTTAATCCGCGTGCTGCCGTATTCTTTCCACGTACTGGTGGATCGCATCGTAGGACTTACATTTCTGGCGGCACCGTTTGTACTGGGATTCAGCGGTAGGGATTCGGCGTACTATTGGGCCAATGCCGCAGCTGTCATCACGGCAACGTTCCTGCTCAACGCACCGCATCAGACCTCGCTGAACGAAACTCGCCCGGCGAGAGCGTAGGCCCAAGCGCTCAGGTGCCATCGAACCGAACGCGAGTTACCTCGTCCTATGTCCCGCTTATAAGTTAGGGTGCCACAGGTCGCGCGGTACGCCGAGACCTGTGGCACCCGATTCGATGTTACCCTAAGTTAGAAGTGTGACCGTGCACCAGGTTCCGCTGGCCGGGACACGATTGCTGAGTCTTGGAAGGACGTTCCACTGTGAGCTTGGGAAGCATTTCATCAACCTCGGAGATACGGATGCCCGCATTGCTACAGGTACTTCGGGAAGCTCGCGCCTGCGATGTATGCGCGGATCGATTGCCAATGGGCCCGCGACCACTCATCGCCGCGACGGCCGCATCACGGATGATGATTATCGGTCAAGCGCCGGGCCGCGCAGCGCATGAGAGCGGAATTCCCTGGCACGATCGCAGCGGTGAACGCTTGCGGGACTGGTTGGGGATCACTCCCGCGACATTTTACAACGCCGCGAAGGTCGGCCTGATGCCGATGGGATTTTGCTATCCCGGCGCAGGAAAATCCGGCGATCTCGCTCCCCGCCCAGAGTGCGCGCCGCTGTGGCACGACAAGATATTATTCGGTCTCAAGCAATTGAAGTTGACGATCTACGTAGGCCAATACGCGTTCGACCGCTATCTGGGTTCGGCCTACCCAGCCCTTACCCAGGCCGTGCTCGACTTCGACACACTTTTGCCTACCAGAGTGGTTCTTCCGCATCCATCCCCGCGAAACAATATCTGGCTCAGGAAGAATCCTTGGTTCGAGACTCAGCTGCTGCCGGAACTACGCCGGCGCGTGAAGGAGATCATGGCGTAAAGGGGATTTGGAAAAGCGAGATGACGTTCTTCGATCGCTACTGTGGTGATCAGACCGAAGCGATATTGGCGCTTGGCTTTGGACGGTATTCAAGGAGAACCCAGTGACCCACAGCGTGAGCTCTACTGGATGGTCGCAGAAGGGTTGAGGAAGGTGCTGCGTAGAGCGAGACACTCACGGCACTTCGATATGCTCCCCGCTCGCCACCCGCTTCCGGTCATCGATCAAATTGAAATAGTACGCCTTCGCGCCGGTTGGTAGCTCCGCTGTTATGCGACTGGTCTTTCCATCGATCTTTGCCGGCACGGTGTCCCATTTTCGCTTCTGCCAGACGCCGGTGTCTTTGGTGTAGTTCAATTCGGCGGTGACTTTGTTTACCGGGGAGGTGAATTCTGCCCACACAGTCTCGCCGTCGCGGCCTTGTTTGGTGATGGTGGCTAATCGTTGGCCGCCCTTCAGTATCGCATCGGAGAAGGCGTGAATTTCTTCGGGGTTTTCACCGGGGCCGCCGTGACCATGCGGCATTCTTACTTTTAGGGCGAGGAAGCGCGGGGCATTTGGGAGGCGGTATGATTTTTGCAGGGAATCGGGCGGGTAGGCGAAGTCGTTGGTGCCGCTGACCCAAAGCATGGGCATACGGGCGGCGGGAAGGTATTCGGAAGGGTCCCAGGCTTTGAGCCATGCGGCGGATTTTTCGGGGCCCAGCTTGGCGAACTCGGGGAGCCATGCAGAGTCTTCACCGAGGAAGCCGCAGCCGTAGACGGGGACGGCGAGTTTGAAGCGGTGATCGAGGCCGGCCACGATACAGGTAAGGTATCCGCCCCAGGAGATGCCGGTGACGCCGATTCTCTCGGCGTCAACATCGGGCATTGATCGGAGCAGCGAGTGCGCGAGGATGGCATCGATAACAGCGTGGTAGGTCCATTGATCCTCGACCGATTGATCGGTCTGGTCGAATCCACCCCACCCGGGCGGACCGCCATGCAGATCGCGATCCCAGTGGGAGTACTTGCCGCGCGGCAGTTGGCCGCAGGTATCCATGGCGATCGCAGCGTAGCCACGGCTGGTCCAGAGGGTGACCCATTCGTTAAATGCCGTGCCACCCCCACCGTGGATCAATACCATGCCGGGAACCTTTTCACCCGGCTTATGCTGCGGCATGCCCACCCAGGCGAAAGCGCGGGTCGGTTTGCCCTTCCAGGAGAAAACGTCATAGAAGATCGCGGTGACTCCGGCGGCTTCAAATCCCGCCGCGGGTTGGGTTGATGGTGTCATCTGCTGTGCTTTGACGGCGGCGTTGCGCAAAGCGGTTTGGCCGTCGGCGAAGGCGAGGAGGCTGGCCATCGAACAGCAAACCGCGGCGATGATGTATATTTTTCGGTTCATAGAGTATTTAGCGCCGCAGCCCTGCGCGGGGTCCTAATTGTTGTCGATAGCCGGCGTAAAATCGACCCGTACGAGCCCGCATGATGGAAAATTGGAATTTTTTGACGGGTTCACGGAATTTCCAGTATTCGAAACTCGCCCGGCTGCGTGGTTTCGATGGCTTGCACCAGCAACACAGTGGCCGCCAAGATGCGATTTAATTTATTGGTTGACAGTTGCAGGATCGCGATCTGTCGGCCTTGAAGATTCTGTTGATATCGGAGATTTTGGTCAGACGTCAGGAAGAGATCAGATCGGCCTTCGGCGAGGTTCAGCAGCGAGCCATTTTTGATCCCTGCCCATCCCATCTGCTGCACTGGCTGGCAATCGTGAGAGGGGAGGACGTGTCGAACCGGCCAGGGAACACATTCATCGAACAGGATCTTCACGAAACCGCCGACAGAAAAGCGGATTCAGATCGTTCGAGTACTCGGCGGGCCATTTCGGCGGTGACGGTGGGGAAACATTCAACGAATTCGTTCAGGGTATAGTTATCCTCAAGGTATTCGAAGAGCGAATTTACCGGCACGCGCGTGCCCTTAAAAACCGGCGTGCCGCCAAGGATGTCGGAATCGACGGTAATCAAATCGCTGGAGATCATACAAGAACAATAGCGTTATGCGTCACGATGCGTCACGATGCGTCAAGGTAATGCGCCGGCGACGGTCCTATTTCTCCACAAACTTTCGCACCACTACTTTCTTCCCTTTAATCGTGCAGTCGCGCATGGAGCGGATGACGTCATCGATGATTTGGTCGGGGACTTGGACGAGGGAGTATTTGTCGTTGATTTCGATCGTGCCGAGGAGGTGGCCTTTGATGCGGGCTTCGCTGGTGACGACGCCGCTGAGGCTTTGCTCGACGATGCCGGCGAGTTTGCCGACGCCGATGTAGAGGCGGGCCATCTTGATCGTGGGATCGATTTTACGTTCCGGGGTCGCCACTGCGGCCGTGGGTTTGGGCTTGGGGTCTTCTTCCTCTTCGTCTCGTTCGCCGGCGGTGGCTTGATGGGCGAGTTTGACGGCGGCCAGGGCGATGTCCATCAGATCGTGTTCCTGGGCGAGGGATTCAACGGCGACGCGATAGTGATCCAGACCCCCGGCGGTGACGGCGGCGCGGAGGGCGGCACAGGTTTGTTCAAGACGACGCGCGCGGAGGTCGGAGACGGTGGGAACCTGGGCGATGCCGATCTTGCTCTTGGTCATCGATTCAAATTGCCGCAGCAATCGGGATTCGCGCGGATCGGCCAGGGTGATGGCGATGCCTTCGCGGCCCGCCCTACCGACTCGGCCAATGCGATGGACATAGGAGTCGGCGGTGGCGGGGACATCGTAATTCACGACGAGCGCGAGCTGTTCGATATCCAAACCGCGCGCGGCGACATCGGTGGCGATGACGAGTTCGATCGCGCCTTCCTTCAGGCGTTTGATGACGCGGGTGCGTTGGTCTTGGGTGATGCCGCCGTGCAGGGCCTGGGCGCGATAGCCGTGGGCGGTCAGGCGTTCGGTGAGATTGTCGACTTCTAAACGGGTTCGACAAAAGACCAATGCGGAGGCAGGGTTTTCCAGATCGAGGATGCGACCGAGCACTTCGAGTTTTTTACCGCGCGGGACGATGTACGCGGTCTGGCGTACTTTCGGGGCAGCCCCTTTCGCGACGGCCTCCTTGGCGATCTGAATGCGGATCGGATCCTTCATGTGGCGTTTGACCATGCCAGAAATGCGAGGTGGCAAGGTCGCGGAGAAGAAAACCGTTTGGCGTTCGGCTGGCGTTTCGGAAAGGATCGCTTCGAGATCTTCGGCGAAACCCATGTCGAGCATTTCATCGGCCTCATCAAGCGCGAGAATGGCGAGCCCGCTGAGATCAAGCGTTTTGCGGCGAAGGTGGTCGACGGCGCGACCGGGTGTGGCGACGACGACATCGACGCCGCGCTCGAGCATGCGCTGCTGTTGGCTGAACGAATGCCCACCGTAAATCGGCATGACGCTGATTTTTAATTTCAGGCCGTACTTGTGCATGGCTTCGGCAACCTGCATGGCCAGTTCCCGCGTGGGAACCAGCACGAGTGCGGAAGGATGCGAGCGATCTTTACCGAGTAGCGAGATGCGCTGCAGCATGGGCAATGCAAACGCCGCCGTCTTGCCGGTTCCGGTGGCGGCTTGACCGATCAGATCGCGCCCGGTCAGTAACGCCGGGATCGCTTCGGATTGAATCGGGGTGGGCTCTTCGTAGCCTAAGTCAGTTAAGGTCTGGACCAACTTCGGATCTAACCCCAGATTGCCAAATCGGTTGATTTTTTCTTCCACTACTTTGATTTCACGTTCCATGCCCTCCCTTAAAGCAGTTTTGTCGCAAAAAGCAATGTTGAATCGTGCTTGATCGGGTTCGGAAATCTTATTTTGGGAGATTGGGAAGCGAGATCGGAACGGCGTCCCAGGATTTGACCAGTTTCTGAGTTCCTCGATTGAAGACGCGAAGCTGTCCGTCGAAACCGGCAGTACAGATCTGCGTTCCATCGGGGCTGAAGGCGACGCCAAATACCGGTCCTTGATGCCCGCCCAGAATCGCCACGCGCTTGCCATCTGACCCACTGAAAATCCGAACTTCTCCGGTGCTGGCAACGGCCAGCCATTGCCCGTCGGCACTGTAGGCCAAGGCGTTCACCGGTCCGGGTTGCCGCTCGATCGATCGGACGAGATTGGGATCTTTTTTCTGCTCGGTCCTCGGCTTTAGATCAGTGACGCGATAAACGTTGAGGGCCCCACTTGCACTGCCGACGGTCACTGTTCCCTCCGTTGGATGCCTTGCCACGCAAGTGAGAGGTTCCTGCGGTTCAAGCACATCCAGCGATGGCTGAGTGCTGGCCACGGGAAATAGTTTGAGATTCTTATCGCGGCTGGCCGTGATCAACTGCGTGCCATCCGGTGTGAACTGTGTCCCCAATACCCAGTCGCTGTGAGATTCAAACCGCAAGCTCTCCTGCCCGCCGGCCCGGTCGATCACCCGCGCGGTTCTGTCCGCGCATCCAACGCCAATGCGGTCGCCGGCAGGTGAAAAGCAACCTCCGAAGAGAGTATCGCCGGAGACATCAAGTCCCAATCGGTGTTCATGATTGTCCACATTCCAAACGTCCAGATGGCCGAATAATCCCGGCGCGCCACCGGCGGCCAGCAACAGGCGCCCATCGCGAGAAAAGGCAATCGAAGTGATCTGTGGCGAAGGACTGGGCAGCCTGGCCTCAATGCCCGATCCATCGGCGCGGTGCAGGAGAACTTCGTGATATCCGGCAACGGCAATCACATCGCCAGACCACGCAACTGCCGCGATTGTGGGCAACGTTCGATAGATGGGCGGAGCCGTCGGCATCGGCGCGGTAGCCAGAAGACTCGCGCCCTTCGGCGTGTCATTTATCGCGCCCTGTTCGATCCATCGAGCAATCAGCTTGACTTCATCAGATCCGAGCGGTTCCCCTTTCTCGGGCATCTCCGGCATGTCGCCGCGCGTCTGTTCGATCACCGGGCTTTTGTCAGGCTGACCGGGGATGACACCGGGACCGCCCTTCCCGCCTTTAAGTAAAGCCGCATGACCGGTCAGGTCGAGTTTCCCTTTCATCTTGGCCGGCTCGTGACAACTCACGCAACTGCGAAGAAAAATCGGGCGAACTTCTTTCCAATAGCTGACCCTGGATGGCGATTCGACGGCCGCAGCAGTTCCCGTGACGGCCAGGCAATTCACCAAACCTGCAACAACGATCGTCAGAGAACGGATTTGATTGAATGATGGAAGCATGCCGCAGCCTTTTCTATGCAGAAAGCGTGTAAACAATAGCCGTGCGTTGATAGTCTTCTGCACCGGCGATGTTGCGTGGGGAATATTCGGTCGATCGCTTCAACATTGACCCTCGCCAAGACTATCTTCAGTGAACAATGTCGCACGCTTACAAAACAACTTCTGAAGTGTTCATAGGCTTTTTACTTTGCCTCGGAATGCTGCTTCCCGGTGAAATCGCAAGTGCGTCGCCCCCGTCTTTCCGGCAGGAGATTGTCCCCATTCTGACCGCAGCCGGGTGCAGTTCGGGCGGCTGTCATGGAAAGTTAGCCGGGCAAAATGGGTTTCGCCTTTCGCTGCGCGGGTATGCGCCGGAGCAGGATTATCTTTCTTTGACCAGCGAATTGATCGCGAGGCGAATCAATTTCGCCGCACCGTCGGAAAGCCTGCTTCTGCAAAAACCATTGGGTCGCGTTCCGCACGAAGGGGGAGTTCGCTTCGGCCCGAATGATCGAGCTGCTGCGCGGCTCCTGGAATGGATCGAAGCCCGCGCTCCGGGGCCGGATCCCAAGGAGTCGGATGCCGTACGGCTTGAAGCGGTTCCGGGGAACCGTGAGCTTTCAGTAGGTCAAACGCAACAGTTGATCGTCCGCGCGGTCTATCCAGACGGTTCCGTCAACGATGTCACCTGGCTCAGTGTTTTCTACTCCAACGATCAGACCGTCGCTGAAGTAACCCGCGGCGGACTCATCAAATCAGTGCGATCCGGTTCCACTTCGATCCGGGCGCATTTTCAGGGACTGGTCGCCACGGTAGAGGTTTCCACACCGTTTCCCAACACAGTTTCGCCGGATCGCTACTCGATCAAAAACAATGTGATCGACGAGCATGTTTTCGCGCGATTGCAGGCATTGCATCTTCCACCGTCTATGTTGTGCGATGATGCGGCGTTTGTTCGACGCGTGTACCTGGATGTCACGGGCAGCCTGCCAACATCAACAGAAATCACGACATTTGTTGCCTCAAAGGATTCGGAAAAACGGCCGCGGTTAATCGACGAATTGCTTAAATCGCCGGGATATGTCGACTACTGGACCCTGCAATTGGGCGACTTGCTTCAGAATCGCAAAGAACGAGATCACGATGTGCGCGGCATCAAGGGTGTCCGGGCATTACAGGATTGGGTCCGCGAGCAGGTGGCCATCAACCGCCCGTGGGATCAAATCGCTCGAGACGTCCTGCTCAGTACGGGCGACACGACACATGTGCCACAGGTCGGATACTTCATTGTTTCAATCGGGGAAAAGCAAAACGTCGAGGAATCAGAATTACCCGACGCTGTGGCGATGTCATTTCTCGGCACGCGCATCGGGTGCGCTCGCTGCCATAACCACCCGCTGGAAAAATACACACAGGATGACTTTTATCATTTTGCGGCCTACTTTTCGCGAGTCCTGTTAAAGCGACAGGAAAAGGAGGCGACGACGCTCCTGGTCGGCACGCGAGATTCAGAAGAACTTCGCAAGCAAATCGCACAAGTGGAGAAAACCGTTTCAGATGAATCGTCCGCCAATGGCTCTGGCAAAACCGCAGAGGAATCGAAAAAAACCGCCGATCGATTGAAGGAATCCGAGAAGCGGCTGGTTGAACTGCGAAAGCAATTGACCTCTGCCATGGCACGCGCCCCCGGGGTAACGCAGCCGCGAACGGGCAAAATGATGGTTCCCCAAAGTCTTGACCGCATCGTGCCCTCCTGGAAGCCCGGTGAAGATCCAAGAACCGCGCTCGTGGACTGGATGACAAATCCTTCCAACCGGGCGTTCAGTGGGAACATGGTCAATCGACTTTGGCGGCACTACATGGGAGTTGGCCTCGTCGAACCGGTCGATGACCTTCGGTCGAGCAATCCCCCGAGTAACCCTGCCCTGTGGGCCGCGCTGAATCAGGAGTTTGTCACGCATCAGTATGATCTGAAACATGTCATGCGGCTTATTCTCAACTCGCGTTCCTACCAGTTGAGTTCTGATACGCTTCCCGAAAACGAGCAGGATCGCCGTTTCCATTCACACTACTACGCCCGGCGTCTTCCTGCCGAAGTACTCTCAGATGCGATTTCGACCGCCACTGGCGTGCCGGATCAGTTTGCCGGTTACCCAATCGGCATGCGGGCGATGCAGCTCCCGGATTCAGGCGTATCATCCTACTTCCTAACCGTTTTTGGCCGCTCCGAGCGAATCACCGCCTGTGCCTGCGAGCGAACCACCGAGGTCACGCTTACGCAATTGCTGCATCTGGGTAACAGCGAAGCGGTTTCCACCAAGGTCAGATCAACCACCGGGCGTTTGGCGCAACTGCTTAAAGAACCAGATGACCGCAAGGTGACAGACGAATTGTTTATGTCGACGTTCGGCCACCCCGCCAGTGATGCTGAGCTAAAGGCAATTCAAACTGCCTTGGCTGACGGCGACACACGAGAAGAAGTATATCGCGATTTGTTCTGGGCTCTGCTAAACTCGAAAAACTTCGCGTTTAACCACTGATGTGGCGCGGTGGCATGGGCGGCGTGGCATGGGCGTCTCGCCCGTGCATTTTGCCCTGAAAGAAACGCGGGCGAGACGCCCACGCCACGGTTTTTTTTGAACGTTCGAAACCGACTCTACCGGAGACTACCCCATGATCGACGTATCCCTCGGTCATCATTCCAGCCGACTCTGCAACGGTGCGACCCGGCGTGATTTTCTACGCGTTGGATCTCTCGGTCTTCTGGGTTTTTCTCTTCCTGGACTATTGCGCCTGCAAAAGGCTCGCGGCGCCGATCAACCGGCAGCGCGCGCTAAATCGGTCATCCTTGTTTACCTGGGCGGTGGACTCTCTCATCACGACTCGTTTGATTTAAAGCCTGACTCACCGGCGGAGATCCGTGGAAAGTACAAGCCGATTCCCTCCAATGTTACCGGTTTACAGGTCGGTGAACTGCTGCCATACATGGCTAAGACAATGGACAAGGTGTGTCTTGTTCGCTCCGGCTCGCACGAAAACGATCACCACGAGACCGCCACCAATTGGGTCCTTTCCGGACGTTTTGGTTCGCCCTTCGGCGACTATCCCTCCATGGGAGCTGTCGCTGCCCATGAAATGGGATTCACGGGGATCTTGCCACCCTACGTTGCCGTGCCCAAGAACCCGGCATTTACCTGGGAACTGGGTAAGAGCGCATTTCTGGGGGGTCGATTTGAATCGTTCAAAGCCGGCGACCCCAATCAGCCGGACTACAAAGTTCGCGATTTATCCCTTCCCCAGCCGTTGACCCCCAAGGCGATGCAACGGCGGAAGTCGCTGCTCGGAGCCGTCGACACGTTGAACGCCCACGTGAAGGGCAATGATCAGATGGCTACCTATGACGAGTTTCAACAACGCGCCGCAGAGATGATTCTCTCGCCGGAAGCTCAGGGTGCGTTTGATATGAATCGCGAAACGCCAGATACCCGCGACGCCTATGGCCGCACCGAGTTTGGCCAAAGCTGCCTGTTGGCCCGCCGACTTGTCGAGCGCGGCGTACGTTTCGTCACCGTCAACAGCGGTGGTTGGGATCATCACAAGCAAATCTGGGACGGGCTTGAGAAAAAGCTCCCCGTCTTTGACAAGGGATTCTCGATGTTGATCCGCGACCTTTCAGCGCGCGGGCTGCTGGATGACACGTTGGTGGTGGCGATGGGAGAATTCGGCCGTACCCCCAAGATCAACAAAGATGCCGGTCGCGACCATTGGGGCCGTGCAGGTTCCATGATTTTTGCAGGGGCGGGTGTCAGTAGCGGTAAGATTATCGGAGCTACTGACAAAGAAGGTGCGTTTGTAACCGATCGTCCTGTACGCCCGGCGGATGTCGCTTTTACCATCTTGTCTGCGCTGGGCATCAATCCGCGCAAACAGTTACATACCCCCGAAGGCCGGCCGGTCGAAATCCTCAGTGAAGGCTCGCTCATCGATGAGCTCTACATCTAAGTTTCGTAGGGCGGGTGTACTCGCCCTCCATCCGCGTCACTCGGCAAATCGGTCGGCGAATACGCCCACCCTACATCATGCGAATATCCGATCCGGCGATACACCGAACTGAAATATTGTCTCAATGATCGTCGCAAGGCTTCGTTCAATTCTGAGTTTTCCGATCAGATCATTCAGCCTCGGGAATCGTTGAGAGCCTGGGTAATATCCCTTCTTTGATTCGTAGAAAAGGCTGTAAATCATTCTCCCTCTTTCAATAACAGAATAATTTTCCCCTATTTCCTGCCCATTTCCTAGGGGCAATTCAGCACACCATGCATGTCGCCTGCACGCCCCTAGCAGGGCGCGCCAATCTCGATAGAGTCACGAACTAATCTGATTTAATTGATTAAGAGACGCGTTTCCTAAACCGAAACATAAAAGTAGGTTGCAAGACCTTGATTCGAGCAATACCTGTGCGAAGTGAGTGCGTTCGTCCATTTCCGCGTGCCGTTGAACAAGCTTTCAAAACTGAAGTTGGGTGATATTTATGAATGTTCTCTCGGAAAAGATTAATGACCTCGTCACACAGGCCGCTGGCTCCAGGCCGGATGATCTCCAAACCCTTGCGAATATTCATACTCAACTTCAATCACTCTCGGCCCTCCCGGCAACAGAGTCATTGACAGAGCTGCGGAGTTCCTCAAATCGACTGGAAAAGCTGGCGGAGCAAATCGTTTTACGAGAAGTCGAAGATGCCGAAGCGTCATTATGGCAATTGACGCGCGGAATTGCCGAGCTCCAGTTGCTTCTCACAAACGACCATCCTTCACTTCCGATCACCCCATCAATTGCCGCGGCACCTGCCACCGATCCCGTGTCGGTTTCACCGCCGGTCGCGCAGCCACCCACCCACACATTTTGCGAAGATCAAATTCTCAGCCCGGACGATCTTCCGCTCGTTCAGGATTTCGTGTCGGAGTCCTACACTCACATATCAACCGCCGAGGCTTCAATTCTGCGGGTGGAGGACAATCCTGCGGATATAGAGGCAATCAACTGCATTTTCCGGGCTTTTCACACGGTCAAAGGCGTAGCCGGGTTTCTCAATCTCAAACAGATTGGATTTCTTGCGCATAGCTCCGAAAATCTGCTCGACCTGGCCCGCAAAGGCAAGATACAGCTCCAGGGCAGCACACTCGATATCGTACTGGCCGCGACCGATGCGATGAAAGAATTGGTCGCTCGCGTCGCACACGCAGCGCAAAACCAATCTCCTGTTGTCGCAGATCCATCGGTTGCGGCGTTGATCGATCGGGTGGAAGCCTGTGCCCGTGGCGAGAACTCCAACGCGGTGAACCCTCTAACCCAACGGGTCAAAGAAAACACATCTGCCCCAGCAGCAATCACCCCCACCGCACACACAGCGGAGTCCACCATCAAAGTGGCGACCGATCGGCTGGACAATCTGATCAACACCGTCGGAGAACTCGTCATCGCCCAGGCCATGGTCGCGCAGGATTCCAGCGCAATACTGACCGGTGAACCCCGGATCGCGCGCAACCTGTCTCACATGGGCAAGATCACCCGCGAGCTCCAGGAACTTTCAATGTCCATGCGAATGGTTCCGATCCAGGGAACATTCCAGAAAATGGCGCGGCTCGTTCGCGATCTGGCGAAAAAGAGCGGAAAAGAAATCGACCTTGCGCTTGTGGGTGGAGACACCGAACTCGACCGCAATCTTGTCGAAGCCATCACCGACCCGCTGGTACACATGGTTCGGAACTCCGCCGATCACGGCGTCGAGATGCCCGACCAACGGGAGAAGAACGGCAAACCACGAGCGGGCCGCGTTCAACTTAAAGCCTACCACCACAGCGGAAGTATCGTCATTGAAATCTCCGACGACGGGCGCGGTCTCAACAAGGAAAAGCTACTCAAGAAAGCGATCGCTGCCGGCATCGTTGCCGAAGGTGCGGCCCTCAGCGAAGCTGACATCTTCAAACTGGTCTTCCACGCCGGCCTTTCAACTGCAGAAAAAGTCACCGATGTATCTGGTCGCGGCGTAGGGATGGACGTCGTGAAGAAGAATGTCGAATCCCTTCGCGGTAAAATTGATATTGCATCCGTCGAAGGCCAAGGCGCGACATTTACAATTCGCCTGCCATTGACGCTCGCCGTGATCGACGGACTCGTCGTGAAAATCGGGACTGCTCGCTACATCCTTCCCATCCTCAGCGTCGAACAAAGCCTGCGACCGCAGGCTGATCAGCTTTCGAGCATTCAGGACCGCGGAGAAATGGTGATGGTGCGCGATACGCTTCTGCCGCTCTATCGCCTGCATCGACTGTTCAACGTGACACCCACCACCGAAGATCCCACGGCCGCGCTGGTCGTCGTGGTTCAGGATGACACGCGTCGCTGCTGCCTGCTCGTCGACGAACTGATAGGCCAGCAACAAGTCGTCATCAAGTCACTCGGCGACGGCGTAGGCAAAATCGCCGGCGTCAGCGGTGGCGCCATCCTCGGTGACGGAAATGTGAGCCTCATCCTGGATGTTGCCGGCATTATCGATCTCGCTTCAGGGAGCCCAATTTGCTGAACTCAATTGAATTGGCCGCATGCCAATCACATTCAGAAAAGGAATCGTTATGAGTACTGCCACGCTGTCCAAACCCATTAAATCGTCGGCCACCACCAGTGGAGAAAAGTACCTCACGTTCGCCCTCGGCAACGAAGAGTATGGCCTGGAAATTCTCAAGGTGCGGGAAATCATCGGCTACATGGAAATCACCGCCGTCCCCCGCACGCCAAGTCATGTCAAAGGCGTGATTAATCTTCGCGGGCAGGTGATCTCTGTGGTGGATCTGCGGACCAAGTTTCAGATGAAAGAGGTCGAGAAGACCGAAGCCACCTGTATCATTGTCGTCGAGATCACGGGTATTGCAGGCCGCAAACTGTCGACCGGAATCATCGTGGATCGCGTCAGTGAGGTTTTGAATATTCTGCCCGACAATATCGAACCCGCCCCGGAATTTGGCGGTGCGGTCAATACCGACTTCATTCTAGGCATGGGCAAAATCGGCAAGAGCGTGAAGATCCTGCTGGACATCGACAAGGTATTGACTCGCGAAGAACAGACGCATTTGGCGGAAATCACCGGAGAAACACAACCCGTCTAAGTCATCAACAAACACACACACTTTAGGGAAAGAGGAACAGACCATGAAACTCACTATCGGAAAACGGATCACTTGCGGCTTTTCAGCGATTCTATTGATTACCGCGGCGATGGGCGGCTTCGCCTACACGCGGCTTGCCATGATCACCACCCAGGCCAACTCGATAAACAACGACTCAATGCCAGGATTGGGCCTCAGCAGCCAGTGGGAACTGCAGTCTAAGGACCAGTATACGCTCCTGCTCAATCATATCCTCGCGGACGACAAGGCAGAGAAAAACGGCATCGAGAAGCAAATGGACGTGGTGAAAGAAGCGATTAGCGCCCTTCGGAAGGAATACGAGACGACGATCGCGACTGCGGAGGATCGCCACAACTTTGAGGCGGTCGCTCCGCTCCGGCTGGCATTTCTCCAAGCCCGCGATCTCGCGCTGATCCCGAGCCGCGAGTCGAAGGATAAGGAAGCCAATGAGATCGTCCACAAACAGGTGGCCCCAGCCTTCGCCAGCTATCTGGCCGCAGTCCACGTGATCTTTGAATACAACCGGGTGAATGGAATTCAAGCCGCCAAGGAAATTACGGCCACAACAACTTCTGCCACCCGCGTCATGGTCTTTGGAATAGCCGTTTCTCTCTTGGTCGGCGCAACATTGGCTTTCTTCATCGTCCGAGGCATCAGCAAGACTTTGACCCGCATTGCCGAAACTCTCGGCGACGGCTCCAACCAAGTTGCCGGTGCTGCCGGCCAAGTCTCCTCCTCGAGTCAGTCACTGGCCCAAGGTGCCAGTGAACAAGCTGCCAGCCTGGAAGAGACTACCAGTGCCTTGGAAGAGATGAGCAGCATGACCAAGCAGACCGCCGATACCGCCCATCAGGCCAACACCCTCTCGGCCGAGACCAAAGCCGCCGCCGACCAGGGCAACAAAGCCATGCAGAAAATGGGT
>JBBRMF010000015.1:0-40030 GCA_038230975.1 Tepidisphaerales bacterium
CAAAAAACGAAGCTCTCGAAGCCGCTGGATCGGCGCTGCCCGCCCCGTCGGGGTCATTGTGGTGGATGATGGCGCTGTATGCGCACTGGTCGAAAAGAATCGCAGCCTTCTACCGGCAGGCGTGATGCGCGTCGAAGGTGATTTTAAACGTGGCGACCTTGTTGCGATTCAATCGCCGTCGGGAACGATGATTGCCCGTGGATTGAGCAATTATGGGGCGGACCAGATTGAACTGGTGCGCGGCCGCAAGACCGCGGAAGTTCGCGAGCTACTGGGTGAAGCAGCTTACGATGAGGTGGTTCACCGGGATAATCTCGTTGTCGATTGATTGTAGAATTGTCCTAACATTCGCAAATCCGGCGTGTCTCTTACACTGAAGTATCATTGCTACCGCGACATGGGCCGGCAGACCCCACGAGAATGCGGTGGCATGGCAAAGACACAATACGCCTGCCTGAAAGGATTTGCGCCATGAAAAATAGTGCCGTCAAAGCGATCCTTGGAACGCTCGTACTGGGGTTGATCCCCACGTTCGCATACGCCGATCGACGGGGTTACGATCGTCACGACCGACACGAACATCATGACCGCTATGAACATCGCGATTATCATGATCATTATCGCGGGCATAGCGGCTTTGAGTTCTCGTTCGGGTTTGGGTCATCCAACTACTACCCTCAAAACCGAAGCTATTACTACGAGCAGTCTTATCCGAGCTATTCGTATCGGTATGTACCGGACGACTACTGTGCCCCGGACTATTACTATGCCCCCTCGGTGCGCTACTACGAATACGACCGGCCCACTTATCGGTATAGCGGTGGTTACTACTATCGCCGTTAATCATCACTCGTTCAGACGTTGCAGAAGGACTTGCAACACCTAAACAAAACGACATACCTGGCGCATGAAAAAGCGGCGACCCTCAAAAAGGGTCGCCGCTTTCATTTCGATGTTGCGGTCTGGTTCAAGCGCGGCTCATGTAACCGCCACTTTCCGTACTGATGCGGATAATTTCACCGACTTCGATAAATGGCGGCACGCGGGTCTTCAATCCGGTTTCCAACTCCGCATCTTTCTGCTGGTTGGTGGCCGTGGCTCCCTTGAGGGCCGGCTGGGTATCTGTCACCTTCAGGTCAACCGTCTTCGGCAAATCGTAGCTGACGATCTTGCCTTCATGGAACATCGCCTTCAACGGTGTGTTCGGCTTCAAATACAAAATATCGTCCCCGAACACCGACTTGGGAATCGTCTCCTGCTCGAAGCTTTCCATATCCATCAGGACATGGCCTACATTGTCTGAATACAAATACTCGACGTCGCGTGTGTCAAGGTTGGTCGTCTCGATGTCATCGGTTGCGCCGACGCGTTTGTCGATGATCGTGTCTTTGGTCACGTCGCGCATTTTGAATTGCACTTTGGCGCGCAAGTTCCCTGGGGTATTGTGGTCGGCATTGGTGACGACATACAACTTGCCATCCACGATAATCGCCTGTCCGCGTCGGACTTCACTCGCTCGCATATTCGTTCCTTATCGCTATTGAAATTCCCGCGCCTGAATCGATCTTCTGAATCTCGATTCAATGACTTCAACCGGGAAACCATCTCTAAATTTACTTCCAAAGGTTAAAAAGGGCAAGCGATCGCCTGAGCTTGTTGTTGTTGCCCGCGAATTGTCGACAATCATTTCACAGCCATGCTTTCCGCCAGAGCCTATTCATTCCATCAGCAGTCGAAGCTGGCGATCAGCCTTTCGTGGATTGGCGGCTACACCAACATCGTCACCCTGCTTACCTGCGGTTGGGTTTCATCGCATGTCACCGGACCCACCACCTGGTTCGGCCGCGTGCTTGTCGAAGGGTCCGGCCCGGTCGGATCGAGCACCCGAACGGCCGTGTACTTCGGGTTTGTCATCTTCGTTTTCTGGCTCGGGGCGGTTCTGTCGGCGGTGATGACCGAGGGCGCGGAACGAATGGGGATCGCCAGTAAATTCGTGCTTCCCATGGCCGTCGAAGCCGCGCTGCTCGCGTTGTTTTCTCTGACGATTTCCCTCTACAGCCCGGAGCAACTTCAGAATTCATTTGCGCTTTACACCGCCAGCGGTTTGGCCTGCCTGGCGATGGGGCTGCAAAATGCCACGATCACAAAAATCAGCGGAGCCGTCGTTCGCACGACGCACGTTACGGGCGTCATCACCGATCTTGGTCTCGAAGGCGTTCAATACCTTTTCTGGTTTTTCGACCAGGCGCGCGGCCGCAGTTGGAAGCGAAAGGGAAGGCTGCTGAAAGTCTCTCAACGTCATCCGGCCATGCTGCGACTATTGCTGCTGGCCTCGATCTTCGGTTCATTTCTGCTGGGAGCCGTCGCCGGAACTTTTGTATTTCACCATCGGCCATCCCTGGCAATGCTGCTGCCGATCGGATTCCTCTGCTTCATTATTTTCCGGGACTACTGGCGACCCATCGCCACCGTGCGCGAACTGGATCTTCTCAGCGACCCGGAGCTTAAAGTCTATGGCATCCTCCATTCCCTGCTTCCCCCGACGCTGGGGATCTATCGGCTGGCCGCCCATCAGCATTCCGGCGGTCTTCGCGCTCCGAATTTTCAGGCCTGGGCCGAGCATTTGCCCGAACGCTGGAAGGTCGTGATTCTGGCCGTCACCCCGTTGATGCATCTCGATGAAAACGCCCTGCTGAATCTCGAAGCCGCCCTGAAACGGCTGGACAATGACCAACGCCAACTCATCCTCTGCGGCGTCAGTACCAAGCAATATAAAGTGCTGGATCACCATCGCATCACCGACCGAATCGGCGCTGAAAACATCTGCGTCGATCTCGAATTCGCCATTGCGCGCGGGATTAATCTCACGCGAAATGAGAGCAAAAAAGTAACCGCAAAGTGATTCCTCATGGAACAAAATGGAACAAAATGAAACAGATTTCGGGGTGTCGAAAAACACCTGAAAACGTTGAATTTCAGCCATTTTCAAGGGAATGTCCTATGTTTGAGGTCGGCAGAATCCTCCGAAAGCGCACAGTCGGTGGCGCGCGGGATCTTGTCCTGAAAATACATACGTGTGGCACGCTCGGCGGGCTCTGTCCCCGCCCTCGGACTTCGACGAGCTCAGAGCTTGTGAAAAAATGGTGGCATGGGCGTCTCGCCCGTGCTTTCTTCGGAAGTAGACGCGCGCGAGACGCCCATGCCACCTGAAAATTCTCAAGCCCTCAGTCGAGTCGTGCTCGGGGTGACACTCCTGAAAATCCTCAGCCGGCCTTACATAGCTCATGGTAATGCAAACGGTTGATACTTAGTTGCCGTTAATATTCCTCAGAATTAGTTTGCTATGAGTAAAGCCGACGGTTAGCAACGTAGCTTCTGACTTGGTCGCGGGCCAAGTGCATCTCGAACGACATTCCCCAAAGGAGAGAGAGAAATGTCTCGATCATTTTTCATGTGTGGAGTTTGCGCCTTGATTTTAGGTCAACAGGCGCCATCGGCCAATGCGGCGTTGATTTTAAACGGAAGTTTTGAATCGCCAGGACTTTTACTGCATCAGGCTGTAATCGCTCCGGTCAATGCCATATGGACATTTACCAGCCCATCAGGAATCAATAATCCGCCCGGTGAACCCATTCCCGGTCAGGGAGATTACGCCGGGTACGCTGCGCCCGACGGCGCGCAATATGGATTCATCCAAGCCGGTCTTGGCCAACGCGGAACGATCAGCCAACAGATTGTTTTGCCAGTTTCCGGTCAATATCGCCTTACCTTTATGGAAGCGGGACGACCACTTCAGAACTTCACGCTCCCGACCGGTGGCGATCAGTCCTACGCCATCACCCTCGGAGGTGCCAACATAGCGACGTTGGCAAGTACGACCGGCGACCAATTTACAAGTCGCACGGTTGACTTTACTGCCACAGCAGGCACCTTCCCATTAACTTTTGCCGCATTAGGTGCTCTCAATCAGGACAATACGACATTCATTGACAATGTCGCGCTGACGGCAATTCCAGAGCCGGGAATGTTCGCTGCGATTGGCTTGGGTTGCATGGCGCTAATCAGGCCACGACGGAAGACTGCATAATGTAATGCCAAGGCCGTTCGCTGTTCGCGACGAGACTGAAATCAGGTGTCTTGCCAAAGATGTTTGATCATCTGCGGCAAGACACCTTTTTTTGTTGCCTTTACTCGGCCAACATTTTATCGAACTGCAGCGCGATCTCTTGCCCGTACCAATTGGCGTTTAGGAAATGGGGCTTTTCAGCGAGTTTTCTTCGGATTGCTTCGCGCATTTTAAGACGTGCTTCTTTATCGGTGGCCAACTCAGTAGTAAGCCGCAGATATTCTTCCACATCTTTCGCGATCAAATCGTTCAGTCCAAGGTTGCGTAGGAGAGCGGCGGCTTGATCGAATCGCTGGTGTTCTCCAGCCATGGCGACCGTCGGGAGTGATGCCTGCAACGCGTCAATAATCGACGTTGCTCCGGCATAAGGGAATGAATCGACATACACATCGGCAAGGGCAAGAAGGGGCGGAATATCCGACGGGCTTGGGAATGGAGCTGCAACGACAAGTTGCGACGGCGAGACGCCTTGTTTTTGGAAAGCCGCGTGCATGTCATGCAAAAACGGATTAACCGCATACGAGTTGCTCCACGATGGTCCGAAAGGAAACAGAACCAGCACCGAACCGGGGACACGGGCAACCATCTTCGCCCAGGTGTCGCGAAGTTCCGGAATGATCTTGAAGAAATTCGCGCCGGCCATAAAAACTAATGCGTCGGCACTGATTCCCAGCTTTTTGCGGTCAAGTTGTTGGCCTGACGCTGGAGGTCGCATCGGAAAACTAAAGCACATCCCCGGATCAGGTAACAAGCCGACCTTTTCCGTATAGCCCGCCTGCACTTGTTCCTGCGACCGACCCGCACCGGCAACAAGGTAATGTGTCATTGCTTTTAAACCGGTCGTCACCGGCGAGTTGAGAGAAGTCAGTTGTACGCGCCCCAGGCGATGGGCCGCCAGCACCACAAGTCCGTGCGTGACGGCAGTAAGATTTGTACCGAAGAACATCACATCAAGATCGTGAGAGCGGATCGTCTCAACCTGCGAGCGCACATCGGCTTTCAAAATCACAAAATGGTCTGCTCTCGAACGGCAATATTGCTCGATATCCGAGTTGTTTGAGTTCAACACGTACAACACAATTTCAAATCGGGAACGATCGAGGTGTTCGAAAAGTGAAAGTGCGGTATACGTTTCAGTGTGATGATGGAATTGCATCTGTGCAATTCCAATTCGAACCTTGCGATTTGCCGGTCGCTGCTCCGGCGGAACGAATGTGTGTTCGAGGACAAGTCCTTGCGATCGCAGCGCGCGCTCCAGGATGCTTCCACGCTGACTCATTATGTCTTTCAGATCGCCCGGGCTGAAATAGACCGGAATCACGTTGATCCCCGACGCGACGGCAAGTGCAAATTGTCCCGCTTTGGCAGACTCGTCATTCGCAATGTAGTCAGACAACTGCTTTAAGAGCTGGCGATAGAACTTTGCGTATTCCGCCACTTCGCCGGTTTCACGGAAAATCTCCGGTGCCTGCAATGCGTAGCGAGTCCAGTCCTCTCTGAGCCAGCCAGGGACTGTGTCAAATGTGGTTTTGACCGGAACGCAATGCGGATCAAAGTACAGCATGCCGGCCAAGAGCGCGCCAATGCCACCGGCTTTTGAGCAGGCCGCGCCGATCGTTTGCTTTTGTGCCTCTTCGAATGGCAAAGAAGCCACGGGCAATTTGCGGGCAAATCCGAGCGCTCGCTGCGCTCTTCCACCCTCATTTTCATAAAGAGACTGCAAATGAGCCGGGTCAGAAATCGTATGCCAAAAATCGGCCATTTGCTTACGGATGCCCATGAGTTTTTCAGGTGGAACCTGATTCTGCGAGCTATGCCGAAGCTCATCATTCCAGCGGGTGGCTTCATAACAGATCGGAATGATCGCGATTTCCGCAGATTTCTGCGGCATCGAAGTCGCGTCCGATCGGGCGGGAACGTACATCTTGGGACGGCGCTCAATTGATTGAAGAAAACGGTGCAGCTCGTCTTGGGACGTGAGATATTGCAGCGGACTGCCGGGATACTCCCAAAATGTCGGGCCATCATGCGACTTGAATCCCATGACCGCCTGTGGCTTGAACCGGTTGACTTCAGTCATCGCACAAGCGAACGCCCCACTTCCTTTACCTACGATTGCATCGCATCGATTCGAAATGGCTGATAACTGCACAAGATTCAAATGCGCGCAGCTGATCAGGTTCGCTGCCTTCCAAACCGGATCGGCAGTGCAGTAAAAATTGAGTTTTGGAAATGCTTCGGCAAGCGCCCGCATGTCGTAAGTGAAACTGGATTGAAACGAGCGAACCGGCCCGTTCTCCACGTAAATCGCGTTATCAAGCACTTCGATATCCAAATGCGGAAACTCGACCATCGGCACATGACGGCTTACGATCTGCAACGGAAGTTTGTGGGCGGCAACCTGACGGTTGTAGACCTCCACCGAGTTCTTCCACGAGGTGTGCCGAGTGTCCGGATATTGTCCAACCCAAAGGTAGATCGGATAGTGATCAGCCGGCCGAAGCTGAGTGAGATCACCCGGCTGCTTGTCGTCGTTTTCATGCGCGATCACGCGGATCGGCAGATCTTCAATGAGCACCTTATGATTTCGCCAGCATCCCCAGGTGATTTCCACATCATGACGATCGAGCACGGCTCGGACGAGCGGCTTATTGAAAATAATATCGCCGTTGTGCCAGTTATTATAGAAAAATAGCTTGACCATATTGTATCACCGGTGCCCGCACTAAAAGTTTTGTAGGGTGGGTGTACCTGCCCACCGTCCGTCCGTGTCACCCGGCAAACGGGTGAGTGAGTAAACCCACCGTACGCCTTGCTTTCACAGTATTCGATCTAATTCAGCACGCACGAGGATCGTGACCATCTCCTTGAAACTGACCGATGGCTTCCAGCCCGTGGCTTCGCGCAGTTTAGAAGCATCGCCGATCAAGGCAATGCCGCGGGCTTTTGCGATGAGCCCGGAACTTTCCTCGACATGGGACTTCCAATCAAGACCGACGACGCCGAAAGCGATTTCGATAAATTCCTGGACCGTATGAAGCTGCCCGGTGGCGACTACAAAATCATCGGCCTGCGGATGCCCGAGAATTCGGATCATCGCGTCGACAAAATCCGGGGCGTAGCCCCAATCGACGCGTGCCGACAAATTGCCGACGAGCAGTTTGGACTGTTGTTGCCGTTGGATTGCGACGGCGGCGCGAACGATTTTTTGCGAGAAAAAATCTCCCCGCCGTCTGGAGGACTCATGGTTGTACAGGATTCCTACCGAAGCTCGCAGCCCGTGCGCGCGGCGATAAAAACGGCAGGTGTGAATTCCGCTGACTTTGGTGATCCCGTAAACGCACTTTGGATTGAATGGCGTCAGTTCATTCTGCGGTGAATCCGGGGTGTCGCCGAAGATGTGCGAGGAAGCCGCATAGAAGATTTTTGCGGCAGGCGACTTGATGCGAATGGCTTCGAGCACATGAACCCAACCCAGCACATGGGCTTCGTAACTTCGGCGAAAAAGATCGACGCCGCTTGAAGCGGTTCTATCTTCTGCGGAGTGATGGAAGGCGGCCAGATAATAAATCTCATCCGGGGCAATCTGCTCGATGATGTTGGCGACTTGGACAGGGTCGAGAAGGTCCACCGATGCGGGCAAACCGGCCGGCGTGCCGAAAAGGCGAAGGGTCGTTCGGCTGATGCCGACGACGACGTTTTCATCCGTGGCTAACCGATCGAAGAGGTAGCTGCCGTCTTGCCCGTTGCTTCCGAAGATGATCGTGCGCTTCATGGGCATACCGCTCAGGGAATTGATGCTGTAGCGTTCTTCGTAGGGTCCGCTTTAGCGGACGGAATGATTTTCCATTGGGAGCGATTTCGTCCGCTAAAGCGGACCCTACGAAAGACTGAAAATCGCTCTAATCCTGTGATCCGGAGACGATCTCGATCTCGGGAAGGGGGAAGATCATTTTCCCACCGGATGCGAGGTAGGCTTCTTCGCGCTTGACCAGATTGTCGCGGAAATGCCATGGGAGCACGAGGAAGTAATCGGGTTTATCGGCTTTGGCCTGTGCTTCGGAGACGATGGGAAGCCGTGTGCCAGGCGTAAAGCAGCCGAATTTGTCGGCGTTGACCTCGGCGATGTGGGGAATATCTTTTTCGGTGAGGCCGCAATATTGGAGAATGACGTTGCCCTTGGTTGATGCGCCATAACCGACGACGCGCTTGCCGGCGGCCTTTAATTGGCCAAGCAGTTCGATCAACCGATCGCGATGTTGAACGACTCGTTTGGCAAAGGTTTCGTAGGGCGCGGCGTTGAGGAGGTTCAATGCCGCTTCAGCCGCTAGAAAATCATTTACGCGATCGTGCGGCTTGTAGATGGCGGAGTTGCGCGCCACGGTGATCGCAAAACTTCCACCGTTCACGTCATTTAACTCGACGTCGATAATTTTAAGGTCCGCCCGGTCGGTCAGCCATTGAATCTGTCGCAGGGAATAGTATTCAACATGCTCGTGACAGATCGTGTCATAGGAGGTGGTCTTGAGCATGGAGGGCAAATAGCTCTGTTCAAAATGCCATACCCCGGCGGTCGGGTCGAGGGTGGAACTGACTTGGCGCACGAATGCCTGCGGATCTTCCAGATCGTAGAACATGGCGATGGATGTGATGATCTTGGCCTTGCGATCGCCGAACTGCTTTTGAAGGGCTTCTGCCGAGAAAAAATCGGCGATGACATGAATATCCGGCCGATAATAGCTGCGAAATTTGGCGGCGGTTGGGTCCATGCCCAAAAGCGTTGCCCCACCGGCGGGATAGAAGGAAAGTGTCGTGCCATCGTTGCTGCCGATGTCGAGCACCAGATCACCCGGCCCGACCGGAACGAGGTTGAGCAAACCTGCTACTTTGGTTTGGAGATGTTGGACCATCGATCGATTGAGCGAAGAACGGTAGCCGTAGTTCTCGCCGTACATCTCTTTCAGGTCGTAGGAATGGCGAAGCTGGACCAATCCGCAATGTTCGTTGGAGGCGCTGGCGTTGCAGCGGACGAGCTCGAGCGGGCCGCTGGTGATTTTTTGATCGGCACTTTGCGGAAAAATACCGGTTAACGCCTGGGAACCCAGATCGATGACCAGCACCAGATCCGGGTTGCCACAAATGCGGCATCGGTCAATCTTATGAATCATAAAGCGCTCCCGCTGCAGTGCATTCATCCGGGGAAAAAGCACGGGCGAGACGCCCATGCCACCAGGTTCGATCAATACTGTTCGTACGACTTTTGCTCGCGAAGGGCGGAATTGAACGCTTTGTTGGCGGCGTCTTTCACATGGAAACGCTTATCGTTGGTCATATACGCTTTGCGGGCCATCTGGATGAATTCGGCATCGAATATCTGGTTTTTTTCCTTCAACCGAAGCACATCTTCAACGTCCCAAATGATGGAGTTGTGCTCGGCCAATTCTTTGAGATAGGGATCATAAGCTGGCGTATTGCCGAGTTGGGCAGGCAGGCGATCGAGCTCGACGCCCACGTGCGCCAGCTTGGCCGGATCTTTAATTCGTTCCTGCTTAATGCGCAGGATCGATATTTTATCGAGCACTTCGCCCAGAGAGACCGAGCACGAAAAATCCATGTGTACCCTCTACTTTTCTGCATCATCGGCCTAACGACCCACAGCCATGAGGGCCAATAAGGCTCGAATCATTTTGTCCACCACCGGGCGACTATGACGACGTCCCATTAAGCCGGCACGAAGAAATCGTTTACTTCGATCCGACGATCGAGCTTGTAGCCGAATCCGGTCAGATAATCGGTGATCGTTTTCGACTGTGCGGGTGTGTTATTTTCAATGACCAGCAGGCGCGGTTTCCAGCGGGCCAGATCGAACCCCTGCAGCACCTGAAGTTCAACCCCTTCGACGTCAATCGAAACAAAGTCAATTTTGGCTAACGGCGATTCAGCTAAACAACTATTCAGCGTTCGGGCATTGACCTTAATATCAAACTCATCGCATTGATACCCCATATCGCGATGCTGTTTGAGCAGATCCTGATCCACTTCAAGGGAACTGATGGACGAGCAATTGTTGGATTGAGCGAGCCGGACGACGTGGAATATCACGTCATTACGATCCACATCCGTGACGGCATAATTTAAGGCTTTGCGTCGATTGCGAGCCAGCATTTGCGCATATTCAGGATTGGCCTCGATGCATAAGACATCCCAACCGCGTTGCTCGAAGTGGAGGGTATTGTTGATGTATATGCCGTCGGTGGCACCGACATCCAAGGCGCACCCGATATAGTCGGGAGGGAAATAGGTGCTGATGATCTGATCCACCGGCGGATTGAACTGGCCGTAAAATCTACTCATGCGGGAAGAATAGCTTGGGCGATGCAAAATGTCATTATGATGACGTGCGAAGTGTTGTGGTTCTGCGATCGATACGGACCGCGAACGGTCAAACTGCAGGCTGCGGTTTATCGAGAAAATACAGATATCGCAGCAACCCACCATTGAGCAGCAAGCACACCAGACTGGTGATTGCAGCCGGCCAGATGACCGATTCATCGCCTCCCAGAAACGCATTCATGATGGCGGTCAGCAACCAGATTTGCAACACGACCAGAATGAGGACCAAGCACAAAATGCCGTAGACAATGACCATTCGCTGATCGCGGGTAAAACGGCGATAGTCTGCTTTTGACGGGGCGCTCATGTGGTTCGCTCCTGAATGCCGGTGGCATAGATTGCCCCGGAACGAATGGTCAAAGTCACGATCGGCAAAGGCCGCCTTGGCGGGCCGGCGGTGGGTCGACCGCTCTTCAAATCAAAGCAGCCTTCATGGCAGGGGCAGTGAATACAATCCGATTTCAAATCCGGCACGACGGCACAGGAAAGATGGGTGCATTTTTGCCCGTACGCCACGAAGGTTTCGGGCCCCGTGCGCACCAACACGCACGGATCGTGTGCGGCTGGGTAATGAAATACCACGGTGGAACCACTGGCCACATTAGAAAGTTGCGCGATCTTCATCATCGCTGGTTTACCGCGGCGTTTGCGCAGAAAATTCTGGAAACCAATCCAGAACTGACCGATCGTCAAACCCAGACTGACCAACACCATGAACTTGGTGAAATCCCGTCGGGCCACATAGTGATCTTGCGGCCAATCAATGGGAAAATCTTTCCGCCAGGCGGGTTGTTCCGATTCCGGACTGCCGTTTGGCGCCAGGCAAAGTTGATCGCGTTCTCGATTGCGGGGATTCATATTTGGCTCACATCACGATTCGGTGTGCATCGCTTCTTCAAACACATCCAATGACACGCGTCGCCCGTGGGTAGATTCATCCATCGCGGCGGTGACATCCACGTAAGTTGCGCGGCCATACCGAGGCACCATCATGTTGACCTTGGTCGTAATGGTCTGACGACCGAAGTGAAATTCATTCATCGGAGCCGATCGCGGTCGAAGCGCCTCGATCTGCTCGCGCGTTCCAAAGAACAACGCCTGGCTCGGGCAGACAGTTGCGCACATCGGTTTTTTACCGGCGGAGGTTCGGTCGTAGCACATGTCGCATTTCATCATCATGTCGACTTCAACCTGCATTTTCGGGACGCCAAATGGGCAGGCCAATACACAGTTGCTACAGGCGATGCAGCGTGCGCGGCGAGCGGTTTGGACGACACCATCCTCTGTCTTTTTAATCGCATCAGCCGGGCAGACCTCCGCGCAAGTCGGAGAATCGCAGTGCATGCAGACTACGGGGGCGGTTTGCGTCGAGGTGGCCCGATCGACATATTCCAGATGAATCATCGCCGTGCCTTTGTGCGTATCGCACTCGGCGCACGCCTGCACACAAGCCTGGCAACCGATGCAGCGGTTGGGGTCGATGAAAAATTCAAGGTGTTGTGGAACCATATCTACTTTTGTCAGTTGTCACACAATCAAAAAACAAGCCGGAACCGGAAGCCGTAGGCGACGGACCGGGTTCTTCGCCGCCTCACAAATCACTGCTGCGATTCATATTTTCCCACATAGTCCGGCTCCACCGATTTCCGCACGCGCACCGCGCATACTTTATATTCGGGAATTTTCGAGATCGGATCCTGTGCCGCGATGGTCACCTGATTGATGCTGCGGCGTCCCGCCCAGTGATACGGCACAAACACCGTATCAGGCCGAATCGTCGTCACCACCTGCACGCGCAAAGTGCAATCCCCTCGCCGTGATTCGACGGTGGCCCAATCCCCATCCACTAATTCAAGCTGCCTGGCGAGCTTCGGATGGATCTCGATCAAGGGCTCGGGATATTGGTCCACAAGCGGCCCGATGCGCCTCGTCTGTGTCCCGGAAAGATATTGGCTCACCACCCGCCCTGTCGTCAGCATCAGCGGATAACTGGCATCCACGTCTTCAGCCGGCGGTGTATACGGCGCGACATTAAAACGCGCCTTGCCGTCTGGAAAATAAAACGGCCCATCACCGCGCGCGATGACATTCCATGAACCGGGCTCGAACAAGCGCGGTGTTCCGGGATGATCCTCGGTCGGGCAAGGCCAGAAGACACCCATCTGTTTTTCAATTTTCTCGTACGTAATCCCCGCGTAATCCACCACACCACCCGCGGACGCCACGCGAAGTTCCTCGAAGATTTCTCGCGGCGACTCAAATTGGAACCCATGCCCGCGACCCATTCGATTGGCGATATCCTGAATGATCTTCCAATCCTGCATCGCCTCCCCGGGGCAATCGACGGCTTTGTTGATTTTCACGACCCGTCCTTCGGCTGTCGCTACGACGCCTTCATCCTCCTCCTGCAATGATCCTGGAAAAACGACGTCCGCATGCCGAGCCGTTTCGCTCATGAAGAAGTCAATGCAGCCAAAGAACTCCAGCTTGTCGAGCATGCGCCCAATGAATTTGTTATCCGGCAGAGAAACCTTGGGATTGAAGCAAAGGGACAGAAGGCCCTTAATCTCACCTGTTTCGATCTTCCGAAAGACTTCGTAGCAATCGACCCCGGCATCCGGCAATTCTTCGGGTGTAATGCCCCAGACTTTGGCAACGTGCGCCCGATGCTCGGGATTGGCAATGTCGCGGCCACCGGGAAGCTGATCCGCTTTTTGCCCGTGTTCGCGGCCGCCCTGTCCATTGCCTTGCCCGGTAATCGTGGCATACCCACAATTCTCGCGTCCGATTCGACCGCTGGCGAGCACCATGTTGATCGCGCCCATGCAGTTCTGTACGCCGTGCGTGCTGTGTTCAATTCCACGGGCATGCATGAGGAAGCTCGTACTCGCTTTTCCCCACCACTCGGCCGCCTGACGGATTGATTTCTCGGCGATGCCGGTCACTTCGGCGGTTTTTCGCGGTGTCCAGGAATAAACGTGCTCGGCAACTTTATCGAAGCCATTCGTGTGGGTTTCGATGAAGTCGTGATCGAGCCAGTCATTCTCGATCATCAGATTCAGCACGCCGTTGAAGAGCGCGATATCACGGCCTGGCTTTACGGGGAGAAACAAATCGCAGGTCCGGGCAATAGGTGTGATTCGCGGGTCAACCACGATCACCTTCGCGCCGTTCTCGCGCGCTTGCCAAACATAATTGGTGGTGATCGGTGCGCACTCGGCGATGTTCGCGCCACTGATCCAAACGACTTCGGCTTTCAGGATATCCGTCCAGGGGTTACACGCTCGATCGACTCCGAACGATTTTTTGTTCGCCGCCGCCGCGCTCACCATGCACAGTCGACCATTGTAATCGATGTACGGCGTCTTCAGGCACATTCGGGCAAACTTGCCCATCAGATAAGCCTTCTCCGTCGTCAGGCTTGCTCCACCAAAAACAGCGAACGCCTGCGGGCCGTACTTGGATTGAATGCGCGTAATTTCCGCCGCCGTGCGCCCGAGTGCGGTGTCGTAAGGAATCGTTCTAAATCCCCCCGCCACCGCCGGATCGCGCTCGTAAGAATGCAGCAGACGATCTGGATGAGAGCCCTGCAGATACCGCTTCACACCCTTCGGGCAGAGCATACCGCGATTAAACGGAAATTCTTCCCACGGTTCGAAACCGACAACCGTGTTATCGCGAACTTTCAATTGAATGCCGCACTGTTGGCCGCAAAAACAGCAGTGGGTCTTCACGAGTTTTTCGTCGCCCGCCGCGGTTTGCAGGAACGCGCCGGTGGAGTAAGCCTTGTGCGGTCCAAACCGATCGATGGTGTCCAGAGGCGATGTCGGTTCTACGGCCATGGGGAAATACTCAGTTCATTGGGCATGGGCAAATCGTTCTGGGGAAGGTCGTTTGGCCGGTCGAATCTCGATCAGTGGCGCAGGTTTCTCGCGTGAAGCTTGCCAAAGCGCACCCTGCGCCATCACTAGCATCGACCGACGACATTTCGGGCAAATGCGCTGGTAATGCTCCGCTTCGGAACCGGGGATTTCATAGCTGTAACCAAGTTCCTTCTCCACGTAGATCAGGTCCTCTATCTGGAGCTGCGACGCATAGGCTTCACCACATCGTTTGCAGCAAGCCGGTGCGGTTTGCGCGCCGACTTCCTTGCAGAAGGCAACACCCAATTGCAGCGGTCTTTGAAAGATGTGGAAGAACTTTCCGAATGGCAACCACAGCAGCGTGAAGATCACCACCACCGCATGCAGCACGGCTAAGAAATCGTACGCATATCCTTTCATCCAGGTATAGCTTGCCGTCAGCATGAGGCCGGTGGTTGCGATTGCAAACAGCAGAATCAACGGCAGGAAATCCTCCCCGAACTGCTGCAATGCCGCGGCTCCCTGATCGTTCAAGCGCCTTCGCAAAGCCAGCAACACACCGATCACCACGAGAATTGAAGAGAAGACCAGCGCATGAAATGTCATGAACGCGATGAAGGAATGAATCGGAAATTTGATCGTCGGAAAACCGAACACATATACGCGATACCAATCGAGATTCTGCCCATCGGTTCCGAAGTGAATCCAACCAAACACGAGCGGGAACGTGATGGCTGCGGCGGAGATGCTACCCCACATGATAAACGTATGGGCCGCAGCGCGAGCGGTGTTTCGCCTCCAGATAAAGCGGTTGATCATGAAATCCCAGATGATCCGCTTCTGGAGAGTAAAGATATTTCGGAAGATAAAACGCGGTCGAAAGAAAAGCTTCCAACCTTGTTTCCAATAGCGCTTGGTGGGCGGACGTTGGAGCCACATCGCGTAGCGATAAGAGATGCCGATCGCCGCAAAAAGTGTCGCGAAAGTATAAGCCACCAGTGCGGCATCGAACCCAGGGAGATTGCGAGCCCCGAGCACAATCATCAGTGTCAAAAGCGATGCTAACCCAAAGCTAGCAGCAATCGCCCGGCGTTTTTCACGCGGGAAGTTTGAATTCGTGATGTCCAATAACCCGGGCATTCTTTCTCGCCTCTACACTGCAAAACCCTGCCTTTACACGTCCATCCACGGACAAACTACGTTAAAACGCAGAACAAACCCCATGCCATCCGCCGAATTCCGATGGCGATCGCACGGTCCTGCAAATTCACCAGCGATCCAGTCCATTTGCGTACGCGTTAGGCAACATTCGTCGCGCGATTCCTACACAATGGGTCGATTAACGCGCAGCAGCTGGGCAGCACAAGACTTCTATACCACTTCGCCTTGACGCGTAGGTTCTACGCAGAACACTTGATCTGAGGCATGTCCGCGTAAGGATTAAACGTTCTGAATCCACAAAGCGCCTTTTTGAAATCATTCTTTCGATGGCATCCGCATTGCGTAAAAGGCTTCAATGTGGACTGCGGGCAAACTGTTTCCCGCCCACTCAAGGGCACCCTCAGCAAGACGGAAAACGCTTCAATGAATACGTCATCTATGAATGGCAACTTTGGTACGAAGGCACCTTTGGACGGTGCCGATCCTCAGCGTTGGCGAATGCTCCATTTCACCTGGGGCGCGTTTTTTCTGACTTTCCTCGTCTGGTTCAATCTGGCCCCGTTTGCCAGCACGATCGGCAGGGTCTTTCACTTATCCGCCGAGCAGATCAAAACGTTGTTGATCTGCAACGTCGCACTCACCATCCCCGCCCGCATCGGTGTCGGTATGCTCGTGGATCGATTCGGCCCGCGTCGCGTCTTCACGGCATTGCTGCTCATCATGAGCGTGCCGTGTTTGCTCTTCGCGATGGCAACCTCATTTTGGCAACTCGTGGTGCTTCGACTGGCGATCAGTTGTATCGGCGCGGGATTTGTCGTGGGCATTCGTCTCGTGGGTGAATGGTTCTCACCACGCGAAATCGGATTGGCAGAAGGCATCTACGGCGGCCTCGGAAACTTCGGCATGTTCGCGGCGACCTTCGGGCTGCCGATGCTGGCCTTGCTCTTTTCTCCGGAGAACGGCTGGCGCTGGTCGATCGCCATCAGCGGAATGCTGTGCATCGTCTGGTCATTTGTCTTCTATCGCAACGCGGTCGACGCACCTCCTGGAACGGAATTTAAGAAGCCCAGGAAGAAAGGCGCTCTGGAAGTTTGCTCTCGCCGTGACTTGATCAGCCTGATGGTCATGCAAGTTCCGATGGTGTTTTGCCTCGGCGTACTCACTTGGAAGTTGGTCGCCGTCAAGCTGCTGCCATCGGTCGCGAGCTATGTGATTTACAGTTTGCTTGCCATGCTTCTGCTGCAGCAGGTTCGAAAAATCTGGACCGTCAATCGCCCCGCCTGGCGCAACGAACCGGTTGCCGATGGCGAACGATATGAGTTCTCTCAAGTGGCCATTCTCTGTCTTTGCTACGCCGTCACGTTCGGTGGCGAATTAGCCGTGGAAAGCATGCTGCCGGGATATTTTGAAAAGATGTTCAAGCTCTCGGTTGCGACCGCCGGCTTTCTGAGCGCTGGTTTTACCTTTGCAAGCTTAATCGCCCGACCGCTTGGCGGATGGATGGGTGACCGCATCGGCCGCCGGCCGATCATGATCGTTGCGCTGGGTGGATCGGCCTTGGGGTATGTCGCCATTTCATTGATCAATTCTCAATGGTCGATCTACGCCGCCGGTGCGGTGGTGGTTTTGGTCGGTCTATTCCTTATGGCCGCCAACGGGGCCGCATTTGCTGTTGCGCCGTTGATTCGAAAACCCCTCACCGGTCAGATTACCGGATTAATCGGCGCGTACGGCAATGTCGGCAGTGTGTTATTCCTATTCGTCCTGACGCTTCGGAAGGAAACGTTCTTCTTTTACACAATGGCTTTTGTCGGCGTGGCGGCCTTCGCGGCGTGCTTCCTGATTCGTGAACCGGTGGCCATCCAACGCAAGTCTCGTGTGGCTCTTTCTGAAAACGAAGTGTCCGTCGATGGTTTCACCGTGGAGCCAGCCCTGTAGATCTGATTTGCAAACCCCACGTTGCAATTCGTGGGGGCTGCTTTAGCACCAAGCGAGGAAACATTCCGTCCGCTATAGAGCTTGGGGAAAAATGGTGGCATGGGCGTCTCGCCCGTGCTTTCTTCCGAAGAAAACGCGGGCAAGACGCCCACGCCACCTAAAAATTCTCAGGCGCTAAAGCGGACCCTGCGAAACCGCAGTAAGATCAATCAAATCCCAACCGTGTTGAATCCGCTATCCACGTAGATGTTTTCGCCGGTCACACCGCTCGAAAGATCACTGAGCAGGTAGACGGCTGTTTTGCCGACTTCGTCGCCATCGATATTGCGCTTGAGTGGTGCTTTCCTGGCGACGTGATCGAACATTTCATCGATCCCACCGACAGCCATGGCGCTGAGGGTGCGAAGCGGGCCGGCGGAGATCGTGTTGACGCGGATCTTCTGACCGCCAAGGTCATAGGCAAGATACCGAGCCGTTGATTCCAAGGCGGCCTTGGCGACCCCCATCACGTTGTATCCCGGGACAACTTTCTCACTACCCAGATAAGTCAGCGCGATCACGGAACCACCGTTGGGCATCAGCGGTAAAGCCCCGCGCGTCAGGGCGATTAAGCTATATGCACTGATGTCCAGTGCCTGTTTGAACACTTCGCGCGGCGTGCTGGCGAAGACACCGGAGTCGGTCTTCAGATAGTCTCTGTTCGCGAACGCCAGACAATGGACGATGAAATCGATCGTGCCAAACTGTTCCTTGGCCGCCGCGAAGAACTTGTCCATCGATTCATCGCTGCCGACGTCGCAGGGGTGAAGCCATTCGTTGGGGAAGCCGAATTCCTCCATCGCTTTTTTGACGCGACGTTGAGATTTTTCGATGTTGTCCATCGGAAGGAAACCAAACCCGCACTTGGCCCCCTGCTTCACGCAGTTGTCGGCAATGTGCGTGGCGATGCTGCGCCCGTTGGCGATATTCAAAATCAACCCCTTCTTACCATCCAATAATCCCATAAATACACTCCATAAAATGAAGCGCGTAAGATATGCGGAGGCGGTGATGAATGAAAGCGTCGGTACTGGAACATAAAAGAAGCAGGCACCGGGAAAGGGCGCCTGCTTCTTTCAATGGATTGAAGTTTGTGATGCGATCTTACCGATGGATCAATCGTTCTCGGTCGTTTCTTCGAGCATTCGACGAAGGTACCCGTTTTCGCGGCGAGTGGCTTCGAGATCGAAAACGAGATACTTGATGCTGAGGCGCAGGTAGTCGAGGCTTTCCTGCAGGCTGCTGACCGTCTGACGCAGCCGTTCGTGACGCTCGCGGGTTTCGACGGCCAGTTTCTCCAGCTTTTGCCGTTCGGTAACGGGCAACGTGCTGATCTCACCCATCAACTCGGTGACTTTGGACTGGAACTCTTGTTCGTTCATAGAATCTCCTCAATACGCCCTGGCACTGGCCTGCGGCTTTGCCGGTAGGCGACGGTCAAGGCATTGCAACCTCTGTTCCACGTCCGTGTGACGATCGAAATCCATCTCTCGATTTGCAATTTTGCGAACGAATTGAAGCGGGTGGACGCACCCGCCCAAAACGGCGAAAAAGCAAATCGACTTGTTTTGCGCGTGCGGTTTATGCTGACTTTTCCGGAAGTTGCAGCAATCCATCAAACCGCCCCATCTCATCACTGTTGTGACCACATTCAGTTTCTGGCGTCGCTTCCCGGCAACGTTGGATTTAACGCGTCAACCCCAGTTCGCCAACGCGAACTGTTCGCCGATCAATATACTGACGCGATCAATCCACCCACAATGTAATTTGCGCCGGCGACAGGAATAAATCGCTTGAAGTCCGGTAATGCGGTGAAGATGAAAGGTTTCGCACGGACATTCCACCTGTTCCAGCATGAATAGCGAAGGGGGAATTCGCTGACTGCGACATTCCGAATGTGAACCAATGACGATACAATCAATTGTGAATCAGCCACTGAAGTGGCACGACCTTAATCGCGAATGACCCATGGCAGATAATAAAAACGATCATCTGGCGGATGCCCTTTCAGCGATGTCCGCTGGCGAACACCCTGATCCGCAAGAGCATCTCCCGGAGGATGATTCGATGATTTTCGCGGCATCTCCTCCTCTTGCAGCACCAGAACCCGCTGCCGGGTTGCGCCCCGCCGGGCCGCCGTCGTCTCCAGTTGCTCGACCGAATGCGCCGGTGGCCAGGCCGATCGTCAAGATCCGCCCTTCCGCCCCGTCTGAACCCGTGCCATCGGGTCGACCGATCGCTCCGGCCCGCCCGTCCGTGCCGCCTGTCTCGAACGCTCCGGTGAGCCGCCGCCCTTTCACGCCTTCTGCGCAACCGCCTGCTGCAGCCCCGTCCAGACCCCCCGAGATTGAAGTTCCTCAATCGTTTATGTCGGCCAGCGAGGCAGCGGAGGCTACTGACGAGCCGACACAGGGCGATGATTGGATGGGAATCTCCCCGGAGGATGATGACGCGATGATGGCCCCTGCGCCGGATGCGTCGGCGTTTGCCCCACATGCCTCAACCCCCAGAAGCAGCGCCCTTCGAGGACCTGCCAAGTCCGACTGGAAGCCGACAGTCATCCCCATTCTTTTGACGACCGGCGTACTCTTTCTGGTCTTCAGCTCGTTGAAGTTTATCCTGGGTTCCGATTCGCCGTACGCAGCGTTGTCGGGCGGGGTCGTGGGGATGGTTGCCGGAATGGGTGTTCTGCTGCTGGGACTCGGCGTGTTTACGATGATGCAGGTGAAGGCCGCAGCTGCAACACGCTGAGTCCAGGTAATGGCGAGGTGGACTTCGACAATCACTGCAAAACGAGAATTTCAACACAGATGTGACTTTATCTATTACACGCGTGATTCTTTCGGCAACCCACCCATGCAAGATTTTGCAGACGAAGACGAAGACGAAGGCCATGACGACGTCGAATCCATCGAAGGCGTGGATTCCACCGATACGGAGTCTTGCCCGCATTGCGGATTGGAGGTGTACGAGCACGCCGAAAGATGCACGCACTGCGGCCACTACATCACGACCGAAGACAATCACACGCCTGCTACGGCGCTGCGGACACGGATTGTTGTCGCCGTGATCCTGATCGCGGTATTCACGGGATGGGTGCTTCTAAAGCATTGAGTTATGCAGGGTGGGCGTAATCGCCCACCCTACACCCTGCGAGGCACAGGTCTCGGAGTGCCGCGACCTGTGGCACCCGATCCAACGTTACCCTAATTTCCAGGCATGACAATTCACTAGTGCGCCGCAGGTTTGTCTTTGAATTGCTCATTGGCAAACCGGCGCCAACGAGTGGGTGTCAGGCCCGAAGCCTGCTTAAATCGGCTGGTAAAGTGGCTCTGGTGCGCAAACCCGCATTCAGCGGCGATCTCCGCCAATGATACCTTCCGCTCCATGAGCATCCTTTTGGCTTGCGAAATCTGACGCGACAACATGAAATGCTTCGGGGTCTGGCCAAGCAGTTCTGTAAACCGACGATGGAAATGGAAGGGGCTCAAGCGTGCTTTGGCGGAAATCTCAGTCAACGTCGGCATTCGCGTATATTCGGACTCCATAAACTTTAAAGTCGGGATTAACCGGGAGACTTGGGCATCGGCCTGGAAATCTTCCGGTCGGGTGGCGGTCCATTCGCACGCGGAAGGTTGAATGCACAGGAAGACAAACGGACCTTTCCCGAGTGCCGGGAACTCGCGGAACACCACCGTGCGGAACACCCACTTCTCACCGAAGCTGTCCGGAAGTTCGACGCGATCGCTGCGGATCAGTTCACCGTTGACCTCTTCCAGCCGGCTGATTACAAGTTCCTTAAGCGCATGGCGGAGCTGCTCGTTCAATTCCGCTTTCGATTCTGACGCGAACAATTGGCGTCCACGATGATCAAAAACAAACTGACGCGTCGCATCATCGTGTTCCCATGGCGGCTTAGATCCGCACGAACGCGCGGCACGCGCCTCGCGGGCCGATTTAACCACCTTGCCTAATTGTTCGGCCATTTGGCTGAGTGCGGACAGATCGTCAGCCGTGAATTCAGGATCGGCCGTATTGCGATAAAGGTGCAACGCGCCAGGGTATCCTTTCAAGACCGGGTCAGGAAGCTGGATCGAGGCAACGTGTCCCAGCCCGTTTGGCTCCATCAAAGCTTGAAAATATTCGCTCGATTGAAGCGTACCCGAACTCACGCAGTCGTTTCCGGTGATCGCTTTCTTTTTCAACAGCGCCTGCCAGGTGGGGGCGTCGCTAGTATACAGGCCTTTGGAATATACCTTTGCGAATGCTTCAGGCACATTCGAAGGCTGTAATATCTGCGTTCCAGCGCGGGGGAAGGTCGAAATCAGCAATATTTTTGAAAATGCGACGTTCTCTCCGATCGCCTCGAATGCCCTGCGATAACCAGAGGTCTGTCCGTCGAAGTCTTTCAGAGCCTCAGATAAGCTGGAAACGTGAGAATGATGAATCTTGCTCATAGGTTGTTAATATACGCTTAAGTCGCGAAAAAGTTTTAATCCCTTTTAAATTTTCGATCTTCGTCCGGAAAATCCCTACTCTACTCGTACGAACCACACGGAACAACAGTCCGCAATTCCCGTGCCATTTTTTTTTAATTGCGTTTGTCAAAGCATTCTGCCAAATCATTTTTTTCTTGGAAATCGATGGGATTCGGGATATCCTTGGGTCGACCGTTGAAAGCAGATGTTTCTGGCTGAAGTAATTTGCCTGGAGGCCGAAGTGGTTGCCCGTCTTACCCATACTTTCCAAGATCCACGATTTTGGAGCATGAAGATTAAGATTGCGTTATTGGCCGCCGCGACATTTGCGGCTATGTGCTAGCAGAAGGTTTATCAGGGGTCGCCGAAGGCAATCGCTTTCCTTCGGGGCTCAATCCAAAAATCTGGAATCGGTGGGAAATCGGATCGTAACCGTGCTGACGGCAAATCTCGTCGCGCAACGCACGGAGCTTTTCGCTATTGAATTCGATGACTTGGCCCGTCGCCACGCAAATTAAATAATCGTGTGTTTTACGACCCGCGATAACCTCGTAATACGACTGCTTATTGTCGAAAAAGACCTGCTTGAGAATTCCGGCATCCTGCAGATGATTGAGTGTTCGATAGACCGTTGCCCGGCTCACCCGGTGGCCCAGGCTTTTCAGATAGTCGATCAATCCTTCCGGTTCGAATAACTCTTCTTTTCTAAGCACTGCGTCCAGAATCATGGCCCGCTCGGGGGTGAATTTCAGCTTCGCGTGGTGAAGATATCTTCTAAAAACCGCGCAGACGGGTTCATAAGGCAACGCCTCTTGAAGTACATCGGCAGAAACCCTCGGCAATTTTTCCAGAATATGCGGTGCCTTCACCATGTCAGACGAGTCTAGCCCTGGTTGTATCGGGCGGCAAGCGTGACAGGGCGATGGTTCGGCGCAAACCAAAGAATTTGTCCGACTATTTCAATCCTCCGGAGCGGCATTTTGTTGCGGACGTTACGACCTTCCCACGGTCGAATTGCGCGTTCGGTTCCGGGCGGCCCGGGCTTGAAAGTTGAACCGCAGAAGAGCCGAGTTCGTGCCGAACGGATGGCCCGGGGCTTTGGGGTCTCGGCGGCAACTGGAGCAACAACGTCCCCAATTCCGCCACCACACGCGTCTTCATTGACGGGGGCAACCTCCTGAACTCCGTCGTCACGCTCAACGGGAACTTTCAAGTACTCTCCCTGACGCTCGATAGTGGCGATGCCCTAAAATACAACGCGGGAACGCAACTTGCCCTGTATGGCGGTGGCACGATCAATGGCACGGTAGACCTGTCCGGGGGTTCCGCGAACGGATATGGTTACCTCTACTTCCAGGGCACAAACAGCCAAACCCTCGGCGGCACCGGGGATATCACGTTTGGAAATGTATCGAACAACTTCGGTCAGATTCTAAACGACACCAGTGGTGGTGCCACGCTGACCATTAGCGCTGGCCTGCTGATTCATGGTGGTGCTGGCAGCGTCATCGGAAATAGCGGTGGAATCATCAACCAGGGGACCATTGCCGCCGACCTTTCGGGTCGTGCGATCACTCTATCCGGCGCACAGACCAATACCGGTTCATGGCAGGCCATCAACGGCGGCACGCTCAACATCGACGCCACGAATTGGCAAAATAGCGGTACGATTGTGGTCAACAATGGCACCGTCAACCTTGGCGGTACTTTCTCTAACTCTGGCATCGGGTTGATCAGCCGCACCAACGGCGCGGTCAATCTTACAGGTGTGCTCAACAATGCCAGCGCGACGTTCTCGCTCAATAATAGCACGGGCTCATTGGACCTACTTGGTGGCACGATCCGCGGTGGCACGGTATCGACGGCCGGCACGGCTCAACTCGTCGTCTCTGGCGACAATAGCGTACTTGACGGTGTATCGCTCGTTAATTCAGGGAGCGGGAGTATTCTCTATAACCCGGCCGGTAAAACGCTTCTGATCCAAAACGGACTGACTCTTACCAACACCACGTTCGACCTGTCCGGTGGCAAATCAAACGGCTATGGCTACTTCTACTTCCAGGGCACCAACAGCCAGACCATCGGCGGTACCGGTGAAGTGACTTTCGGGAACGTCGCCAGTGGGAACAGCCAGTTCTACAACCTCTCCGGTACTAACGTTTCCGTCACCTTCGGTCCGAACATCCTGATCCACGGTGGCAGCGGTTCCATCTACGGAACCGGTGGCGGCATCATCAACCAGGGCACGATTTCAGCCGATGTTCCCGGCCGCGTTATTACCCTGCTCAATTCGCAGACCAACACCGGCTCTTGGCAGGCGATTAACGGGGGTACTCTAAATATCAATGCGGCGTGGTCTAGTAGTGGCACCATCGTCGTCAACAGCGGTACCGTTAACCTCGGTGGGACCTTCTTGAACTCCGGCATCGGATTGATCAGCCGCACCAATGGCGTGATCAACCTCACAGGCATCTTGAATAATGCCGGTGCCACCCTTGGTCTTAATGACACGACCGGCTCCTGGAACTTTGCGGGCGGAACGATTCGCGGCGGAACGGTCACCACGGCCGGCACTGCACAACTTGTTGTCGCCAGCGGCGGCGGCGGTATCCTCGACGGCGTGACGCTCGCCACCGGCACCAACGGTACAGTCTACAAAAACGGACAGACCCTCGAAATTCACAACGGACTAACCCTCACCAGCCCCACGCTCGACCTCTCCAATGGCCAGCCAAACGGCTATGGCTACTTCTATTTCCAGGGCACCAACAGCCAGACTATCGGCGGTACCGGTGAAGTAACTTTCGGGAACGTCACCAACACTAACAGCCAGTTCTACAACCTTTCAGGTACGGCCGTCACCGTAACCTTCGGTCCGAATATTCTGATCCACGGAGGCAGTGGCAATATCTACGGAACCGGTGGCGGACTCATCAATCAAGGCACGATTTCAGCCGATGTTCCCGGCCGCTCCATTACCCTGCTCAACACTCAGTCCAACACCGGATCATGGCAGGCCATCAATGGGGGCACACTCAACATCAGCGCAACCTCATGGCACAACTCCGGCACCATTGTCGTTAACAACGGTACCGTCAACCTGGGGGGTAACTTCACGACTGCCGACGTCGGAACATTCAACCGCACCAACGGCGTCGTCAACCTCACCGGCAACCTGAATAACATCGCCTCCACCCTCGCACTCAACAACACGACGGGTTCATGGAACCTCCTCGGTGGAACGATCCGCGGTGGCACCGTGAACACCGCTGGAACCGCGCAACTCATCGTCGCCGGCAACGGCGACATTCTCGACGGTGTCACGCTCGATACTGGAACCAACGGAATCGCCTACAACCTTGGCCAGGTGCTTTACGCGCAAAACGGGTTGACGCTCGACCACTCCACCCTCGATCTTTCCGGTGGCAAGCCAAACGGGTTTGGCTATCTCTATTTCCAGGGAACCAACAGCCAGACCCTCAGCGGCACAGGGGATGTGACGTTCGGCAATTCAAATAGCAATACCAGTGAGATCTACAACAACTCTGGCACCAGTGTGGCCGTTACCTTCGGCCCGGGGATTACCATCCATGGTAAGAGTGGCAGCCTCGCTGCCAAGGGTGGCGGCATCATCAATCAAGGAACGCTCGCAGCGGACATCCTCGGTGGAGACTTCCTGGTCTCCGGCCTGCTCATCAGTTCCGGTTCAATCCTGAGCTACCCAGGCACGACGATGGATTTCAACCTCGACGTGCCGCTGCTTCAAACCGCCGGTGAACTGCGCGTCAACGGTCACGTCAACCTCGGGAAAAACGGCGCAAACCTTCAAGGCGGCTCGCTCACCGGCAGCGGTGTTCTCAATGCCAGCGCGGGTACCTCCGTTGGCAACATCATCATCGGTGGCACACTTTCCCCGGGCAACAACGGGATCGGCACACTGACGATCACTGGCAATGTCGTGTTCAATAGTGGTGCCCACCTGATCGCTGAAGCCTCAGGTTCCAACTCCGCCGATCTGTTGGCCATCACCGGCAATCTGGATCTCAGCTCCGCGAACGATTTCCTCGACTTGCCCAGCACCGTTGCCCCGGGCGGTACGTACAAAATTGCCACGTATACCGGCAATCTCACCGGCACGTTTGATCAAATTTCGCCGCACTATACGATCAATTACGATGTGGTAAACAAACAGATCCTCATCACCGCCATCCCCGAACCATCTGCCATCGGCCTGCTGATCGGTACCGCCGCAGGCCTGCTTCTCCGTCAACGGCGAAAACGTCGCGACCCTGCATAATCGCAGTTTTGCAGCTGCTGGTTTATAGAGAGGGTATCCAACACGAACTCGGGAGATCGGGTAGAGGGGGGGCCTCGCGGCCCCGGTCCCCAAACACCACTGGACGTACTCATCGTATCCGGCGGTTTCTTTTAACGGTTCGACAGAACGTATTTCTCGGTCAGGCTGGCCACCCTTGGTTAGACGGACGGTTCCGCTCATTACGGCCTGAAGGGGACTTGCACCCCAGAACACTCGACATGCGTGGCGCATAAAAACGGAGCGACCTGAAATTTCTCCAATGTCGCTCCGTTTTAGATCTTCAGATTGACGATCATGCAACTGAAATTACTTCAGTTCGACAGTGGCACCCTGCTCTTCGAGAGTCTTTTTCAACTTCTCGGCATCTTCCTTGGTCATAGATTCCTTGATGACCTTGGGAGCGGCTTCGACCATGTCCTTGGCTTCTTTCAAGCCTAGGCCCGTGGCTGCGCGAACTTCCTTGATGACGTTGATCTTCTTGTCACCGGCCGCCTTGAGAACCACATCGAACGTGGTCTTGGCTTCTTCAACCGGGGCGGCAGCGGCAGCCGGACCAGCCATCATCATTCCGCCACCGGCGGCGGCTTCAATCTTGTGGGTGTCTTTCAGGTAAGCAGCCAATTCAACGGCTTGCTTGAGGGTAAGGCCAGCGAGTTTGTCGCCGAGTTCTGCGATTTCCATGGTAATCTCTCCGGGACGTGTCGTGTCCCTTTCCGTGTCGATGCTCCATCCCGTCCAAGAGTCCGTCTCACACTGAAACGGTTTGACCCACAAGGGGACTGTTGGAACAGTCGGATGTCACAAACTTTTTAACAAAATTAAAACGCGTTGTTTGCCCTATACAGCCCCCGGCATGCCGGGGGCTATGTAGGCTTGGGTCGCGGTTCTTAGGCCGGTGCCACTTCGCCTTCTTTGGTCTTGGCGTTCTCTTCGATGGTTTTGAGAATCCCACCGAGTTGACCACCAGGACCCTTGAGCGCGGCAACGAGCTTGCTGCCCGGTCCGAGCATGGCAGCGACGATCGACGAGATCGCCTCTTCGCGCGTCGGCAGCTTGCTGGCCTGCTCGATGCCTTTGTCGCCGAGGTATACTTCACCGTCGAAGAAGGCACCGCGAAGCTCAAGCTTCTCGTCCTTTTTCTTTTCTTCAAGCAACAGCTTGGCGATGGCTGGGATGCTGGCCTTGCCGTAGATGACGGCGCTTGGGCCATCCAGCAATACTTCAAACCCGGCTAGCTTGGTTCCGCCGGTGGCTCGCTTGGCAAGCGTGTTTTTCACGACCATCATCCGCAGGCCCTGGGCATGCAGGCGAAGACGAATGCCGTGATTCTTTGAAGCGCTGATGCCGCGCGGGCTGATGACCGCCACGCCTTCGACATCACTGAAACGCTTTTTCAATTCATCGGTCAGGAGATTTTTGACTTTTTTGCTCATGGGTTGCCTTGTCGGTTGTCCGCTGTCAGTGGTCAGTTGGAATTAACAACGGACAACTGACCACGGACAACAATTTATTGAATGTTCAGTTGCACCGCCGGAGTCATCGTCCCTTTTATGACGATTTTCTTCAGGTAAGTACCCTTGCTGGTCGACGGCTTCATCTTGCGAACCTGGGCGACCATTGCGTTGATATTGTCTTCAAGCTTCTGGTTCTCGAAGCTGACCTTCCCGACGACGCAGTGGACGTTGCCACCGGAATCGTTGCGGAATTCAACCTTACCGGCCGCATATTCCTTGACGGCATCGGCGATGTTCGGCGTCACGGTGCCAGCCTTGGGCGAGGGCATCAGGCCCTTGGGACCAAGCACCTTACCGAGCCGACCGACGAATCGCATCATGTCCGGGCTGGCGATGGCAACGTCGAAATCGGTGAAGTTTTCCTTCTCGATCGCGGCGACCAATTCCTGCCCACCAGCACGCAACGCGCCAGCGGCCAGGGCGACGGGAACCAGGTTCTCGCCGCAGAACGCGACGACCCGCTTGGTCTTACCCACGCCGTGCGGCAATGAGAGCGAACCGCGGATCATCTGATCGGCCTGCTTGGCATCAATGCCAAGGTTGAAGATCAACTCAACGGATTGATCAAACTTGGTGGGGGGAAATGCTTTGACGGCATCAATCGCCGCGTCAATCGTGACGGGCGTGAGAACGGCCTTGGTGGCCGCTTCCTTGTAGCGCTTCGAACGTTTAATAATGACAGCCATGTGGCTAGTCGCTCCTGTTGCGGGTGTAAAAAGCTCCCGCTGAGCTCCCACTATTACAGGCCGTGGTGCGCCTTCGAATTCTCGTTCTTTCAGAATGCCTCGCAAAAGCGAGACGTCCAGCGGCTCACTGCCCGTGTTGACCAATCCGCCATTGGTGGTCTGATAACCACCTTTGTACGAAAACATCGTCGATTGAGCAGGCCGCCTAGTCTTTCTCCGTATTATGAGTACGACGACTCAGTCAGATGCCACTCGGTTACCAACGGGACGATCAACTCCAGTTAGCCTTCGACGGTGATTCCCATGCTCCGAGCCGTACCAGCGATTACGCGACCAGCAGCGGCGTCGTCGAAGGCATTGAGATCTTTGCCTTTTTCCTTGGCGATCGCGATGCACTGAGCCATCGTGAGCTTACCGATCTTGTTCTTGTTCGGTTCCCCGCTGCCCTTTTCGGCTTTGACGGCATCCTTCAACAGGACGCTGGCGGGTGGGCTCTTGAGTTCGATATCGAACGTACGATCTTTGTAGACCGTGACGAGGCAACCGATGACTTTGCCCTTGAGGTGGGCGCTCATCGCATTGAACTTCTGGATGAACTGCCCGGGGTTGACGCCGTGCTGACCAAGAGCCGGGCCGATCGGGGGCGCTGGGGTAGCGGTGCCGCCGGGAGCCTGAAGCTTGAACTGCGAAGTCATTTCTTTCTTGGCCATGATATTCTCGATCCTAAATCAGTAGATTGAATAGGTGGCATGGGCGTCTCGCCCGTGTTCTTTATTCAAAAATGCACGGGCGAGACGCCCATGCTGCGAAATCGGCGTAACCTACGGCTCGACGATCCGAACTTCTATTTGCCTGCGTCCCTGCCGTGGGACCGGCGTCAACTGCACTGCGGCCTCCGAAGCGCTTTCGGAAACAGTTGTCTCCACGACGACCGTGCCGTGATCGCCGCCGTGAACTTCAAAGCTTGGCGGCACAAACTCCGCCGGCTCGACAAAGTCCACACCCCCTAGAGGGGCTTGAAAAGCCTCCACTTCGGGTTGCGGGCCTGATACCCAACTGGCCAACCGGTAGAACGGCACGGCCAAGAGTAAAAGGACGAAAAGACTAACAAAAAATGTGAAGACTGACAAGAGCAGCAATATTATTCCCGGAATTGCCGCCAAAAACACCAACCACCGCGCCCATATCGGAAGCCCACCGAGTGCGCCCCGTGCGGATTGATATTTACCGTAATATTGGAGAACCCTGAACATGTTTTGGTCAGTTGTTCGTGGTCAGTAGTCGGTTGTTAAGAACACAAGACAGCCGCAGTTATTCTAGTTCACAACAGACCACGGACGAACCCAATTACATCTTCTCAATCTGCCAATATTCCAATTCCAAAGGTGTTGGGCGACCGAAAATCGTGGTGATAATGCGAACCGCGCCCTTATCGGGCAACAGTTCGTCAACTTCACCTTCAAAGTTCATGAAGGCACCATCGGTCACGCGGACTTTGTCGCCCTTCTTCACGTCCATCTTGGAGACGCTCTCGCCCTCGGGCTTGTCGGCATCTTCGAGCATGGTGGCTTGCTCTTTGGCGGACATCGGGCTGGGCTTGCCGTTGGAACCGATAAAATCACCGACGCCATCCACGCCTTTGATCATGTACCAGACGTCGTCGAGAATACGGCCATCCTTATCCAGGGTCAGTTCGATAAAGACATAGCCGGGGAACTTCTTGCGATCCGATTCCTTCCGCACGCCGCCCTTCATCGAACGAACGCGTTCAGACGGAACGAGAATGCGTCCGACGACGTGTTCAAGTCCTTCGATCTTGACCTTGCGGGCCAGTTTCTCTCGGACCTGGTCTTCTTTGTTACTCGCGACTCGCAGCGTGAAGAGTTGCATAGGCTTTTTCTAAAAACGGAAAGGATACTCTGTAGGGTCCGCTTTAGCGGACGGATTCGCATCAACCGAAGGGCCCGAACTGAAGCACTTTGATCAAGTAGAAGACGTAACCAAAAAATGTATCGAAGGCAAACAGAAGGAATGCGATAAATAACATAAAGATGATGACGACCTTGGTTGAACCGATCAGTTCAGCTTTGGTCGTCCAGTTCACCTTCTTCATTTCGCTGTCCGTGGCGATCAAAAAATCGACCACGTTTGCACGATTAACGGCCATGAACACGACCAACGTGAAGATGGCTAGGAAACCACCCACGAGCCCAAGAACGACCGGCATATTCGGACGATTATTCACTTGGAACCAGACGGCGGCACGCAAATAAAGGAACTGAGACGTGAGCAGTGCGATCAGGACCGCGCCCCCCACCGTTCCGATTCGGGTCCAGTAACCCTGGCCCTTCTTATAGATCGTGAAAAATCCCCCGCGATTGACTCCCGTTACGCCCGACTTCAAGTTGGCCGAAACAGGATTCTTAGCGGGAATGTTGCCGCTTTTGGCCAGCGATTTCTCTTGCGAAGGATTATCTCGATCGGCGTCGTCGGCCATGTCGTTCGTTCCGTCTTTCTTCATCAGAGAGGCCATAAACATTTCCAGAAACCAGGGGGTCCACCTTAATCGAAGCACGCCGGCAAGGAATCGAACCTTGAACCTGCCGCTTTGGAGACGGCTGCTCTGCCAATTGAGCTACCGGCGTAATTTTATTTCGTCAGTCGTCAGGGGTCCGTTGTCAGTTGTTAAGAAAAAAAATTCGGCATTTTCTTAACAGCTGACAACGGACCCTGACACCGGACGATTGATCATTTCCGCTTAATCTTATGCAGCGTATGGCGGCGCAAGCGCGGAGAATACTTCTTGACCTCGATTTTCTGAACCCCACCGACGACCTTGATCTCCGTGCGGTAGTTCAAATCACCGGTCTCCGAACACTGTAGCCAAACCATTTCGCGATTATCTTTTGCCATAACAACACCAAAGAAGCCAGTGGTCAGTTGTCCGTAGTCAGTTGTAAATCAGATGCAATGACTGCATTTGTATTTACAACGGACACCTGACAACTGACCACTGACCAATCAAAATCAAGCCAAAATCTTTACCACAACACCCGAACCGACCGTCTTGCCACCTTCGCGGACGGCGAAGCGGAGCTTTTCTTCCATGGCGATTGGAGCCTGGAGCTCGATCTCCATGGTCACGTTGTCGCCCGGCATGACCATTTCTGCGCCACCGAGCAGCTTGGCTGCACCGGTTACGTCGGTCGTGCGGAAGTAGAACTGCGGGCGATACCCGGTGAAGAACGGCGTATGACGACCGCCTTCTTCCTTGGTCAACACGTAGACTTCCGCTTCAAACTTCGTGTGCGGGGTGATGCTCTTGGGAGCACACAACACCTGACCGCGCTGAAGATCGTCTTTTTCAACACCGCGCAGAAGCACGCCGACGTTTTCACCGGCTTCACCACCGTCGAGCGTCTTGTTGAATGCTTCAACGCCGGTGATGACCGTGGTCTTGTTCGGCTTGAGGCCAACGATTTCGACCGTGTCACCGACTTTGCAAACACCGCGTTCGATACGGCCAGTACCCACGGTACCGCGGCCCTTGATCGAGAACACATCTTCGATCGGCATGAGGAACGCTTTGTCCTTCTCACGCATGGGCATCGGGACGTAGGTGTCCAGGGCCTTAACCAGTTCGTCAATGCACTTGGTGGCGGCGGCATCGGACGGGTTGTCCAAGGCGGGCTTGGAAGAACCGCGAATGATCGGGGTATCATCGCCAGGGAAGCCGTACTTGGTCAGTAGTTCGCGAACTTCCATCTCGACAAGGTCGAGCAGTTCGGGATCATCCACCAGATCGATCTTGTTGAGGAACACGACGATCCGGGGCACACCGACCTGACGGGCCAGCAGGATGTGCTCGCGGGTTTGCGGCATCGGGCCATCGGCGGCGGAGACCACGAGGACCGCGCCGTCCATCTGGGCAGCGCCGGTGATCATGTTCTTGATGTAGTCGGCGTGGCCGGGGCAGTCTACGTGGGCGTAGTGACGTGCTTCGCTCTCGTATTCCACGTGAGCGGCGGAGATGGTCACCGTCTTGGTGGCATCGCGTTCGGTGCCGCCCTTGGCGATGTCCTTGTAGTTCTTGGCGGTCGTGCCAAACTTCGCCTGCGAGCGGGCGCTGAGCGCCGCAGTCAGGGTGGTTTTGCCGTGGTCGATGTGACCGATGGTGCCGACGTTCACGTGCGGCTTTTTACGTTCAAAATTTGCCTTGGCCATGCCTGGGGACCTCCAGATGAGTTCATCGCGGATTTCGGCCAATCTAGCCTGTTTCCGCTCATCTGCTTCCGAACGGTTGTCGAGTCCGTTCTGATACGATCACTGCGAATCATCGGCATGCGGCATTAGGGATCGGGTCCGTACTGCAAAATGCCAGTCAGGGCCCGGTGCCAAATGCCGTCTGCCGCCAAAGCTGCCACAGGGGGTTGAACCCTGGACCTCCACATTACCAATGTGGCGCTCTACCACTGAGCTATGGCAGCGCTCCCCGTGCTACTTTTCAGCGCGCACAGGAGGCGGAGAAGGGCGGAAAGTATAAATCGCCGATACGTAATGTCAATCGACTGTTTTTTGAAATTCGGGGCGGCGTGATGGAATTTCTCCCACGGATTGCGCTGCGATCCACCCGTGGCTACAACCCGCCGCCCCTTCGGGGCGAAGAAGCACTGTCAACCGAAGCGTATCATATTGATTATGAATCTTGAAAATTTACATGATGTCTTAACTTTCAGACCTTCCTTCCCGCCCCGCCTCCTGTCCGTTACCTTTAAATCGTGACGCAGACCGCCGAACAGTTGGCTGCCAGTATTGAACGATGCATGGGGCGAGATCGCCATCGGCTTCGGCACAAGTTGACGCGCGTGCATCAGTTGGCTCGGGATCGTAAACCGTTTGATGAGCCATTGGGGCAGCTCATTGCGGAAGTCACCGCATCGGCCGGACAGCGCTCGCGGCGATCGAGCAACCTTCCGAAGCCGACCTATCCGCAGGATCTGCCGGTGGTGCAGCGGAAGGCTGAGATTGCAGCCGCCATCTCGGCGAACCAGGTGATCGTGCTCTGTGGTGAAACGGGGTCCGGAAAAACAACGCAGTTGCCGAAGATTTGTCTGGAGATCGGGCGCGGGGTGGATGGGATGATCGGGCATACGCAACCCCGGCGAATTGCCGCGCGAACTGTGGCGACGCGCATTGCGCATGAGCTGGATTCACCGCTTGGGCACGCCGCCGGTTACAAGGTGCGGTTCAGCGATAAACTCTCAACGGATACTTATATCAAGTTGATGACGGATGGCATTTTGCTGGCCGAAACGCAGGGCGATCGATTCTTGAGCGCCTACGACACGATCATTATCGACGAGGCTCACGAGCGAAGCCTGAACATCGATTTTCTTCTGGGCTACTTACGGCAACTGCTTCCGAAACGGCCGGATCTGAAATTGATCATCACTTCCGCAACGATCGATCCGCAGCGATTCAGCAAGCATTTTGGAGGCGCGCCGATCATCGAAGTTTCCGGGCGAACGTATTCGGTCGATGTGCGATATCGGCCGCTCGTGAGCGATGATCCGGAGGAAGAAGACATCACGCAGATTCAGGGGATCATTGACGCCATTGATGAACTCTGGCGGGAAGCGCCGGGCGATACGCTGATTTTTCTGGCCGGTGAGCGGGAGATTCGTGAGACCGCCGAGGCACTTCGCAAACATCATCCGCCGGGGGTGCAGCAGATGCCGGAGATTTTGCCGTTGTTCGCACGGCTTTCCACGGAAGATCAAAACAAAGTTTTTTCCGAGCATGGACGAAGACGAATTGTTTTGTCGACCAATGTCGCCGAGACATCGCTGACCGTGCCGGGGATCAAATATGTGATCGACCCGGGATTGGCGCGAATCAGTCGATATTCGGTGCGCACAAAAGTGCAGCGATTGCCGATCGAAAAAATCAGCCGTGCCAGCGCAGATCAACGCAAAGGCCGTTGCGGGCGAGTGAGCGAAGGCGTGTGCGTGCGGCTGTATTCGCAGGTGGATTTTGAAGAACAACCCCAATTCACTGAACCGGAAATCTGGCGAACCAATCTGGCAAGTGTCATTCTGCAGATGACTTCACTGCGGCTTGGCGACGTCGCGGAGTTTCCGTTTGTGGAGCCGCCGGATTATCGAATGATCAAAGACGGTTACCATACGCTGCAGGAACTGGGAGCGATTGATGACAAGAACGCACTGACGAATCTCGGGTGGGAATTGGCAAAGTTGCCGGTCGATCCGCGCATCGGGCGAATGATTTTGGCGGCGCGCGATGAGAATTGTCTGCCGGATGTTTTGATCATCGCCGCCGCATTGAGCGTGCAAGACCCGCGCGAGAGGCCGATGGACAAGCAGGAGATGGCGGACATCGCCCACGGCCCCTTCAAGGATGAGAACAGTGATTTCGTCTCATACCTGAAACTGTGGAAATGGTATCACGAAAAAGTAGCGCATCTCTCGACGAGCAAACTGCGGCGGACCTGCCAGGAAAATTTTTTATCCTACGTTCGTCTGCGCGAATGGCACGATACGCACCGGCAACTGCACGCGCTGGTCACTGAGATGGGGGTGGCTCAACGCAATGGAATGACCGCGTAGCGACCGATCTTTTCTTCGATGCAAGCCATCAACTTATCGATCGGCGTGTCCTTCGGCAGATAGATTTGCCCGCCGCAAGGGGATGACACGACAGGCGGCTCGGCATTGAGTGCCAATGCGGTCAGAAAAAGGATCGGGGTGTATTTAAATCGACGATCGGCCCGGAGCATCGCGGCAACATCGCTGCCGTCCATCTCGGGCATCATGACGTCGAGAATAAAAAGATCCGGATCAAACTCGCGGGCTGCGATCAAGGCGTGGGAAGCTTCGTTCTCTTCCTCGACCAGATAGTAACCCTCGCTTTCGAGGCTGTGCTTCAACAGGGTCGTGAAACCCGGTTCATCATCGATGATGAGAATTCGTCTTTTCATAACTCTAACCCCGAACAAAAAAGAAGTGCTCAGACTTTTCGATGTGTACAGACACACCTGCAGGCGACAAAGCGAAAGGCGGCTGCAGCTGACTTCAGCCGTTTACAAAGCATATCTCGCCAACGCGAGAATTTCCAAAAAAAATCCCCTATTTTGTCTATTTTGCAAAAAAATCTGCCTGATATCCCGTGATCCGGAAATGCCGATTCCCCTGAAATCGCATTGCAGCACCCGCAATCACGGGCGGATATACTCTAAACCTGTCATCGGCCAGATGCACTTACTTACGGGATGGAAGGATTCGCGTGGACGATCGGACGGTAAAATTTGCCCGCGAAGGGGACCAGGCCGCCTTGGCAGTGCTGCTGCGAGAGTTGCAGGATCCGTGGTTTCGTTTCTCGATGAGCTTGTTGGGTGATATAGAACGCTCCCGCGAAGCCACGCAGGAAACCGGGTTGCGGTTTATCAAAACGCTGTCTGCTTTTCGCGGTGACAGCCAACTGCAAACCTGGTCGCTGGGGATTGCATTGAATGTCGTGCGGGAGATGCGTCGCAAGCATCGCGCGATTTCGGATGAAGGGCAGGAATTTCTTGCCGCAAAGCACCAACCGTTGGAATCGCCTTTGGTGGCCGCCGATCTTGCGGAGCAGCGTGAAAATTTGCATGCGGTTTTAGCCGATCTACCAGACAGGCAACGAGAGGCGATTGTGTTTCGATTTTTTGAAGGATTGTCCGTCGAGGAAACCGCGCAAGCCATGGGTTGTGCCGAAGGTACGGTAAAGGCCACCGTACACCAGGCGTTGCGGGCAATGAAGCTGAGATTGTCGGCCCCGAAAACGACAACCATTTTACCGCGAAATGCGGCGTTGAATAAAGTATGAAACAGTCTTTCGTAAGGTCCGCTTTAGAGACTGGGAATTTATAGGTGGCGTGGGCGTCTCGCCCGCGTTTTCTTCAGACAAAAGCACGGGCGAGACGCCTATGCCACCATTTCTTTTCGAGTTCTTTAGCGGACGGAGTCGTTGCTGCAAGATAATTCTTATGCTTTGAAAGAATCGTCATGAGTGAACTTCGCAAACAACTTGAATCAGCCGTATCCGACTATCGCGCCACGGGCTATGCCGGTGACTTGGCCACGGAACTTCTCGGAAAGCCGATGAAGATGCCCGTAACAGGGTTGATCTGGAGACGATTCCTGCCATTGATGATGGGGGCGATGGCGGCCACGATCGCGATCGTATTTTGGCAGTATCGGGTATCACACGCGCCATCGCAGCGGCAAATCGTCCAACTACTGCCCATTCCGTCGGCCGCTGTTCCACTCGCTTGGCCCGCAAAATTGACGCGTCTGCACGCCCCGCCTTACGAGAGTTACGTCATGGACATGCGTTCGGGTATGCGTGAGGCCGTCCTGCAATTGAGCGGCAACGTAGACGGCGCGCTTGAGGCTCCGCTGGTGAGCGACAGCGTTCAAACGGTGCGGCATGTCGCAGGGGAGTTGCAGGAGTTCGCGATGGTGACCTGGTCTCAGCTTCGACCGCGCAAGGAACCGGGATGTTGAGAACTTCCTAAACGAAAAAGCCATGGTCACCGGGGGGGGGGACCATGGCCGGTTTGGGTGGTTTTTATTTATTTCGTCTATCGTTGTACCCGGGCGGAACCGCCTTTTGCTAACGCCTCAACTTCTTCCAGTTTGGCCATCGTGACGTCGCCGGGGAATGTGGTCAGTAACGCGCCGTGCGCCCAGCCGAGGCGCAACGCCTCTTCGGGCGTCTTTCCGGCTATAAGCCCATAGAATAGGCCGGCAGCGAAACCATCACCGCCACCGATTCGGTCAATGACATCCAACTGCATCGTCGGGCTTACATAACGCTTACCCTCGAGCCACAGCACGGCTGCCCAGTCATGGCGATTTGTGGAATGCACCTCACGCAATGTCGTTGCGACCATCTTAATGTGCGGATGCTGCTCGATCACGATGTCGATCAGTTTGAAAAACGCTTCCGGGTCCAGCTTTGATTTGCCGGCGGCCACGTCCGGCCCTTTGATCCCCAGGCCCTTTTGCAAATCTTCCTCGTTGCCGACCAACGCATCGACGTTGCTGACGATCTTTTTAATGACTTGTACACCCTTGGCCTCCCCGCCGGCAGAAGCCCAGAGTTTGGCGCGATAGTTCAGATCAAACGAATTGACGGCCCCTTGTGCTTTAGCGGCCTTCATGCCTTCGATGATGACATCCGAGGTGGTCTCGGACAGTGCCGCAAAAATGCCGCCCGAATGGAACCACTTTACGCCCCCGGCCATGATCTTCGCCCAGTCAAAATCCCCCGCTTTCAACATCGCGCCGGCTTCGTTCGACCGATTGTAAAAAACGACAGGAGCTCGAACCCCCTGCCCGCGGTCGCTGTAAACGGTAGCCATATTCGGCCCGCGAACGCCGTCGTGATCGAACCATTTATAAAACGGCGTGACCCCCGCCTCGCGCACCTTGGCCTGAATCAATTCTCCGATCGGGTACTTGACCATCGCGGTCGCCACGCCGGTCTTCAGGCCGAAGCAATCTGAAAGATTCGCCGCAACGTTGTATTCACCGCCGGAAACGTGAATGTCAAAAGACCGAGCCTTGCGAAAGGGAATCACTCCCGGATCAAGCCGGTGGACGAGCGCGCCCAGAGAGAGAAAATCAAGTTTTGCGGTGGGTGGAATGTTTAGTGTGCTCATTCGAGTAATATAGCGACGGGTTCAAGTGATTCCAGCTTCCTCCTCATGGTTCCTTTTCCATCTTCCCTGTAAAACAACACCATGGAAATTCAGTCCGGCAATGCACGGCTGTTGATCGATCCTGTCGACGGTTCTCTCCGCGAACTGGGATTGACTGGCTTTCATCGCCCTCTTTTGGAGGGGAATGCAGGTTTATTCGACATCGCGCTTCCGTTGCCGGACGAGTTGCCCCACCGCCTGCGCTCGCCGCGCGGGCAACAAATATCGAGCGTCGAGCAAATCGGGAATGAATCGCATATTCGCTTCCGTTTGCTTCGATCTGAGCGGGGGCAGTATGACGTCTCTGCGGTCTTGCGGATTCGCCCGTCTCACGAGGGTGGATTTGCGATGCGACTTCACGTCGTGAACCACAGCCCGCATGTCATTCCGCAAATCCTCTTCCCACACCTGGCCGGGCTGATGCCAACCGGTGATCCGAAGCACGAGGAATTGCATCTGGGGCGTTCCGTGAAACAACCGCATGTCTCGATGCAATCTCCTGATGGCGCGGCTGCGTTCTACGAACTTTATCGCCGCTGGTATTTTATCTATGGCATGCATGAATGGTGCATGAAATGGTTCCGCATCGGCAACAGCCATCGCGGTTTGTCAGTCTTCTCGGACGATTTGGATGTTCCCCTGCAGGGTTTATACGTCGAGCGAGAAAAACTCACTCCGAAGCTCACTATTTCCTGGGCTCATTACCCGCACATTGAAACAGGCGATAGCTGGACGAGCCCGGAATTCACAGTGCAGCCACACGACGGCGATTGGCGTGTCGGAATCGAGCAGTACAAAGCGTTCACTTCAGCAAATCTGCCCACCGTAAAACCCACGCACTACTTACAGGATTCACTTGGGGCACGGAGCCTCTATTTTTCGACGTACCTGTATGATAGCGACCCGAATTTCCTTTATCGGGATCTCCCGGTTGCGGCGCGCGATGCGAAAGCTCACGGGCTCAAAGAGCTGATTTGCTGGTTCCTTTTCGACAGCTATTTCGAGCTGCCGATGAAACTGAATCCGAAGCTCGGAACGGAAGCGGAGTTGAAACAGGCTATTGCCGAATGTCGGCAATTGGGTGTGAATGTTGTGCCTTTTGTAAGTTGTCGCTCCCTGAAAACGCGCACCGCACCAAAGGCTTGGTTTGAAACCGATGAGCATGGAAACCGCCGCACTCAGGCCTGGTCGTACTCGCTGAATTTTGTTCCGACGTTTAATCCGCCGTATTGTAATCGAGACGAATCCGCCTTCATCTGCCCGGCGACGGTCGGGTATCAGCAGGCTTTTGCGGAAGGCTGTGCAGCACTGCATCGCCTCGGGTTTTCCAGCATTTGTTTCGACCAACTCTTCGCCGATCGGCTCTGTTATGCCGCGAACCATCACCACAGGCCGCAGGAATTACTCAAACCTCTTTACGCGCTCAGCAAACAGATATTGCATGCCGGGCAATTAATCGATCCGCACGCGAGTTTCTCAGGGGAATTCTACAACGATGTTTCACAGACATTTCAGCATTACAATTGGGATTGGATCACCGGCGCGAATTCCCTGAATGATCTGGAGCCCTTTCGGTATGTATTCCCGCATTTTCGTCTGGGATTGCTGGTCGATCGCAGTCGGCGTTGGCTGTTGGAAGGCTTCACCCGCGGTTTGTTCCTCAACTTTCTCCCCGAAGGTGGTGAAGGCCTCATCGACGGCGACGCGGAGTTCAGCGATCTCGTCAAACGCCTCGCCGACGCCCGCAAACGATTTTC
>JBBRMF010000016.1:0-38543 GCA_038230975.1 Tepidisphaerales bacterium
AGCGTTTTTCAACTTGGTCGGGTGCCACAGGTCGCGGTACTCCGAGACCTGTGCGTGTCATTCACTGAAAAAAGCACAGGTCTGCGAGTACGCCGACCCGTGGCACCCCGACACCTAAGCGACCTACCAAGCTGAAAAGTGCTCTAGTACAAGGAATTCCAAATGATTCCTTGTTCGCATTCCTCTACCCCGGCGGGAAGAAATGCAACCCGGGGTCGCGGAGAATTCGGAGACAGAGCGGAGAAAATCAGTTTTTGTATCCGGCCACCCCTCTTACAACAGATTCCCCGGCGATGCAGTAACATACAGACTCGGACAACTCTTACCCGAATCGAGGTTCACTTCATGTCTTCCGGCATCAATCCATTCACCTCTCATTATTCGACTCCCACTTACTGGCTCATGTTGATTTCCGTATTCTTCGGCGGGGCGATCGGCTGTGCCCACAGTCCGTCACCAACCTCACCCGTCTCCGAAACAAGCGACGGCAAATTACGGATCATCGTGTTTGGCGCGCATCCCGATGATGCAGAATTAAAGGCCGGCGGAACCGCGGCACAATGGGTGCAGCAGGGACACCATGTAAAATTTGTGTCGGTGACCAACGGCGACATCGGTCATTGGCAACTGCACGGAGAACCGCTCGCACAACGTCGTCTGGCCGAAGTCAAAGCCGCCGACAAAGCACTTGGTGTTGAAACGGAAGTATTGCCCATCCACGACGGTGAATTGATTCCCACGCTTGAGAATCGCCGAATCATCACCCGGCTGATTCGCGAGTGGCGCGCTGATATCGTCATCGCCCATCGGCCGTGGGATTATCATCCCGATCATCGATACGTCGGCGTTCTGATGCAGGACGCCGCCTACATGGTCACCGTTCCCTGGTTTTGCCCGGAAACACCACCGCTCAAGCGCAATCCCGTCTTCCTTTATTCCAGCGACGGATTTCAGAAGCCCTATCCCTTCCGGCCTGACATCGTCGTCAATCTAGACAGTGTGTTGGATCGCAAGCTCGATGCACTCGACGAATTGGAGTCTCAGATTTACGAAGGCGGTGCCAACGGGAGCGCGAGTTTTGTGAAGACCGTACCGCCCGCCAGCGACATTGCCGCACGCAAAGCCTGGCTCAAGAAAAGCGGCTGGGGCCAGATGAACCTCGGCGTCGCCAATCGTTATCGCGCCGCCCTCGTAAAACGATATGGCGAACAAAAGGGCGCCGCCATCCACGCCGCCGAAGCCTTTGAAGTCTGCGAATACGGCAACCAACCCAATGAAGCTGAAATTCTGAGACTGTTTCCGTTTTATGAAAAAGCAGACCACTAATAACCATCCCCGATGACGGGCCTCGAATTTCGTAGGTTGCGCTGTGAGCTTGAGAACTTATTCGTAGCCCGTGCTTTCTTAGGAAGAAAACGCGGGCAAGACGCCCACGCCACCTGAAAAGTGCCAATCTCGCCATCTCTCCCAACCTGCTCATGCGGCACAAATCAATTCGCCGGATTCATCGGGTTGCGCGGAATTCGTTCACTAAATCCGGGTTAAAATCCGCAAATCCAGCTTTATCCGTATTTGTCCCCTTTTCCAGTCCTCGACGATACTTCCCCGATCTGTTAGCTTTGGTCAAGCCAACCATTCCGTTGGGTGCATGTGCTTGTTTGTTTGTGTATCGCGTCTTGACATCTAGCGTCCGTGAGAAAATCGGCCCGCCACGTAAAGGCGGCTTAGCCGTCTGATCTCGCGCCGCGCGTAGGTGTTGGAACGCCCGGGTGATCGATGGATACCACTGCTAAATTTAACCTGAAGCAGCAATCGCCGCCGATTCAGCACCGGAATCTGGCCACGCTCGATCTTCTGCGCGGCTTGGCGGCGATCGGGGTGGTCTTTTTCCACGCTCAGAAAACATGGCTCCGATCGGAAAACGTTGAATTCAGCCCCAGCGCCGCAGAAATCGCTTTGCTCGGGCATTCGTCGATCGCAGTTCAAATGCTCAATCACGTCTGGGCTTACGGATTCCTCGGTGTATCCCTCTTCTTTGTGATCAGCGGTTTCTGCATTCACTTGCGGCAAGTCCTGCAACCCGGACGCCTGGATCTGAAGTCATTTGCAATCGCTCGATTCGCCCGGCTTTATCCCTTATATGTCGTGATGGTCTTCGTCGGCATGATCACCATGGGAACCAAGGTCGGGTTTGGTGCTGAGCCAGTGACGGTTGCGAATTTCCTCGGCCATCTGGTGCTATGGCCTTATTTCGTATCGTTCGGCCAATCTATATTGGGGATTATTCCGGCGATGTGGTCGCTGACGGTTGAAGTTCATTTTTACCTGCTTTACATGCTGCTGTTCCCGCTGTTTCGACGCATCGGCATCAGCCGTTGCGCTATCTGCGGGCTGGTAATCGGAATCGCCTATCGGGCGGCCTGGCGATTCTTGCATCTCGATACGGCCAATTTGCCTCGAATCATGGAGCCACACCTTTTTGCTCCTGCCCGTTTCGGAGAATGGCTTCTGGGCGCATGGGCCGCTGAACTTTACGTTTCCGGGCAATTGACTCGTGGCATCTGGCGCGGGAAGAATGGTTTGCGCATCGCCGTGGCCGCTATCGTGGGGATCGTCGGCATTCTGCTGATATCACGACGCTTCGGGTGGACGCGCAATGGGTTTGAGGTGCCCGTCGCCATCGGCATTCTGGTCCTCATTTGCGGCTTGGTCGGCGCGGAGTCACAGGGCAGTAAAATTGCCGGCGGTTGGTTCGGCCAAATTGCCCGTTGGCTCGGGGACCGGTCGTATAGTTTGTATCTCGTTCATTTTACGGTCATCGGATGTACCGTTGAAGCGTATTGCCGTCTGGCGGGGGTTCGGAACAAGGATACGCTGGCTGCTACGTCCACAATGATGGGGCTGATGGTCCTTGCGATGGCTATCACGTTATTCGTGACCGAGGTAACCTATCGGCTGATCGAAAAGCCCTCGCACAAGTTAGGCCGACGCCTCCGTAAACGGATGGAAACCGCCGATACTGCTTGCCCCTCGATCCATGCCGCAAACTATCGCGAATCTCCCCATACGCTATAGGCTCTATTTTTTCCCGAGACTACCACAATCCATTGGGGACTCACACAACATTAACACAAACATCGCCGGACATTCGCAGGGAGCGACGATAGTCTGTGTAAACGTTTGCCGCCCAGAAGGTGCGGCGAAGTGCTACGACGAGCTTATGGGGAAGGAGCCCCAGCCGTTTTTCCGGATCGCGAATGGATTTCGCCCGAAGGAAAGGAGCTAGCCGTGACCCCGCACCAGAACCGCCTCCCCATTGACAGTTCTAAACCCCGCCGCATCGACCTGCATTGCCATAGCAATGCCAGCAACGAGGCCGATGAGGCCATGCTCAACGCCATCCAATGTCCGGAAAGTTACAGCTCACCGGAAGAAGTTTACAATCAGGCCAAGCTGCGCGGCATGGATCTGGTGACCATCACCGATCACGATTCCCTTAACGGTGTCGCGACAATCCTGAATCGATTCGACGTTTTGGCCGGTGAAGAACTTACCTGCTATTTCCCGGAAGACCGCTGCAAAATGCACGTGCTCATCTGGGGCATCACACCCGATCAGCATGATGAACTGCAAGCGGTCGCGCATGACATTTATCAGGTGGCTTCGATCATCGAGCACCGCCGCATTGCCCATTCGGTCGCACACCCTGTCTATCGCCAGAACGATCTGCTGGAACGTTGGCATCTCGAACGATTGATGCTGATTTTCAAAGGTTTTGAAACGTTGAACGGCGCGCATAGCGCGTTGCATCGAGAATCGCTCGAACCACTGCTCAACCAACTCACACGTGAAAAGATCGACGAACTATCCAGCAGGCACTCTCTGTTACCGCTTTGGCCGGAACCGTGGATCAAATCCCGCACCGGTGGCAGCGACGATCACGGGCTCTTCAACATCGGCCGTACCTGGACCGAGTTCCCTGCCGATGCCGAAACGATCGACGACATCCTCGACTGCATCCGCACCGCCCGCTGTCGCCCGGGTGGTGAATCCGGTTCTAGCCTCAAGCTGGCGCATAATTTTTTCAGCGTTGGCATCAAATATTTCGGTCGCCAATTCCTCCCCAAAGATGCGAAGCCAACATTGACGACTGGCGTGATGCGGATGCTCGTTGGTGAAAAGAAAAGCCTTCGCAAGCGCGATCTCGTGAAGTACGTGATCAGGAAAAAAGCGGGTAACCTCGGCCGCGCCATCTCCAAACCGTTCCGTCGTCTTCCCGTGCCGAAGACGGGCCTCGCGCTGCTGTGTGAACTGTTCGCCAACTCCTGCCGCAGCCGCATCTCCGAGCATCCGCAACTGACCGATGCGATGCGGAAGGGCGTCGCGCCGCTTGGTGAGCATCAGGCGATGTTCGACTTCGTCTCCCATATCAACTGCGATCTGGCGGGTGGAATTTATTCTTCCGTGGAAGATGCGCTCAGTGATGGCCGGATCGCTGGCATCTTCGATGCACTCTCCTCCGTCGCGGCCCATCAGTTCGTGCTGTTGCCGTACTACTTCGCGCTCAGTCATCAGAATCGCGAGAAGAATGATCTGGCCCGCATCACCGGTCATGGCCGCCGCAAAACCTCCGAAACGCTTCGCGTCGGTGTCTTCACCGACACTTTCGATGACGTCAACGGCGTGGTCCGATTCATCCGCGACATGGGTCATCAAGCCATCCGCAAAAATCGCAACCTCATCGTCCACACTTGCAGCGAAACGACGACGTTCGACGCGCCGTATCGCAAGAACTTTAAGCCACTGGTCAGCCGCGATATGCCGATGTATCCGCAGTTGAAGATCGTGATCCCACCGCTGGTCGACATCATGGAATGGGCCGATCGCCAGCAGTTTGACGCGATCCACGTCGATACCCCGGGGCCCATGGGTCTCTGCGGCTGGCTCGTCGCCAAGATGCTCCGCGTGCCATTGCTCGGCACGTATCACACTGATTTCCCCGAGTACATCCGCACGCTCAGCGGTGGCGACTTCCGCCTCACCGCCGCCGCCACCGGTTACATCGGTTGGTTCTACAGCCAGATGGCCGCCGTCCTGTCCCGCAGTCGCCAGTACCACACCAAGCTGCGCGCCCTCGGCGTCGACGAATCCAAATTCGCAATGGCTCATCCGTGCGTGGATGATGACAAATTCAATCCCCGCCATCGCGATGTGAATCTTTGGGAACGCTACAAAGTGCGAGAATCGCACCGCCTGTTTTTCTGTGGCCGCATCAGCGAAGAAAAAAATCTCCCGTTCCTCGCCGAGATCTTCAAGGCCCTCTGCAAGCGCCGCTCCGATGTCGCGCTGGTATTGGCCGGTGAAGGCCCTTACACCGCCAAGCTCAAGGAAAAACTCGCCGGCCTCCCCGTCTATTTTGTCGGCGTCCAAAACGACACCGGCCTTGCCCCTCTTTACGCCAGCAGCGACCTGTTCATCTTCCCCTCGCGCACCGACACGCTCGGCCAGGTCATCATGGAAGCCCAGGCCAGCGGCTTGCCCGTCCTCGTCAGCGATGAAGGCGGCCCCAAGGAAGTCGTCGACGATTCCCTCACCGGCTGCGTTCTCCCCGTCGCCAATTTCGCGACATCTCTCCCTCTCTGGGTCAACGCCATCGACGGCCTGTTAAACGACGAACCCCGCCGTCAACGCCTCAGCCGCACCGCCGCCACCCGCATGGCCCGCTACACCGCCGAAGCCACCTTCGACACCTTCTGGGACGAACACCTCAAAGCCGCCCACGCCGGATCGGCCACAGAAGAAACCCCGGTTCCCACGTCCGCCGAACCAGTGCCCGTGGGATAAATTTGAACTCGGCTTGACCCGGCAATGCGCCGAATCCATACTAATGCCATGACCTATCTTGATCTGCAACGGAAGCTTCACGATCACCCCTTTAAGCCGTTTCGAATCCGGCTGGTCAATAACACCACCTATGACGTGACTGAACCGTGGATGGTCACCGTCGGCGAATCCAGTGCGGTGATCGTGACCCGCTCACGGAAAGACGATAAAGGATACGAACTGGCGCTCGATTGGCGCACCGTCGCCATCGCGCATATGCTGGAATTTTCGGACATCGCGGTAGAGAACCATCGCAAAAGAAAACCGGCGTGATTTGTAGATTACGCATGCACTTACGGAACCGCTTCCAAATACAATTTAGCCACGGATGAACACGGATAAGCACAGATAAGAAAACCAGAAGGGATGGCCTTCCCAACGAGTCATTGAATGCGCCTGGCTCGCAAGCGGACTATCACCGGGAGTAACGCTCGGAAACTTCATTTATACATTTTGTCCCGCCCCCAATGGAGGCTGCAATCAGTATCTGGCATTTCGGTACAGAACCTCTGAGATATCCCAAAAGTAAATCGGTCACCGCCGTGATTCGCCAATATACGTTATACGCAAACCGCATTCTGGACACTGATCCGGAGTGGCCCGTATGTCGTACCCGCAATCAGGGCATAGCCCCGGGGCAAATCGGGCACGCTCGCGGAACCATCGAATCAAACGCCAAGAGAGCCTGAGAATCCCTGCTGTGATCGGGAACTGAGTTGCCAGCACCATCATCCAATGGGGACAGGCAAGCCAAAAACATTGCAATGGCGGCGACCAATGTGCATCCTGACCCCCGTTTCGACCGTTTTCCGTCGGTGGGTAAGGACCGAGACCAGAGACCAGAGTTCGAACGCCCCCCCCCGAAGCGCATCAGCGACAGATCAATGGGATTTATGTAACGAACATCCAAGCTCAGAGCGAGCCCTTGCGGTTGCTTCACTTTAAAAATGTCGAACAAATCAATCTCTAACCAGCCGTCTCTCCTCGGCCAGGGATAAATCCAATAGACTTCCATAGCGCCATTCGATGAATGAATGTGCAGCGACGGGCCTCCTCGCGATTTAAACTGGACCATTGTGACGAAGCTGTAGCTGCCGCACCAAAGGTAGATCGTGAACAAACAGATCACCGTCAAAATGAAGTTGAACAGGCGACGGAAGAACTTGGGCAATCGAAAGGGAAATTTTTCAATGCGTCGACGTATGCGATAAGAAATATCATCGCGAATGGCTTCACCTGTTTTTACGCGTGCCGATTTGAAATGGCAACTCCAAGACTACTGACCCACCGCCCCCGTTGCCAGATCCATCTTGGGAAACGGCAGCAACTGTAACTCCGCCGCCCATTCGATGAATCGAACATGCCATGTGCCGAACGGAATGCCTTTGCGCGCCGAGATCGCGCCGCCGTGTTTTCCTTCGCCGTAAATATGCATCTCAATATTCAACGGCTTTGGTTTCATGCTCTTCCCCACCTCAAACAGCGCATTATAAAACTCCACGGTCTGCTTCGCATGGAACACATCGCCGGTTCCGGCACACACTAGAAATGTTGGCGGTACATTCGTCGGCACCTTGCTCATATCCAGTGTGTTCGGCACCCAACCCGGATAGACCAGCACGATCCAATCCGGGCGAGAGCTGACGCGTTCGATCGGGTCGGCCGCATCGGGATTGCCGGCGTCAAAGTTCAACGCAAGCCGAGCGGTTTGTTCGCCGCCCGCCGAGAATCCCATGTGCCCGATCTTATTCGGATCAATATTCCATTCCTTGGCCCGAGCCCGCACCATCCGCATGGCGCGCTGCGTATCGAGCAGGGCGTCGGTGGCCGACCCGTAGGGCTTCAGTCGATAGCGATGCACAAAGCACGACACACCGAGCGAGTTTAGCCAGGTCGCGATATCGGTTCCTTCGTTGCCCACGTTGCAGGTGTTGTTGCCACCCCCGGCCGAGATGACGACGGACATGCCATTCGCTTTTTCCGGCGGTGCCAGATACAGCTCGATCGACGGGTTGTGAATGTTCTGCACCGAAGCCACGCGACCCTGGCTCATGTTGAACTTCTCATCTTTGTCAGAACCCGCCAATGCCTTTAAAGCCGGATGACCGGGTGGAAAAAGCGTGACGACTTGATGACCGGAGAGGAGGGGTTTGGGTTCAAGAAGTTCATCCGCCGCCTTTGTTTGTATTGCGATCAGACCCATAGCCATCATCAGCAGGATCGGAAAAGTATGACGATGCGCGTTGCTCAACGAGGGTGCAAAAATTTTCATGATATTCCTATGTTACATCACTCTGATGACTATCGAATAAACCGCATCTGCCCGATATTCGGGACCAATGCCGGTGCGCTTTTGGCCGGTCGGAAACCAGCGGGCCAATACACAAAAAATGCCCTACCCAGCATAAACCGCTCCGGCACACGGCCGGCTTCGGCATGAAGGTCTTCATCTTTCAGATCGACCGGCTCCCACCAGAAGCGGGCGTCGTAGCTCATGGGGGAGTTGTCGCCCATGACAAAAAATTCATTCTCACCGAGCACCACCGGCCCGCCGTTACCACCGGGCATCGGTTCAGCGCCGGCCCACAACTGCTGCTGATGGTTCGCGAGTTTCGGAGTGTAATAGACATCGCGCCAGAGACTGATATGACTGACTTCACACGCCTGTCGCTCGGCAATGATTGAAGCCGTCGGTGGGGGCAGGGGGGGGTGATGCCTTGCGCTGCTCGCAAAATCCCCCGCGCGAGAGGGATAAGACCCGTAGCGTTGATGATCCAACTGCCGATGCTCAAGATCGTCGATGTCCGGGTGATAATCATCGTTCGTGGTTTGAAGCACATCTCGGCCATCAATGCGCAACGTGACCTGGTAATCCACATTTGAAAACTCAATGTGAATCGGTTTGTTAGGCCGGAAGGGCAGTTCTGCCATTTTAGGTTGGCTTGACTGGATTCCGTTCACTTCATGAATAAGTCGCACCGCATTCGAGGCAAACTCGGCAGTGAAGGCGTGATCGAGCTTGGTCAGTCGAAGCCGAAGCGGCCCATCGCCGGTGGATCGCGTGTAGTAGAGATCCAGCTTCAGATCACTGACCGGATATTCACCCAGCCAGGGGGAGTGACCTCGATAGGCGGAATAGTTTTTGGACGAATGCTTCTGATCGTAGCCGATCCAATCATAGAACGCGGCGTTTTTATTGTCGGGGCGGTTGGCATCACCGTTAAAAGAAATCGTGCCGGTGGAATCAGATCCATCGAACTTGAACACCCGACCCAGCGAGGCGTCGGTCGACCACTTTCCACTGCCGGTCGTCTGCTGCCAGGGTTGCTGCCATTTTGATTGACGCGCGAAGTTGGATTCCGGGTGGTAATCATTGTCGTAAAGCAATCGCCACAATGACTCCTGCGCGGCAGGGGACTTGCGCGCAATTTTAAAGTGATCTGCTCCCCGGGCTTTCACATAGATATCCCCGTCAAGAACCATGATGGTCTCGCCGGGTTTACCGATCAATCGCTTGATAAAGTTCGTGCTGTAGTCTTTGGCTTTTTCGGACGGGCTTTTGAAAACCACGACATCCCACCGCTGTGGGTCTTGAAGAAGATAGAGATATTTCAGGACCAGAATCCGGTCGCCATACCAGACGGCAGGATTGGCCTCCGGGGGAAGGCGCAGCCCGCAATTCGGGCAGTGAATTTCATCGTATATGACTGGAACGGCGTGACTCGAACCCTCGTCTACCGATTGAACATGATCGGGGATTTCGGCATCGTCATCCGACATCTTCGGGCTGGAATAATTCACATCAAATCGATAGCCGCAATCCGGGCAGGAAAATCGGCTATGCGCGCCGAGCAAAGTGGGTGCCATCGAACCGGTGGGGATCACGAATGCTTCAACGACGAAACAGCGAAAGATGAATGCAAGAATAAACGCGACGAGAATAGACTCGAGCGTCTCTTTAACGTTGGCACCGCCGTCATCGTGATGGGGAGCAGTCTCGGCGGGGGGGGCATCCATGTGCGGTATGTTAGGGGATCACGATCAACCCGCAAGCGATTACGGCTCGCGGGAAATACCCGCGACTGAAATGCGAGGGCCGGTCAATTCGGCGACAGTGGCTTCGGCGCTGTGCTTGTCGAAAATGCCATCAAGCTGATCGACGGTTAATTCACCTGGCAGACTGTGTCCCACGAGGCAATACAGTGCGCCATCTTCCGCGCGAACGATCACCGAATGCCCATCTTCGGTCGTGCCGTGATAAGTTTGATGTTGAGTGAGGGAAGGAATTGCTGAGGTCGGGAGGGAGAAAACGGAAAGTGTTTCAGTGCCTTTGCGGAAGAGCAGGTGAGCCGTATCAATGCCAGCGATTGGGCAGATAGACGCGCCGCTGAATTGCCACCCTTCGTGCGACAAATCAGCGGCCAATACCGGATGGTGCAATTCCTGTTTGAGATAGCGACCAATCTCCGGATATGAAGCCGTGCGAATGACCGGAAGATGATGATCCGGCGCACCGCAGCAGTGTTCATGTCGAGCAATCGCTGCAGCTTCAAACACCTTGGGCATGGCCTGAGCCGAACCTGAGAGAAAGAACGCCGTCAACCCGATCGTGACGAGCATGGATGCCGCGATCGCCAAACCAGGGAGCATTGTTGACCAACCATTGGCCGACATCGTCTGCGGGTTAATCCGCATCGTTCCGGATGAGAGGCCGTTGGGGACAGCAAAAGCGTGATTCCCGCCAACAACCATCGGTAAGATGGGGGTTTCGTCGCCCTCTTTTAAAGCAAGCCTGATTCGATCACGAAGATGCTCCGGTGTCTTGAGGACGGGAACCGCACGCTTCAAGGCAAGCTTGAGCGCGGGATCTTCGAAAATAAGTTCGTCGGAGTACTTCATGGGCTATTCATCTGAACTATCGGACATGCAAATCTATTCCCAAATCCAAATCATACGATACGATCAATTTCCAATGCGATTCTGGTCGGCTTCCCGGGGGCCATTCTCGTGCAGAATGCCCTGTTCTACCGCAAAATCATGCAGTTGTTCCGATAACTTCTTGCGGGCCCGAAAAAGCCGGCTCATCACCGTGCCCAGCGGAACATCCAATGATTCGGCGATTTCCTTGTACGACAATTCTTCAACCGCCCAGAGCAGCATCACGCTCTGATATTCTTCAGGCAGCGAAGTGACGGCGCGAGCCAATTGCTCGTCCATCCCGTCCCATAAGTTGATGCCCGTATTGGCTCCAGATTGGCCATCCATGGAATGCGCCGCGGATTCCAGCTTGGCATCATCCATCGCCATCGGTTGACGCTTTTCACGCTGGTAACGGGTGGAATGAAGGTTATGGAGAATTCGCAACAGCCAGGGCCGAATCCCGAACTCCTTCAGGTCAAAACTTTGATAAGACCGCAAAGCGCGAAGAACCGTTTCCTGTACGAGATCCTCGGCAGTGGCATCGTCCCGGGTCATTCGGCGCGCAACGCGATAGAGCAAATCCAAATGCTCCATGGCCAAGGCCTCGAATTGGGGACGATCGAGCTTCATGCGAAAAATATCACGTTGACACCGCTTCGTGCGATTCGCCTCGTGGCTGAAACAGGATAACGCCCAGTCGACGGATGTCCAGATGAACGCTACCATTCCCGGCCTTTGAACCGATTCAGGAGCCAGAAATGACCGAAGTTCCTCCCCATATTCGCGGCCTGGTGTTCGACTGCGACGGCACGATCGCCGACACCATGCCCTTGCATTACGAAGCCTGGCTGATGGCCTTTGGTGAACACGGCCACGATTTCCCCGAAGCGCTCTTTTACGAGATGGCCGGCATCCCCACGCACACGATCATCGAAATGCTCAACGAAAAGCATGGCTACCAGATGCCCGTCCGCGAAACCGCCGCACGCAAAGATGCGATGTTTGAAGAACTGATCCCCCGGGTCAGGCCGATTGAACCGGTGGTGGCCCTCGTCGAGCGTTACGCCGGCAAATTGCCCATGGCGGTCGCGACGGGTGGGACCCGCTCGCTTTGTTCCAAGACGCTTTCCGCCCTGGATTTACTCCAGCATTTTCAAGCGCTGGTCACCGCCGACGATGTCGAACATGGGAAGCCGTCACCGGATATTTTTCTCGAGGCCGCCCGCAGAATCAACATTCCTGCCGAGGCTTGTTGCGCGTTTGAAGATGCTGAATTAGGCCTTCAATCCGCCCGCGCTGCCGGGATGCTGGTGATCGATATTCGGCCGATGCGCAAATGAACGTGACTCCCGGAGGAATAATCTGAATCACTCTTTCGTCATCGTTTCATCCAGATTCAGAATCACGCGCGCAAGCACCGTGTATGTGGCCCATTCAATATCGCCGGGTTGCTTGATCGAAGTTGAGCTTGATGAACCGACCAGATCTGTTGGATTCAGTTCACCGTTCGTAAATCGTAGACGCTGTTTTTCAACGAGCGATTTAAGTTCATTCAATTCTGAATCGGTGGGCGCGCGCGTGACAGCCGATCGAAACGCGAACGTAATTTTCGCATCATCCGTTTTGCCACCGTCAAGGATCGTTCGTTTCGCCAGCGACTTCGCGCAGTCGACATAGATCTTTTCATTCAGCGAAGTCAGCGCCTGCAGCGGCGAATTGGATCGCGTTCGGCGAACGCAGGAAGCAAATCCATTGGGGGCATCAAAAATCTGCAAGGCGGGATAGGCCGTTGATCGGCGATGAAACGTGTAGATCGCGCGGCGATATTTTTCATCCCCGGTCTCCTCAATCCACGGGAATGGCGCGAAACTCGCGGGCGGTTGAAACAAAAATGCCGGTGCCGGGGGCATCACACTACGACCCCCGATTTTCGCGTTGAGCAAACCGCTCGCCGACAGTGCAATATCCCGCACCGTTTCTGCTTCGGCGCGAACCCGTGGCCCGCGCGCAAGCAGTCGATTGTACGGATCTTTCGCCAGCAACTCCGCATCGACACTACTCCGTTGTCGATACGTGGCCGACGTGACGATCAATCGTTGCATCTGCTTGATGCTCCATCCCCGATCCATCAATTCGGAGGCGAGAAAATCAAGCAACTCCGGATGCGACGGCGCCGACCCGGCGATGCCTAAATCCTCCGAGGTCTCCACGATGCCGGTCCCGAAATAGGCTTGCCAAAGCCGATTGACCAACGCGCGGGCCGTGGTTGGAGATCGGCGATCCACCAGCCAGCGGGCCAGGGAAAGTCTTGTGGGCTCGGAGTCCGGCGCACTCGGATGCAAGAACGCGGGCGTCCCTGCCGTCACGATGGGGCCCGGTGTATGCAAATCACCACGAATCAACACACGCGTCTCGCGCGGCTGCGGTCGCGGCGAAAGAGCAATCGTTGTCGTGCCTGCGGGCCATTCCTTCCAGAGCGATTCGATGCGATCGTTCGATTCCTTCCACTCTGGCACAGTCGTGCGCCAGTAGCTGAATAACTGAGCCGTCTGCGCCTTGGAACGTCTTGCGCTTTTAATGCTGAGAATCTCCCGAATACGTTTCGGCAACGGGTCGGCTACAACCGGCCCCGCATCTGTTGTGGCAGAGATGCGAAATCTCCCCAAATTGTGATTCGATCGATCATCACCCGCCAAACCGCCGTGATTCTGACCCAGATGAAATGTGATAATACTGCCCGAAGGCTGTGGGAACGGTGGATTCGCCGACACGATCGGCTGCGCGCATTGGAACACGGCCTTTCGATCCTGATTACGACGACCTGGCCCGGCATCAATTCCCCAGGCAGTATTGTCATCCCCATCCATCGCGAACTGAACCGGCCCGATCGTCCGCAGAGAACCTCCGGCTATATTGAATTGAGACGGCAGCGATTTGGCGGGCGAATCGAAATCGGAAGTTGCCGCCGAAAATTGAACGCGCGTTTTTTGAGCCGGGTTCGTCACCGTTGCGACCTCAACGCCGAACTCCGAGAGCGCGCACATTCCCTCGGGAGAACATCCCGGCCCACCCGCCGGAAGCGTGGGATCGGTCAACAATTCCAACCGAAACGCCGTGACGCGCGGCAGCTTTGATACCCAGGTAAACGATGCCGTGCCGCGAGGCGCTGACGGCGTTGCCAGCCATGAACCATCTTCCTGTTTCACATACCAATGCTCGGCGGTGTCCCCGGCGTATTCGATCGGTAACACAATCCAATGCGGTTGTTTTTCAGAGACCCGCCGTTCCCATTCCTCTTCCCGCGTTTTCCAATCGGGATTCTCGTGCTGCAGTTCCAATTCGATCTGCTGCATCAACTGCTTCAACTCTGTCACCTTTTTCAATCCATCCGCGTCATATACCACCGGCTGGGCCTCGTGAGCCCCATTCAAGAACGCGAAAAGTTTGTAGTATTCATCCTGTGTCAGCGGGTCGCTCTTATGCGAATGACATTGGGCGCATTGAAGCGTCAGGCCAAGAATCCCAGTACCCACCGCATCCACCCGATCGAACATTGCCGCCAACCGAAATTCTTCCGGATCCACTCCGCCTTCATCGTTCATCATGGAATTGCGGAGAAATCCCGTGGCTACGATCTGATCCTGCGTCGGGTGCGGTAACTCATCGCCGGCAATCTGCTCGGTGATGAATTGGTCATAAGGAAGATCCCGATTGAACGCATTGATCACATAATCTCGGTAAGGCCAAATCACGCGGAGCTTGTCGCGCTGGTAACCGTTGGAGTCGGCATATCGAGCCGCATCCAGCCAATGCCGCGCCCATTGCTCTCCGTAGTGCGGATTAGCCAGCAGACGATCCACTTGCTTTTCATACGCGTCCGGCGAAGGGTCCGCTAAAAATGCGTCTACCTCCGCAATCGTGGGAGGCAAACCGATCAGATCGAGATTGAGCCGGCGAACCAGTGTGATTTTGTCCGCTTCGCCGGAAGGATGCAGCCCATTCTTTTCAAGGCCGGCCAAAATAAATGGGTCAATCGAGTTGTGTCCCCATTTTCCATCTTTGTTCGCGGGAACCAAGTGCCGAGTGGGCGCTGTAAACGCCCAGTGGGCTTGGTATGGAGCGCCTTCAGTGATCCATCTTGCCAGCAATTCGATCTGTGGCCGTGTCAGTTGATGATCGCCGTCCGGCGGTGGCATGCGCTGATCGTCGTCCATCGACGTGATGCGTTTGACAAGCTCACTTCGATCAGGTTTGCCCGGAACAATCGCGGTATCGCCGGATTTAAGGGGCTTTGTCGCCAGATCCCGCGCATCGAGCCTTAGACCGCTCTTATGTTTGCCCGAACCGTGACAGCCGAAGCAGTTCTCGGAAAGTATCGGAAGAATATCGTGGGCAAAATCGACCGGTTGGGCCAGCGTCGGAGCCGCCACCGTTGGCTCAACAATTGCCACCAACATGAATATGAGAGCGAAAGATAAACGAACCCAATTCATTCCACTCCATGCGATACAAAAAACCTCATCCCACCCTATATAGCTCTCGGCATGCCGAGGGAAAGCGCTCCAATCCAAAACACTCTGAATTCTTGAACGATTTTTCCAGAGCGAACGGTTTTCACGCTACTTTCCTGCCGGTTTCAGATGCTTGTCAAAAAACGCCATCAGCGCGGAGTCCGCTTTCCTGGCATCTTCGTTTTTGAATCCATGGCCTGCACCGGGGAGCGTCAGCAATTCCACGTCTACCAGCGCCGCCTGCATCCGCTCGACGAACGAAGTGGCTTGTTCGTACGCCACATATTTGTCTTCGGTTCCATGCACGCAAAGCGTCGGGGCCGCCAATGGAGTAACCCAATAGATCGGGCTGCCGAGGATGTGTTCATGGCGTTTTGTATCGAGATTGCCTCCAAAAAAGAGCGGGAGCACTTCGGCGGCGTCGACACTTTTGCCATAGGATTTAGTCAGATCACTCGGGCCGAAAAAGTTCACCACGCAGGCGACATCGCTCGATTGATCGAGATTGCCTTCACCCTCAAATTGCTTGATCCCCGCAGTGACGCCAAGAAATTGGGCCAGGTGTCCGCCGGCGGAACCACCGGTCGTGCCGATGCGGTTTGGATCAACGTGATATTTGGCGGCGTTGGCGCGCAACCAACGCACAGCTGCCTTGCTATCCAGCACGGCCGCCGGGAAAGGGTGCTTCGGAGCCAGGCGATACGTGATCGTGATGGCGACATAACCATGCTGCGCCAAAGTCATACAAAGCTTGTCATAACCCTCGCGCGTTCCGGCACGAAAACCACCACCGTGGATACAGAGAATTGCTGGGAACGGGCCAGCACCCACTTTGGGACGGGCCAGATTCAGCTGCAAATGCGTGTTATCCGGATTGGCATATTCAACGCCCTTCTCGAATTGCACGTCGTTCGGAACCGGAAGATCTGCCGCGTGGGCAAGCGAGGTGAATGTACAGAAAATCAAGCAGCAGAGACTCTTAGCGATTTGGTTTGGCATGAGGGCCGATTTTTGAGCAAGCCGCCTCAAGACGCAAGTGACTGTCCGCATCCATTTGAATCATTTTTTCAGGTTTCGGGAAGATTGGCGCAAGAAGCGGGAACAATACCTAATATCACGATGAGCAGAACAACGTTTTTGGTTTCGGCAGCGGAGAACTGGGTTTGGAGCCGAGCGATCTGGAATTATGGCAGTCGGCGGCGAAAGGCGATCACCGGGCGTTTCACGTCCTGATGGGTCGACATTCGCCTAAGCTGTTTCGCGTGGCGCTTTCGCTTTCCGCCAGCCGATTCGATGCCGAAGATATCTGCCAGGAAACGTTCGTGGCGGCTTTCAAGAGCCTCAAAAGTTTCGACGGACGCGCTTCGGTAAAGACCTGGTTGACTCGAATCTTGATGCACCGAGCCGCCAAAATCTGGAACAAGCAGCGGAAAGATCGAAAGACGATGTCGCTGCATCGGGAAATCAGCTCCGGGAAAGGTTCGGAACCGTCGAATGGTTCGTGGGCCAATCAGCTAAGTGTGCCTTCGACCGCCAGTGCGGTGGATCAGGAGATGGATCTTCTGGAGGCCATTCGCATGCTGGCTCCGGAATTTCGCGAAACCGTGATTCTTCGCGAGATCGATGGAATGTCTTATCAGGAGATCGCCGACACGCTTGAAATACCGCGAGGAACGGTTGAGTCGCGGCTCTTTCGAGCCCGAGCGGAATTGAGGAAAAAGTTGACCGGATATTCATAAGGCCCGGGAATTTTTGTGTGGCGTGGGCGTCTCGCCCGCGTTTTCTTAAAAAGAAATGCACGGGCGAGACGCCCATGCCACCATTTTTCCAAAGCTCTAAAGCGGACCCTGCGAAGAGTGAGTAATGTGATGTGATTGAACAGACCTCTCCTCCGGCAGTGGACTGGCTGCATGAGGGCGAACGTGAGACCCGACATGGAAGCTCCATTCCTTCCGCGTTTTGTTTCCCGGTCGCACCCTCCCCTGGATAATCACAGGGGAGGGCAAAGAGGTCTTGATCTGGCCCTGGCGTTTGCCGGCAGATACGATTTGCCGCATGGTTCGTTTGGATCGGTTTTCATGAGCAAGTGCAATTTCCAATCTCTGATCGGCGCGTATTACGATCGCGAGCTCGATCCGAAAGCAGCTGGCAAGGTTGAGAAACATTTGACGGAATGCCCGGTCTGCACCGCCGAGTTGGAAGCCATGGGCGATCTTTCCGCCCGCATTCATACGGTCGTTTCATGGTCCGGAATGGATCGTGCCGAATCGGCCCGGTTGCATCAGGCGGTTCGCGATGCCGATGAATCATTTTCCGACAGTCTTCCGCTGTTCCGTACGATGGGCCTTCTGGGCGCGTTGGCGGCCTCGGTTTTGATCGTCTGCGGCGTCTGGTTGCTCGATACGCGAAATGATCCTTCTGCGATAAATTCTGGACTCCATCCTGTGGCTTTGGCCCCGGAGTGGGAGCGTGTGGCGACGACCGGTTATGCCGATCCCAGCCCGGGGTTGGTGGGGGACATGTTTTTTTCCCCTCGGTACGCCGTTGATTGGATGTTGGATGATCTGACCGTGACGGAACATAAGCCATGGGTAAAGCCAAAATCATAATGACGATCTTTTTCGTCCTGACGCTCAGCTCCGGGTTAGTCGCCGGGATGCTCGTTTCACGACTCCCCGGTCCCAAACCGGTTGTGACCACTCCACGAACACCTTTGGCCGAAGAGCTTGGTTTAACGCCGGAGCAGAATGAAAAGATGCGCATTGTCTGGGAAGGCGTCAAAGTCAAAGTCGATGACTGCTTCCAAAGTGCCCAGTCGATCCAGAAAAAGCGAGATGACGCACTGCTGGCGTTACTGACGGAGGATCAGAAAGCGAAATTTGCCCGGATTCAGGAAAACTGTTCGACCTCGTTAGCCGCCTTGAAAACCGAGCGCGACGGGGCGTTTGATGAGGCGGTCAGGGAGACGGAAAAGTTTCTGACCGAACCGCAAAAATTGCGTTATCGAGAAATTTTGCAGAATCGACTGCATCATGGCCCGCACCAAGGTGCCGCCGGCGCGGCACCGGATTGGTTGACCCCCGGAACATCGCCTGGTCTCAAGAACTAGCACGGCACGGGTTACTTCAGTGACCCTGTTCTGCTCAAAAGTCAAAATTGAATATTTCCTCGATCGTTCCTCCCTTCCCGCTGGTGGGGGAGAGTGTGGGCAGGGGTCGCCCGGACAGAGAGAGTGGCGTTGTTTTGGGGTGTCCCATCGCGCCATCGACCCCTTCCCTCACTCTCCCCCGCCATGTTTGGGAGAACGGCAGGACAGAATCGGCAAAAATTGACGAGTTCTCCTTGCATTCTCATTGAGACCTCATCTAAAGTCGTTAGGCTTTCAAGAAGATAAGCCAACGAGATTCGGATTTCTGTGTCTTTCCGGGTCGAGGAGTGAAGAATGGGCTTGCCAAAAAAGAGCATGAAGTTCTCTGTGCGCCTGAACGTCGAGGGGCTCGAATCGCGACAGCTACTGTCTACGGTTAATTTCTGCGCGCATGTGGATTCCAGGCATCCGCCACATCTGTCACAGGTTCCCTCACAAGTTCAAGGCTATACGCCCGCTCAAATCCGCCATACCTACGGCTTTGATCAAGTCGCCGGTGACGGTAGTGGCCAGACCATTGCCATCGTCGATGCGTATCGACATCCGAGCATCGCCGCTGATTTGGCCGCGTTTGATCTCAAATTCGGAATTGCCGCACCCCCCAGCTTCAAAGCGGTAAATCAGACCGGTGGCCCGGACACCAACGTTAAAGTGAATTCCGGTTGGGCATCCGAAATCGCGATGGATGTGGAATGGGCCCACGCGATTGCCCCGAATGCCGGCATTCTGCTGGTCGAAACAAAATCCGACGATTTTTCCGATCTCATGGCGGGTGTGGATTACGCCCGCAAGGTCACGGGCGTTTCGGTGGTTTCACTCAGTTGGGGCAGCAGCGAATTCCGCGGCCAAAAGGCGTATGACGCCATCCTGACCACTCCAGCCGGTCATCAAGGCGTGACATTTGTCGCCGCCTCCGGCGATGAAGGTTCCGGGTCTGGTGCCGAATGGCCCGCCACATCACCGGGCGTGCTTTCGGTCGGTGGAACCTCCCTGAAAACGAGTGGATCCGATGGAACGTATTCAAGCGAAGTCAGTTGGAAAAGAAGCACGGGCGGTGTCAGCCGCTATGAAAAAGCACCCGCTTATCAAGGCGTTTTGCAAAGTGGCGGCATGCGCACTTCGCCCGATGTCGCCTACAACGCCGACCCCAACACTGGCTTTGCCGTATATAGCTCGGTCCGCGATGGTGGGGTGGTGGGGTGGTCGGTGTTAGGCGGCACTAGCGCCGGCACCCCGCAGTGGGCCGCGCAGGTCGCGTTAGCCAATCAGCTTCGTGCGGCGGCAGGTTTCAGCTCACTGGATGGCTCCACTGGAACGCTCCCCGCTCTTTATTCGCTTTACAGCCCACCGGGCACCACCGGATTTGCAACGTATACCATTGATTTCCATGACATCGTTCAAGGCCGATCAACTGGCCGTCAACGCCCGGGGACAGGTTACGATGAGGTCACAGGCCTGGGTTCACCCGATGCGCCGCAAATCATCTACGCACTCGTACATGCAGACGGCAGTATTGCCGTCACCAACCCTGTGCCCACGCCCAAAACCACTCGCGTGACCGCCCGTCATTCGCGCGTGTTCGCCAGCAATAATGTGACGGCCGATGTTTCCGTTACACCCACCGTTCCCGTCCTCAGCACAGTGAAAGTCGTCGCGAAAAGTGTGCGTCAGACGGTTTCTCAATTGAATCTCGGCACCACGACCGCCAGCGTGATCTTGGCCAATGCCGCCCGGGCAATTTTGCCTGTCTACGTCACGACTCAATTTCATCAACCTTCTGCCGCATACATTTACGCGCCGGTTGAGGGGCAATTGAATTCCACCGAGCTTACGAATCCTGAAGCAGTGCCCGCGCCGCAAACGGTCGCCAGCATCGCGGGCGATGTTTCCAATTCCGTTGCGGCCTCCTCCCGCCTCGCCGAATCGGCAATCCCCATGTTTTGGAATCTGGGCCAATCCCTCCCCATGGCTTCCTTTGCCGATGCGATGGCGGACTTTGCCTATGAATCCTCCGCGCTCGGTACCGCTGTCAATCATGTCAGCACGCACGCTCTCGCCTGGACGGTCACCGTATCGATGGTCGCAGTGGATCTGATCCTGATCGGTTACTGGCGCGCGGGTCGTCAATCAATGCGCGGCAACGCCCGCGCCCAATCGGAGCGCTCCCGGTTTTGCCTTGCACCGATTCATCGCTAACCGCAAGTGTACCAAATCATTTATCCGCCCTCACTTTGGAGCGGTCTCCAAAACCGCGGCATATTCATTGTGGCCTCCCAAACAAGCACGCCCGAATCGCTTTATTCCACCTGTTCCGTCCCTGCCGTTTGAAACGCCGTCAAATCTGAACAATAAACCGCGCTGACATCCGTTTAAAGATCGTCGTGTGATGTGAATTCCGATGATCGCCATACGGGTGAACCATGAACCGAATCCCAAATTACAATCCGCTGGAACATACGCCTCGCCTTGAAGATGCCTTCATGACTCGCCGCCAGATGTTAAAGCGGACGGGCATGGGGATGGGGGCGATGTCATTGGCGATGATGCTGGGGGAAGGGCTTTTCCCATCTATCGCTTCTGCTGCGGAGAATGCTGCAAGTGCGGCGGTCGGGAATCCGCTTGCTGCGGTCGCAAACCCGCTTGCTGCGCGTGCGGCTCATTTTGCGGCGAAAGCCAAGTATGTCATTCATATTTTCGCCGGGGGTGGGCCTTCCCATGTGGATACCTGGGATCCCAAACCCGCGCTTGCCAAATACGCCGATCAAACCCTCCCGGGGTTGAATGGGCTTTCCTATCCATCCGCATTTAAATTCCAAAAACAAGGTCAATCGGGCATCGAAGTCAGCGAACTTTTTCCGCATCTGGGAAAGTGCATCGATGACATGTGCGTCATCCGCTCGATGTGGACCGATGTCCCCGCGCACGAACCGGCTTCCAAATTCATGCACACCGGTTCCCTCCAAATACAAAAGCCCAGCATGGGTTCATGGGTGGTCTATGGCCTGGGCACAGTCAATCAGAATATGCCGGGCTTTATCTCACTGGGAGGTAAAGCAGAGTTTCGGCAGGCCTCTTTTCTCCCGAGCCTGTATCAGGGTGTAAATGTGAATTACAGCCCGAACATGCCGTTGAATCAGGTGCTGCTGAACATTCGCAATCAGTTCAGTTCCAGCGATCAACAGGAACGCCAACTGGATCTGGCGCGTCGACTCAACACGCTTCACTCCGAAAAACTTCATAAAGAAGAACAGCTCGAAGCCCGCATCGAATCCTTCGAGATGGCCTTCAAAATGCAGACCGAAGCGACCGATGCCTTTGACATCACGAAAGAAGCTCCCGAAACCCGCGCGATGTACGGCAACTCAGACCTCAGCTCCAAGCTCCTCGTCGCCCGCCGTCTGGTTGAACGCGGTGTGCGATTCGTGCAGGTCTTCGATTCCGGCTGGGATCATCACGGCAATCTTGAAGTGAGCCTGAAGAAAAAATGCGACGGCCTCGATCAACCCGCCGCTGCACTCATTCAAGATCTCAAACAGCGAGGTTTGCTCGATCAGACATTGATCATCTGGGGCGGTGAATTCGGCCGTACCGTCACGCGCGATCGCGGTGGCAACGCCAACCCCGGTCGCGATCACAACGGGCGCGGTTTCTGCACCTGGATGGCCGGCGGCGGTGTCAAAGGCGGGACCACCTACGGCGAAACCGATGAATTCGGTGCCCGCGCCGCCGTCAATCGCGTTCATGTTCACGATCTCCATGCAACGACTTTAGCGCTACTCGGCTTCGATCACAAAAAGCTCACGTACCGCTACAACGGCCGCGATTTCCGCTTCACCGACAACTTCGGAAACATCGTAAAAGATGTCATCGCGTGAGAAATAAAATCGTGGCACGGGCTTCCAGCCCGTATGAGCGGGCAAGTGCTAAAAACAAATCAGATCTGTTGATGACATTGATTTTCTAATGTTCAGATCGCAAACACGGGCTGGAAGCCCGTGCCACAATGAGCTTTTAAATACGGGATTCGAAATGAATCGAAAAGCAATTCAATTCGCGATCATCACATCTGTGATCCTCGCCACCCTCGCCCTCACCGCCCAAGCCGCCAAGGTCATCAACATCTCCGGCAAGCCTGCCCCTGCATCGGTTCAACCGGCACAACCCGTTGCCAAAGCCCCTCAACTCACCAAACCCCAGCTCGATTTCTTCGAATCAAAAATCCGTCCCATCCTCTCCTCTAACTGCTACAAATGTCACAGCACCGATCCCGACGCCAAGGTAAAAGGTGGCCTGCTCCTCGACAGCCGCGAAGGTTGGATGAAAGGCGGTGATAACGGCCCGGTGATCGTTCCCGGTGACCCCGCCAAAAGTAAGCTGATTCTCGCGATCAACTATAAAGATGCCGACCTTCAAATGCCTCCCAAAGGCGAGAAGCTCAGCGACAAAGACATCGCCGATCTCACCGCCTGGGTCCGCATGGGTGCCCCCGACCCGCGCACCGCAGCCGCCGGCAAGCTCACCGGAATGAACGATAAAGCCCGTTCTCACTGGGCCTATCAACCCGTCAGAAAGCCCGCCGTGCCGCAGGTCAAAGAGACCGCCTGGGTTCACTCGCCGGTCGACGCCTTCGTCCTTTCGAAGCTTGAAAAGAATGACATGAAACCTTCGCCGCCTGCTTCGAAGGAAGTTTTAATCCGTCGGGCGACCTATGACTTGATCGGTCTTCCTCCGACTCCAGAAGAGGTGCAGGCGTTCGTCGATGATAAATCGCCGAACGCTTTTGAGGCGGTAGTGAATCGGCTCCTCGCGTCGCCGCATTACGGCGAGCGATGGGGCCGATTTTGGCTCGACAGCGCCCGCTACAGCGACACCACCGGCATCGAAGGCAACGCGCGCGGCCAAGAGTACCGCTACGCCCACGCCTGGACCTATCGCGACTACGTCATTCGCTCCTACAACGAAGACAAACCCTACGATCAATTTCTGATGGAGCAGATCGCCGCCGACCAAATGCCGGTGTCCGAGCGAGATCCAAGCCGCCTGGCCGCCCTTGGTTTCATCACCGTCGGCAAGCGGTTCCAAAATCCAAATGACGTCATCGACGAACGCATTGATGCCCTCACCAAATCAACGATGGCGCTTACCGTCGCCTGCGCCCGCTGCCACGATCATAAGTTCGATCCCATTCCCACTGCCGACTACTATTCACTGCATGGCATCTTCGCCAGCACGGTCGAACCCGGCATGATTGAACGCGGCAAACCTGGCATGGGCAAGATTGAAATCCGCCCATCCATGTCGCCCGCTGAAGCGGCCAGCATGAAGGCTGCCAAGAGCACCGCCAATGCCTCTGCCAACAATCCCGCGTACGCCGACTACCTCAAACTTCGCACGGAGATCGAACAGAAAAATATCGCGACTTACTACGAAATGGTGCAGCAGAAGGGTGATGAATTCCGTAAGAACGCCGCCGGATATGTGTTGATCGCCATGTACGGCCGCAAAGGCGATCGTGATGATCTGATCACGCGCAACAAACTGATCGCGGAATTTAAACTCAATAAAGAGATCTATCAGCAATTCCGTTTGCGTCCGCGCGAGGCGGCAATCTTCGCCCCGATGATTCGCTTCTCGGAATTGTCAGCCGATCAAATCCAGTCGAAGGCGCGGGAACTCCTCGGTGAAATTTCCACCGGCAAGATGGCCGCCGGCGGAAAGTTCGGCCGTCTCACGATCAATCCGCTCGTCGTGGCTGCGTTCCGGGAAGTCAGTCCGGAATCCATCAAAACAATTCGCGATGTTTCGGCGGTCTACGGCAAACTCTTCGCGTCCATCGAGCCACAAGTGAAGGCCTACATTCAAGCCAACCGCGCGGCCACCGCTACGGCCGTCAAAGGGTTCGATGAAAGTCTCGTCGAGCTCATTCAAATCCCCGCCCCCGTTCACGCCGCCAGCGAAATTACCGATACCGATCGCCTCCGAACTTTCATCCAGGAAATCCCGCAGCAAAACGGCGGCGCGTATCGCAGGTTCGCTTTCTCGGAGCTCAACGAGCTGGACCTGACCCACCCCGGTGCCCCGGCTACCCCCATGCTCGTGACCGATTCGCCGAATCCACACAACTCCCCGATCTTCATTCGCGGCGAAGCCCAGAACCGCAGCCCGGTCGTACCCCGACAGTTCCTGGAGATTCTCTCCGGCCCAAGTCGCCATCCTTTCACCATGGGCAGTGGCCGAATCGAACTCGCCCGCGCCATCGCCAGCAAAGAAAATCCACTCACCGCCCGCGCTATGATCAACCGCGTCTGGATGCACCATTTCGGTGAAGCCTTCGTCCGCACACCCGATGATCTTGGCGTCCAATCCGAACCCCCCAGCCATCCGGAATTGCTCGACTATCTGGCCTCCCGATTCATGCAGGAAGGCTGGTCGCTGAAAAATATCCACCGCATGATCATGCTCTCCAGCACCTATCAGCAAAGTGGCGAGACCGTCGCCGCGTATGCCGAAAAAGATCCCGCCAATCGTCTATTATGGCGCGCCAATCTCCGCCGACTCGACTTCGAAGCCATCCGCGACACGATGGTCCAATTCACCGGCAAGGCCGATCTCACCGTTGGCGGCAAACCCGTGAACCTCACCGATGAACCCTACAGCAACCGTCGCTCCGTCTATGGCTACATCGATCGCGGCAGCGTCCCCGAGCTCATGCAGCAGTTCGACTTCAGCGACCCGGACATGACCAACAGTCGTCGCACTTCCACCATCGTCCCGCAACAAGCCCTGTTCTTCATGAACAGCCCCATGAGCATTGATGTCGCCCGCAAAATAGCCAGTCGCCCCGAGTTCATGGCTGCCACCGATGATGCCGCGCGCGTCCACGCCATCTACGAAGTACTCTTTCAAAGAAATCCCCGCGCCGAAGAAGTGCAATTCGCCATGGACTTCGTCTCGGAAGAAAAAGACAACGGCACCGCCAAGGTCGCGATCGCCGCGGACGACCTGAAAAAAGGCCCCAATCGCCTCGCTCGCAAATTTCCCAAGCTAGCCGGTGCCGGCAAGAACGCCGACAGCCGCCGCGCCGTCCAAAACCAGGGCGAACTCGTCGACCGCAAACCCATGTTGCCCTGGGAACTGTTTACCCAAGCCCTGCTCTTCACGAATGAATTGGCGTATGTGAATTAGTGCAAATTCGTTGACTTTTTGTCGGATATATCCGATGATCCTTAAAACTCTGGCCCCCGAGCTTCACGCCTTAGGGCGCGCGGCGTTATAGGGAGTCAGGGTTTTTTTATGTCCACTGCCAAGTATGAAATTGCCACAGACGAAGCGTGGACGCATACCTCACCGCCTCTCAATCGATATTGGTGTTTTCATGGAGGCATTTTCGGACCTGAATCAGTTTGCGATCGCCTTGAAACAAAACTTCGTTCGTTCGGTCGCATCCATCAATGGGTTACGCGGGGAAATTAAGTGGAGCGCAGTGACCACTCGAAACATTGACACCTATAGGCGGTTGTCAGATGTTTTCTTTCAGGAAATTGCCGAGAACGATTTAACATATCGGCAGGTTTTTCTGGATCGGTCCTATGTACGCGTTCCAAACCCCGAAGACACCTCCACGCCAACGGCACTGGATACTCAATTTCGCATTTGTTACCAATTCCTAAAGCACGGTTTCGGGCTCAGGTATCTTGCAATGGAAAATCTATTTGACGAGTACACGATTACAATTCGCATCGATAATCATTCAAGCCAAAAACACACCGAAAGCCTGTCATCGTTCGCACAGAATCTCGGAACTGTTCTGGGCGTTCCGCAGTTGATAACAAGGGTCAGGTTCGTCGATAGTAAAAAATTTTTAAGGTTACAACTTTGCGATCTGCTAATGGGTGCCGCCGGCTCTCACGGAAACAAGATGCACCTGCGACGAGAAGTTGGCCAACGTGGAATGACTGAAAAGCAAAAATGCCGCTTCGGCATGGCAACCTATATCTACGATTGCCTGAGGCAGCTCAACGCAGGACAGAGAGGATCGAAGGCATTTAATTGGTTTGAATCCACCGGTACAGATGGAGCGCCCAAAAATAGACTCAACCACAAGCTGCGAATTTGGAAATTCGTTCCCAAACGTTATCAGATCGACAAAGGTTGGCAGAACGATAATTTGGACAACCAAGGTAGATATCAGGGTGCCCAACTCGAAACTCAGATTCGCTCGGATGACCCTCTGTCCCCTTTCCCTACGTTCGATTAATTCTTCCATCGGAGGCTTTACTATCGGACTCGTCTCTCAACCCCGTTAATCTACAGAATTCCGCGAACCCATGTCGATGAGTACCCCAACTCACCCATGCGGATTTAACTCCCTTTACTCCTGGCCTGTCTCGCGTTGGCTATCGCCATCGGCCATGTGGCTTTTACCTGCCGCGACCGCGGGGCCGTTTCCACATTTACCGTGCTGGTCGGCGCGTTCAAAGCCCTCACATTTCTCCGACGGCTGATCACGCACCCAAGTCGCTGAATCTCGTTCCATCAGCGCAGAAAAAAAAGCCGACGCGGGCAACGTCGGCTTTGAAGGGAGCAAGTGGAAAGTTCTTCGGGCTGTGGGAGAAAGAACTAACCACTTCTAGGGAAGAATGGACGTTTTATAACACTCCTTGTAGCGGACGGAATCGTTCCAAACGGGAAAACATTCCGTCCTCTAAAGCGGACCCTTCGAAAAGCAGAATCAAATCCGCGACACAATACTGGAACTTGTACTCATTGAGACGCAATGAGCGTCCAGCATATGTCGACACCTTCTCGCAATCATCGTGCCAAAGACCGATATTCTTGAACCCTCGCGTCAAGACTCTGCTAAACGGCTGAATTTGATGAATTTGCCGGTTGAGGCCAATTCAGGCGATTTTGAATGTCCCCTAATAACCGCGTCAGACTGACATGGATGTCGCGGTCAATCCCGACGTTTTTGCAATCGTTACCCCGCCGTCTGGAAACCCATTCGCCACGCCTATGAACCTCGACTTTCATCTCTATACTGGCAACTTCGGCATCCGCGTGAGAGGCCAAAAACGGAAATGATTGCATTGAGAGGTGTTGCGTGCGCGTGTTAGTCACCGGCGGAGCCGGCTTCATCGGATCGAACCTTGCCAAACAACTTGTCGCCGAAGGGCACGACACCGTCGTCGCCGACGATTTCTCCTCAGCCCACTGGCACAATCTCATCACCTTCACCGGCGACGTCGTCACGCTTGATTCCCTCGGTGAATTTGCCCCTCTCGCCAAACTCGGCCCCTTCGATGTCATCTTCCACGAAGCGTCCATCACCGAAACCACCGTGATGAATCAACAGAAGATGATGCAGAACAATGTCGAGGCGTTCCGCGGGTTGCTCAATCTGGCCGTCCAGTGGAAAAGCCGTGTCGTCTGGGCCAGCAGTTGTTCTATCTACGGCCAAGGTGCCGTGCCGATGAAAGAGTCCCAACCGCCGCAACCCCTCAACGTTTACGCCTATTCCAAACTAGCGATGGAAAGGCTCGCCGACCTCTACCGCGCGCGGCTGAGCCATCCCATCGTCGGCCTCCGCTACTCCAACGTCTACGGCCCCGGTGAAGCCCACAAAGCCAAGTTCGCCAGCATGATCCACCAGCTCGCCATCCAAATGCGCGCCGGCAAACGCCCCCGCATTTTCTTCCAGGGCCAGCAGCGCCGCGACTTCGTCTACATCGCCGATGTCATCCAGGCCAATTTCCGGGCCATGACCAGCCAAGTCAGCGGCATCTTCAACGGCGGCGCTGGCAACGCCTGGTCCTTCAACGAAGTCATCACCGAACTCAATCGCGTCCTCAAAACCGATCTCCAACCCGACTACTTCGAAAATCCCTACAGCTTCACCCAGGACTGGACCCAAACCGACCTCACCGAAGCCCGCGCCAAAATCGGCTACGAACCTCAATATGATCTGGTCAAAGGCATTGACGCCTACTATGCCTCCGGTAGTCTCGGTATCTAATAAATGAGGGCTCTCGATTACGCGAGATTGAACTTTATCATGTGTATCTCTCTTAAGGAGTGTTGCTGGAGAATGTCCCAACTAAGTAGCTTCGAATCCAGAACCAAACGACGTCGATCGATCCAATTTCAGAGAGGAGAACCAGTGCGACGATTGACCTTCTGAAACCATTCATGTTGCGATGAAAATCACGCTTGACCGATTATGTTGGCGACGCAGATTATACGCGTCAATTCACTCGCCAATGCTCGATAAACTCTAAAATGCGCCGATCGCCTCGTTTGCTCTCAACACAACTGGGACATTTCCCCAACCAGCGCAAAACAACCGCTTTTTTGGGGCTCAATAACACGACGAAAAACTGTTGCATTCCGTTGCATTCTGTTGCATTTCCTTCCCACTCCGCGCGGTTCAAGTCGGCTTCGATTGCTTTTTCGGGCGTGTTGCTTACCGTGCCATGACGATGTTGCTTTTGGATTCGCTCGTTAAACGCTACCCGACCGCCAAACGGCAAACCCTTAAACGAATGGTCGAAGAGGGCCGCGTTCGCGTCAATGGGCAGGTCGCCCAAAAGCTGAAACAAGAGTTGGCTGATTCCGACAAGGTTCAGGTCGATGAAGCCGCGAGAAAAGTAGAGGCGCCGGCCAAGCCCGATCTCGATATTGTGTTTGAGGATGAAGACATTCTTGTCGTGAATAAGCCTCCCGGATTACTGACCAGCACGGTGCCCCGCGAAAAGCGAGAAACGCTGTTGGCTATCGTCAGAGATTACATCGCGATGACTAGCCCGCGCTCGCGTGTCGGTCTGATTCATCGACTCGATCGCGATGCTTCCGGCCTGCTGGTTTTCTCCAAAAATACCGAGGCGTACGATGTACTGAAGCGCCAACTTTTTGAGCGTCGGGTGGATCGGGTGTATGTTGCGATCGTCGAGGGGAAACCTGCCGAGCAGCAGGGCCGTATGCGGTCATCGCTGGTTGAATTGCCCGATGGTTCCGTGCGATCCACCAAGATGGAAGGCAAAGGGCAGATGGCTCTGACCGAGTATCTGGTTCTCCAGCAGATGCCGATGCGTGCGATGTTGCGGGTGGTGTTACACACGGGGCGCAAACATCAGATTCGCGTTCACCTGAGCGAGCGCGGCACACCGATCGTGAACGATCCTGTCTACGGACCAGACCCAAAAGTAAAAGGGCGGTTGATGCTCGCATCGATCTCACTTTCGCTGACGCATCCGCGCAGTCAAAAGCGATTGACGTTTGAAACACCGATCCCGGATGATTTGAAGAAGGCGATGGGGCCGGCGAAATGAAACCGTATAAGCCACAAAAATCGAAGCCCGGCCCGCGCACCGATTGGGGCGGCGTTGCCGAATGGTACGATGAACTGGTCGGTGATTCCGGGAGCGAATATCACCGTGAAGTTGTGCTGCCCGGCGTGCTGCGTTTGCTGGCGGCGCAGAAGGGTGAGAAGGCGATTGATATTGCGTGCGGCCAGGGTGTGCTCTGCCGACTTCTGCACGAGCGAGGCGTGGAAGCAACCGGCCTCGATGCCGCACGGGAATTGATCGAAGCCGCGCGCGAGCGCGGGCCGGCTGAGATTCGATACGATGTTGCCGATGCGCGTGAATTGAATTTTCTACCACCCGACCATTTTTCCGCCTCCGCCTGTGTGCTGGCCGTGCAGAATATCGATCCGCTTCAGCCGGTGTTTAAAGGCGTCGCGCGATTGCTGAAGTCGGGCGGACGGTTTGTCATCGTGATGATGCACCCTGCTTTTCGCGGGCCCAAAGAGGCAAGTTGGGGCTGGGACGAAAAAAAGAGAGTGCAGTATCGCCGGGTCGATCGATATTTAATGCCACGGAAAACACCCATCGTGGCACATCCGGGAAAAGCGCCGGGGCTGTATACGTGGACGTTTCACAAGCCGATCGAATCGTATGTAAAATCGTTGCGGCTGTCCGGGCTGCTGATCGATGCGATCGAAGAATGGCCGAGCCATAAGACCAGCACCAGCGGCCCCCGCGCCGCCGCTGAAAATACCGCCCGGAAAGAGATCCCCATGTTTCTGGCGATCCGCGCGCTTAAGATTTCAACGACGATACCGGGCGTGGTTGATGCATCGACGACGTCCTGAGTGTCATTCGGAAAAGGTTCTTCATGAGACAGATCGGGACCATACAGAACGAGCAGGATGCGAACCGGTTCGGGGCCTACCTGCATACGGTTTTCATCGACAATACGATCGAGCCTTCCGCCGATGCCTGGGCAATCTGGATCGCCGATGACGATGACCTCGACAAGGCTCGCGAAGAGCTTCAACATTTTCAGACCTCTCCGGGCGACCCACGGTATATCGAAGCGGTTCGTACTGCAGATGCTCTGCTGACGACAAAGCTGAAAGACGCGCAACGGCGTCGCGAGAATTTCATCGACGTGCGGACCAAATCCATGCAGTTGCAGCAGTGGGCGGCACCGCTGACCCTCGCACTGATTGCCATCAGCGTCGTCGTCGGCATGTTGACGCATGTCTGGGAACAGCGGCCGCACATCGAACGACCGGCCTTGGTCAACACGCTTCAGATTGCCCCGATCGTGGTCATCGACAACCAATATGCGACGAACGGATTGGACTCGATCAAGCACGGTGAAATATGGCGACTGATCACACCAATCTTTCTGCATTTCGGAATTATGCATCTCGTGTTCAATATGTTCTGGTTGCGCGATCTGGGTTTTATCTTCGAGACGCGCCGGGGGACACTGTTCATGGGCGTGTTGGTCATCGTCATCGCCATCGCATCGAACCTCGGACAATACTATTGGGCCGGCCCGAATTTCGGGGGTATGTCCGGCGTTGTGTACGGGTTGCTTGGCTATGTGTGGATCAAAGGCCGTACCGACCCGATGAGCGGCATCGGCATACGTCAGGAAACCGTTGTATTTATGCTCGTATGGCTCGTGGCGTGTATGACAGGATTTCTCGGGCCGGTTGCCAATTCGGCGCATGTTGTGGGCCTTGGTGTGGGCGTCGTTTTTGCCTACGTTCCGTATTTGGTCCGGCGCCTGAATCGACGATAGAGTTTTGTCCCCTCCCCCCGGAGTACCGGGGGGAGGGAACCGGAAAATCAATTGTGTTTTAATCAGCCATGCCAAACTTTACATACGAACCTCCATTCGACTTCGGCACCGATGAAACCCCTTATCGCCTGCTCACGAAAGAGCATGTCAGCATGATTGATGTGGGTGGCCGTACGGTGCTGAAGGTCGATCTGGAAGCGCTCAAATTATTGGCGAAGCAGGCCTTCATTGATCTTTCGTTCTATCTCCGTCCGGGCCATCTGAAACAGTTGGCGGCGGAGTTGAAAGACCCGGAGGCGAGCGACAACGATCGCTTTGTGCTTTACACCCATCTGCAAAATGCAGTGGTGGCGGCCGGTGGAAAATTACCGGGTTGCCAGGACACCGGCACCGCCATCGTCATGGGTAAGAAAGGCCAGTACGTACTCACGGACGGAGACGATGCCGCCGCGCTTTCGGAGGGAATCTACGAAACATTTCAGGAGCGATGCTTACGGTATTCGCAGGTGGCGCCGCTGGAAATGTTCAAAGAGAAAAATACCGCCACCAACCTGCCGGCGCAGATTGATCTGCTGGCCGACACGGGCGATGAATACAAATTTCTGTTCGTGGCCAAAGGCGGAGGTTCAGCAAACAAAGCGTATCTGTATCAGTCGACACCCGCCGTTCTAAATGAGAAAGATTTCGAGGCGTTTGTGCGGAGTAAATTGAAGGACATCGGCACAAGTGCATGTCCTCCGTACCATTTGGCGGTGGTGGTGGGGGGCACGAGCGCGGAGTCGACGATGAAGATCGTCAAGCTGGCCAGTTGCGGATATCTGGATCAGCTTCCGACGACGGGTTCTGCCGGCGGGCGGGCATTTAGAGATTTGGAATGGGAACGGAGAATTCTAAAGATCGCACAGGAGAGTCGGATCGGCGCGCAGTTTGGCGGCAAATATTTTGCCCATGATGTGCGAGTGATCCGCATGAGTCGCCATGCCGCCAGTTGCCCGATTGGCATGGGAGTGAGCTGCTCGGCCGACCGCAACATCAAGGCGAAGATCACGCGCGATGGCGTCTATCTGGAGCAGTTGGAATTTAATCCTTCGCAATACCTGCCGAAGGATGCACCGGAACTTGCACCCCCGGTGCAAATCAATCTGAATATGGGAATGGAGAAAGTACGGCATGTGCTCAGCCAGTTCCCCGTGAAGACACGTCTGAGTTTGACGGGTACGTTGATCGTCGCCCGAGATGCCGCGCATGCCCGAATCAAACAAATGCTCGATCGCGGCGAACCGATGCCGGAGTTCTTCAAAGACTATCCCATCTACTACGCCGGCCCCGCCAAAACCCCCGCAGGAATGGCCAGCGGGAGCTTCGGCCCGACCACCGCCGGCCGCATGGACAGCTTCGTCGATCTCTTCCAAAGCCACGGCGGTAGCATGATCATGATCGCGAAGGGCGACCGCTCGAAAGCCGTCACCGACGCCTGCAAAAAACACGGCGGTTTCTACCTCGGCAGCATCGGCGGCCCGGCGGCGATATTGGCGCAATCCAACATTAAAAAAGTGGAGCTCGTGGCGTTTGAAGAGATGGGAATGGAAGCGGTGCGGAAGATCGAAGTCGTGGATTTCCCGGCGTTTATCGTGGTGGATGATAAGGGGAATGATTTCTTTGAGGAGCTGTGATAAACTATCGCTCTGGACGGAGACCCACATGGAGCAACCACAGATGATGAAATCTCTTGAGGAACTTCTTAGGCGGTATCCGTTTGTTCCTTTCCGAATCGTTCTCACGAGCGGTAAAGAATATCAAGTCAAGCATTCCCAGCTTGTCGCGATTGAAGCTTCGCAGATTACGGTCTATGCACCGAAGTCAGATGACTGGTCTATTTTGCGAATGAATCAGATTGCGTCGATCGATGTAACGCAGGCGGCGTAGGTCTTCAATTTGTTCCAAAATCTTCGCGCCATCTCCTACGATAGGCATATGGAATTGCAAGGTATTTCCAACGCGCAGCACATGGTGTTGCGAGAACTATGCTCGCAACACGAAGTCGAACGGCTTGAACTGTTCGATTCGGCTGCTCGTGGTGATTTCGACCCAAAGTCGAGCGATCTCGATTTCCTTGTGCTTTTTCGCAAAGAGGGAAAGCTAAATGCTGCGGATCGATTTTTGGGTTTGCTTGCTGCGATGGAAGATCTTTTTGGCCGCAAGATTGACTTGGTGGATGTGTCTGCCGCTCGGAATCCCTACTTCATGGCAGAGGCCCTTAAACATCGTGTGAAGCTCTATGCTGCCTGAAATCAAATCACTCCGCACTCAACCCACCTGCGCCAACGCCAACGTCTCCCCGAACTGCTCGCTCAATGCCTTGCGCAATTCGCGATGTTCTGCGGCCGTCAACTTTGGATCCGCAGCCAAAATCGCCAACGCATCTTCTCTCGCCTGATGCAGCATCTCTAATTCCTGAGTGACATCGGCCATTTTAAATTCGGGCAGACCATGTTGGCGTGTGCCGAAGAATTCACCGGGGCCGCGGAGTTGCAGATCCATTTCGGCGATCTCGAAACCGTTGGTGGTTTGCGTCATTGCCTTGAGGCGTTGCTCGGCGAGTTCGGTGGGGGGGTCGGAGATGAGAAGGCAACTGGACAGGTCTTTGCCTCTGCCGACACGGCCGCGCAGTTGATGCAGTTGGGATAGGCCGAAACGGTCGGCGTTGTCGATCAGGATGACGCTGGCGTTGGGGACGTCGATGCCGACTTCGATCACCGTTGTGGCGATCAGCACATCGGTTTGACGATCGCGAAAGGCGAGCATCGCGGCTTGTTTTTCATCGGTGGACATCTGACCATGCAAGGCCGCTAGTCGAAGGCCGCTCAACGGGCCTTTGGAAAGGCGGTCGAATTCCGTCTTCACTGATTTGTTTTCGGAGATGCCATCGTCATCGATCTGGGGAAGCACGATGTAAGCCTGCCGGCCACGACCGACTTGATCTCGGATGTAATCGTAGGCCTGGATCGCCTGATTCGTTCGCAGCCATTTGGTGCGGATGGGTTGACGGCCGGGGGGAAGGTGGTCGATCGTACTCAAATCAAAATCCGCGAAATAAGAAAGCGCGAGCGTTCGAGGAATTGGCGTAGCGGTCATCACCAGATAGTGCGGCGAGAATCCTTTGCTCTTCAGGGTCGCGCGTTGCATCACGCCAAGTTTGTGTTGTTCATCGACAACAACCAGGCCGAGGTTGGCAAACTCGATATCTTTCTGCAGCAGGGCCTGTGTGCCGATGGCGATGTGGATTTTTCCATTGGCCAGATCTACAAGTCCTGCCCCGCGCGCTTCGCGTTTGGTGCGACTTGTGAAGAGGCCAATCTTCACGCCACTGTCTTTCAGAAAGTTGGAGAGGGTCAGGAAATGTTGCTCAGCCAGCACTTCCGTCGGCGCAAGCAGCGCCCCTTGCATCTTGTTCGCAACAGCGACGAGCATCGCGTAGAGCGCCACGACGGTTTTCCCACTGCCCACATCGCCTTGCAACAACCGGTTCATCGGGTGGGGCGATCGCAGGTCTTTCAGGATTTCCCAGATCGAACCTTGCTGGGCCTCCGTAAGCGGGAATGGGAATCGCTTACGGATGCGTTCATCGAGCAGTTTGTCGGCCCGCAAAACCGGCGCGGTGAGTCGTCCATCGCGCAGCCGTTTGCTGACGCCCAGACCAAGCTGCATCAGCATGAGTTCATCGTAGACAATCCGACGACGTGCCTGCTGGGCCTCTCGTTCATTCGACGGCAGATGAATGGCGCGATAGGCCTCACGGCGGGGTAACAATTTATGCTTGTCGAGTAGTGCCTGGGAAAACCATTCCTGAATTGCAGGAAGGGCGGCGGGTAAATTTTCTTCGACCACCCGTTGAATCACATCGCTGGTCAGCTTGGCGGTGGCGGGATAAATCGGGCGGAACGTGGATTGGTCGATTCGTTCAGATTCGGCGTCGATCAGGTGCCATTTGGGGTTGGCCATCTGCGGCAGATTGCGGAATATCTTCACCATGCCCTGCACGCGGAGAATCATGCCGGGATTGATTTTGTTGCGGAGGTAACTGGCGTTGAAAAAGACGAGCGCGAGCTTGTCCGTGCCGTCATCGAGCGTGGCTTCAAACCGGGCGCGCGGGCGGGCCCCGATGTAATCGACGGCGACCACTTCGCCGCGTGTGGTTTGGATTTGTTCCGTCACCAATTCAGCGATGGTTTTTTCGGCCGACTCGTACTGGTAGGTGCGTGGGAAATATTCGAGCAGGTCAGCGAGGGTTCTAATTCCGACCGCGTGAAAATGTTTGGCTCGGGTCGGACCGATACCGTTTAAATTCTCGATGGGGGATTGAGGATCGATGGCTGCGGACTGAATGGAATCGGGGGTCGCCATCGGGGATTCAATTCGGTCGGATGTGTGTCCCGCAGCAGCGCCGCTGGGCAAACGTGAATTACGAACCTGTTCTCTTGTCCCCTCTCCTGGTACTCCGGGGGAGGGTTAGCGTGGGGGCCGGTCCCTGCCATAAGAAGCCTCCACCCCGGCCCTCCCCCGGAGTACCGGAAGAGGGAGAAAAGCAATTGGTTTTTTTAGAGAATCGCAGTCTCCTATTTTGTTCTTACTTGTCGTCCCAACCATATTGCCCGATCAATTTCACAAAACGGCAGGCGCACAGATCGGTGGTTTCCAGTACATCACCATGGCGGGTGACTTTGATAAGCATTTGCTTATCCTGTTCACCGACAGGCAGCACGGCAATTCCACCGTCTTTAAGTTGTTCCAGCAGCAATGAGTCGGGCAATGCAGGCGCTCCGGCGGTGATTAAAATTCGATCGAAGGGAGCGGCTTCTTTCCAGCCCAGTGTGCCATCCGAATGGCGAAAGTGGACGTTGCGCTGGGCCAGATCCATTAACCTTTCCCAGGCTGAATCGAGCAAGGGTTTGAGGCGCTCGATGGAGTACACCTCGCTAGCCAACTTGGACAGGATTGCGGTTTGGTACCCGCTGCCCGTGCCGATTTCGAGCACGCGATGCGTGGGTTGCACGTCAAGCCGCGCGGTCATGAGGGCAACCATGTACGGCTGACTGATCATCTGACCGTGGCCAATGGGCGATGGTCGATCGCTGTAGGCTTTGGAGCGATCTTCGCGGGGGAAGAAAAGCTCGCGCGGTGTATTGCGGATCGCCTCAATCACGCGTGTGTCTGAAATCCCTCGCTCGATGATCTGCTGGCGAATCATCTGCTCCATCGGGGTGAGTTCCTGCAACTTGTTCATGTATGTCTCATTCTATCGTATATCGCGGGTTTGACCATCCGGTGCGCCGCATCTATCTTTCGGAGTTTTCTGATCGCTGTCTCATACGCTGCCGAGGTTGATGTCGTTCAACCTTGGAACGTTACAATAACGGTTTGCCGATGAACACCGAAGAACTTCGCCATCTGGATCGCCAGCATCTCTGGCATCCATTTACGCCGATGAAGCTATGGCTTGCGGGCGATCCGCTGGTGATTTCGGCAGCGGACGGCATGCATCTGATCGACAGCGACGGTAATCGATACATTGACGGTGTCAGCAGTCTCTGGTGCAACGTACACGGGCATCGCGTGCCCGCGATCGATAACGCGATGAAGGATCAGCTCGGTAAGGTGGCCCACACTACGATGTTGGGATTAACGAGCGAACCGGCGATCTTGCTGGCGGATCGATTGATGAGGCTTGTACCGCAGTCGCTGAAGAAGATCTTTTACAGCGATGCCGGCGCGACCGCCACGGAAATCGCGTTCAAACTGGCGGCACAGTATTGGTACAACCTCGGTCAGCCTGAGAAGACGGCGTTTGTCGGGTTCACCGAGGCGTATCATGGAGATACTTTCGGTGCGATGTCGATTGGCCGGACGGATGCATTTCATAAACCGTATTTTCCGCTGCTTTTCAAAGCGTATTTCGCGCCGACTCCGTTTGTGTATCGCAGCGAATTTCCGAACGATCCGGAACGCGTGAAACGTGAATGCCTGGCGGCGCTCGAAAAGATTCTGCGCGATCAAGGCGCGACGATCGCGGCGATTTGCATTGAACCGATCGTGCAAGGGGCGGCGGGAATGATCGTGCATCCGGAGGGATTTCTGCGCGAGGTCCGAAGGCTTGCCACTCAATATAATGTCCTGCTGATCTGTGACGAGGTGGCTGTGGGGTTCGGGCGGACCGGAAAAATGTTCGCCTGTGAACACGAAGGGGTCGAACCGGATCTGATGTGCGTGGCCAAGGGAATCACCGGCGGCTACCTTCCCCTGGCGGCAACGTTCACCACGCAAAAAATCTTTGATGCATTTCTCGGTGATCCGTGGGAAGGCAAAACATTTTTTCACGGTCACACGTACACCGGCAACCCGCTGGCGTGCGCGGCGGCGTTGGCGTCGCTGGATTTGTTCGATCAGAATGATGTATTGCAGAATGTCTGCTCAAACGCCGATGCGTTCAATACATTGGCGATGCGTGCCGAGCTTTATCAGAGGACTTATGTAGGAGATGTGCGGCAAAAGGGAACGATGATCGGAATTGAACTCGTGCAAGAGCCAAAGACGCGTGCGCGGTTTGATCCACGCCGAAGGGTTGGCGCGGAGTTCTGTGCTCGCCTTCGCAAGCGCGGCGTGATTCTGCGTTCGCTCGGTGACGTGATCGTCATCATGCCTCCGCTGGCGATGGATCAACCTTGCTTCAGGCAACTCATCGACGCGGTGATCGCGGAAATTTCTGATTTGGAATCATGGATATGATCAACCCCGTCCCCATTCCCGGCTTATTTATCACTGGTACGGATACCGGCGTTGGCAAAACCGTCATCGCCGGTGCTATTGCCCAATGGTTTGCGCGACGAGGAGCACAGGTGGCGGTGTGTAAACCGATCGCCACCGGGTGTGCGCATCGCCGTGAGGGCTTGGTGAGTGAAGACGCGGAGTTTTTGGCCAGTTGTGCGGAT
>JBBRMF010000017.1:0-37432 GCA_038230975.1 Tepidisphaerales bacterium
ATTTTATAGCCTCTTGGACCGACGAATTCTGAAACCCCACATGGCACAACGTTTGCCATGAGAGATTGATCCACCGTGATCGAAGTGGTTCGCGGTGGTTGAGTTGAATGAAATCGGTCGCGTGGTCTTGTGGACACAGGGCGATCGTCGAACAGATTGCTTGGCCGACATTTGAAGGAGTCTTTCCATGGGCAAAATTATTGGTATCGACTTGGGTACGACGAACAGTGTCGTTGCGGTGATGGAGGGTGATCAGCCCAAGGTTCTCATCAACACTCAGGGTAGCCGACTGACTCCCTCGGTGGTGGCCTTCACGGAAAAGGGTGAGATTCTGGTCGGTCAAACCGCCAAGCACCAGCAGGTGACCAACAGCAAGAACACTATTTTCTCGATCAAGCGCTTCATGGGCCGTCGTCACAGTGAAGTGGCTCAGGAAGAGAAGATGGTGCCATACAAGATTACCGGCGGCGCTGAAGAGATGGTAAAGATCGAGGTTCGCGGCAAGACCTACACGCCCGAAGAAGTCTCGGCGATGATTCTTCAGGATCTCAAGAAGACCGCCGAAACCTATCTCGGTGAAAAGGTGGATCAGGCCGTTATCACCGTGCCTGCCTATTTCAATGACGCCCAGCGTAAAGCGACGAAGGATGCCGGTGAAATTGCCGGATTGAAAGTGCTTCGCGTGCTGCCGGAACCGACGGCTGCGGCGCTCGCTTACGGGTTTGGTAAAAATAAAAATGAAAAGCTGTTCGTGTTTGACCTGGGCGGTGGCACGTTTGACGTGTCGGTGCTTGACGTCGGCGACGGCGTCTTTGAAGTGCTCAGCATCAACGGCGACACGCATCTGGGTGGCGATGACTTTGACGAAGAGCTGATCAATTATCTCGCCGAGCAGTTCCGAAAGCAGGAAGGCATCGACCTCCGCAAGGATGCCATGGCCCTCCAGCGCCTGAAAGAGGCCGCCGAAAAAGCCAAGATCGAGTTGTCGGGCGCGATGGAGACAACCGTTAATCTGCCTTTCATCACCGCCACACAGGATGGTCCAAAGCACATGCAGGAAACCATCACTCGCTCGAAGTTCGAGCAGATGATCAACGCCTTGGTCGAGAAATGCCGCGGGCCCGTGTTGAATGCGCTCAAAGATGCGAAGCTGACTCCCGAGCAGATTGAGGAAGTGATCCTCGTCGGCGGTTCCACTCGCGTTCCGATGGTGAAGAAGCTTGTCAAGGAATTGTTTAAGGGAAAAGAACCCAATCAGACTGTAAACCCCGACGAAGTGGTTGCGGCTGGCGCGGCGATTCAGGCCATCATCGCCACGGGCGGCATGGACGGCCTACTGGTTTTGGATGCGACCCCTTTGAGCCTCGGCGTCGAAACACTGGGCGGGGTGATGACCGTGCTTGTTCCCCGCAACACGACTATCCCTCACAGCAAGTCCGAGACCTTCTCCACGGCCAGCGACAATCAGGGGTCTGTCACGATCAATGTGCTGCAGGGTGAGCGCGAGTTTGCAAAAGACAACCGCCTGCTCGGTCGTTTTGATTTGAGCGACATTCCTCCTGCCCCGCGCGGTGTCCCGCAGATCGAAGTCACGTTCAACGTCGATGCCAACGGCATCCTGAACGTTCATGCCAAGGACAAGGGCACCGGTAAAGAAAACAAAGTCACGATCCAGGGCAGCACGGGCCTGAACAAGGACGAGATCGAGAAGATGAAGCGTGATGCCGAGACACATGCCGCGGAGGACAAAAAACGCCGCGAGACGATCGATCTCAAGAACCAGGCGGATAACCTGGTTTATCAAACCGAGAAGGCCCTCCGCGAATACGGCGACAAGGTTGCTGCGGATGTTCGCGGGCAGGTTGAAGTGGCGCTGAACAATCTCAAGGAAGCCAAGAACAGCGATGACGGCGATCGGATCAAGAAGTCGATCGAGAACCTGAACAACATTTCCCATAAGTTGGCCGAGGAGATGTACAAGGGCGCTGGGGCGACTGCTGAAGCCGCCGGAGCGGGTGGAACGCCACCGCCGAGCGACCGGGCGAGCCACACCGAAGAGAAGAAGAAGGACGAGGATGTGATCGACGCGGAATATGAAGTGAAAGAGTAAAGCGTTCCTGCCAAATAGAAAAACGCCAGCGGCCGGTCAATAGACCGGCCGCTGGCGTTTTTCGTTATGCGTGTGCTGATTAACCGATTAACACCGCATTTATCGCGAGTTTTTGTAAGCACTCTCGAACCGCGTACTCAGTTGCACCCGTCGTATTTTCCAATGTAGGGCGGTCGCGAGTTCCATCGAGCAAGGCGAGGATGGAGCGTTCAAAATCATTCAGCGATCGAACGCTTCGGTGACGGCGATTGTGTACCACGTGGCCGTGGGCGGCCTGCCAGCGGGCCAGGGAGGTGGCCATCGGCTTTGGGCTGACTCGGTTCACGAACATTGGCGGAGTCAGATGGGTTTCAAGCAAGTCCGCCCTGAACATGGCCCCGAGATTTTGTGCAAGTTGAAGCCGCGCGATCGAGTCGTGAGTGGGACGCTTCAACTCTCGGCAGGCTTGCTCCCACACGCGGTCGAACGGAGTCGCAGCAGGGAAAACTGCGGCGATGGCGTTTATTGCCGACTTCAATATCACGTTACCGGTTTTGAATGTCCCACCGCCGTGCGCCTGGAATTCGATTTCTCCAACTCGATCCAATTCATTCTGCGACGCTGGAAATACCGCCGCTGTGAAATGGCAATGCGTTAAACGGGTCGAATCAAGTTGCGATGCGTGGGTCTGCCCGGCGTGAACGAGCAGGGTGCGACGGAACTGGCGGCCGACCGCGAAATCCACACATTGCTGAAAATGAATCGGGTCGCTATCGAGCCCGGGCTGATGGTCCTGCAATCGTGATTCGATCGTATGGACGGTTTTGCCGGGTCGTGCATCGCAGAGGTAACTCAATCCCTTCTCAGACGCACGGGCCGTAAAGTCACGGAAATAGAGCGGCGCGTGCGATTGCTCTAAATGCTCGTGCGCGATGTAGGAGTCGGGCGATTTGAGAACGATCTCGATCTCATTATTGAGCACGCGGTGATAAGCCGTGTCGTCATCGCCGGCGGTATCTAGCATCATCTCGGCGAAGTCGCGGCTGCGAGAAAGTCGCTTGCGCAGGGGTGTGTTCGACGGTAGATCCGCCTGGCCGTAAAGCAGAAGTTCGCGCATGACTTCGCGCAATCGCCAACCGGGGTAGGTGTTGTAGCTGATGTATGCCACGCCGTACTGTGAGAGATGGGCTTTGCAGATTTCCAGAATTCGCCGTTGCACATGGGGGGGAACCCAGGAGTAAAGTCCATGCGCGATGATGTAATCAAACTGGCCAAAATCGGCGGGGAGATCGGTGAGGCTCATCGCATGAAGTTGGATGTTTTTCAGCCCGATGACATGAACGATTTTGTTGCCGTCGGCGATTTGATTCGGAGCCAAATCGATGCCGGTGAAGGTTGCGCGGGGCAGTGATTCCGCAGCGGGGATAAGGTTCCCACCCCCGGCGCATCCCAGTTCAAGCACGCGGCAATTCTCTAGTGCGGGAGGGTTCAGACCGGCAAGGTAAGCGATGGTTTGCAGTCGCCGCGGGTGACTTTCAAAGAACGGGTTGCTCTCGTAAGGCAACTGCTCGTACGACTGAGCCTGAGGATCGAGAGCGGTCATGCGGTCCTGATTTACTCGGGGTTGGTGGCGGCAGGTTTCTTGTCCGGACTGCGATTGGTTGCATCGACATGGAACATTGATGGCATCAGGCCGACCGCCACGGCGAGCGCCGCAAAAATTCCGACGGCGGCGACGTATCCGCGCAATCGATACGCGAGGCGTGATCTTTGTACGACTTTGACAGCGATGGCGCAAATCACGCAGGCCAACCCCGCGGAGACCAACGCTCGAAGTCGATGTCCCACAATCGAATTGACGATTCCGAAAGAGGCTCCCACAAATGCAATCGCAACCAGGATCTGCGTGGTGCGATAAGCCCGATTCTGACCCGGGCGGCGAATGCGCACGGAGAAAAGGGTTGGATCGAGAATCGTTTCTGGAGGAGGCGCGCTGCGCAGGCTGGGAATATCGATTACATCGGCGGGCTTGAGCGAGCCGCTGGCGGCGGCGTGCATCTCGACCTCGACATCGCTTATCGACGGGGAAATATCGCGCGACGTAATCTGTTTTCGCCGACCGAACCATTGCCGATTCGGTGGGCTTTCAGCGCGGATATCTTCCGGTTGTGGGTCGTCATTCTCCATGAGTTCTTCGCAATCGACTCGTCAGTCCTAACCCCAACGAGGATTGATGGCAAGCCAAACGGACGGTCAATTCGACCGCGTGCCCTCAGCCACATCAAACTCAACCTCGCCAAGTGCCATCCGCAACCCGCGGCTGCTTTTACTTTGGATGACCAGCAGCAGCAATACCGCAATCGCGGGCCAGATGACAAATCGGGCCCAACGCAGGTAGGCCAAATTAGCGGATAAATCGGCAGAATTGAACCTTGCTCCAAGTGTGGGATGGGTAATTTCGCCCCAGGTGTAGAGCACGCCGGGGAGTTTGAATTCGGTGTTGGTGGTCCCTTGCGCATTGACACCGGCCGTGACCGGGGAAAGCAACAGAGACTGCCATGGGAAAAGCAACACGATTAATAGAAGGCCCCAGATGAAGGCGCTGGTGACGCGTGAAACCCCGATCAAACGGCCCACGAGCATGATGGTGACGATCAACAACTGAACGGCCGCTAAGACGATGGCCAGAACGATCCCTGCAAAACTGGTGATCGCGACGAAATACTCCATCAATTTGGCGACTTGAAAGCCGCTCGGCTGGGTGGTGGGTACGGACGCTTCGGTTGTGGCGGTGGTGTAGGCGGGCGTTGAGGAGCCCAGCAAATCCGGGTAATGCCGAAGCGCAAAGAACATCGCCAACTGTCCCAATAGGATGAGCAGCAGAAGAAGAAACAACCAGTTTTTAGCGCGCCGGGCGGCCATCATGGCATCGGCGTAGTCGGCGGCGGTTGCGATCGGTGAGGTAGCCATAAAGTTGTCGTAACCAAAACCGCGAGTGTTCGCAAACTTCGGAGTGTGAGGCAACAGCGTCTGGGTGCGTGACAGTTCCGGCGAACCGGATTTCTCCCTCTCCCGGAGTACCGGGAGAGGGGATAATACCCGCCGATCTCGTCACGCACCCACAGCGCCTGGGTGCGTGAAAGCACAGTGTAGGGTCGATGCACTCAACCACCGATTGGCCGAGTGAGCCGGATGGTGGGTACACCCACCCTTCAAAACTGACCAGGACGGTTATAGTTTACGCATGCTCACGATCGAATTCAGCAAACAGCGACAGAGTCGGCTTCTCAAAGTGATCCAACAGCGAAAGCTCGATGCGATCGTGGTGGGGGTTCGGAGCCATGTCTATTACTATTCGGCCTGGCTGCCTTCGTGGTTGCATGAGGCGGGGTTTGTGCTTTTTGCGGATGGGCGAGGCGTATTGATTTCTCCGAACGCGGTGATTGCGAACACGGCGGCGGATCAGGTTGTGCCTTATGAAGCCAACTGGACGAGCACGCTCCGTCAGGAACAACCGATGACGGTGGCGGATAAAATCGTGGAGGCGCTTTCAAATCGTCGGGCGATGAGCGTGGGGGTGGATGCATCGGCGGTTTCGTCGCAATTGGCGTTGGCATTTGATGGATCATGCACGTCGATTGATCCGGAGATCTGGCAACTGCGGCGGCGGAAAGATGCGGATGAACTTGACCTGATGAAGACGGCCATCCGCTGCTGCGAAGCGATGTACAAGCGGGCGCGCGAAATCATTGTTCCGGGCATGGCGGAGTTGAGCGTTTTCAATCAATTGCAGTCGGTCGCGATCCAGACGGCGGGTGAACCGATGACGACATTGCTCGGTAACGATTATCAATGCGGAAGCAAAGGTGGGCCTGCACGTAAGGATCATCTTGCCAAAGCCGGTGAGCTTTACATCCTGGATCTTGGGCCGACCTATCAGGCGTATTTCAGCGACAACGCTCGAACGTTCAGCGTCGATCGAAAGCCGACGGAGGCTCAGATAAAGGCTTGGCAGAGCGTCGTGGCTGCGTTGAAGATCGTGGAAAAAATGGCCAAGCCGGGGGTGCGATGTCAGGATTTATTCAAGGCTGTGGATGAACATTTTAAGATGACGATGAAGACCGGGCTGTCGCATCATCTGGGGCACGGCGTGGGATTGCAGCCGCATGAGTATCCGCATTTGAATCCGATGTGGGATGATGTGCTGATTGAAGGAGAAATCTTCACTGCGGAACCCGGGCAGTATTCTCCGCAGATCGGTGGTGGGATTCGCCTGGAAAATCAGTATCGGGTGACCAAGGATGGAGTGGAGAATCTTGTAAATTTCCCGCTGGGAATGGCGTAGGGTTATTTGAGCGTAACTTTATGAGGATGTTACAATGTGGTTGATGAGCGAGAATCAGGAACCCAAACCGCCCGACGCAGCGCATCCGGATTGGTTCCGGGAACCGACCCGTCGTGAGATGAAAATCGGGGCGGCATTGTTCACGGGGTTTGGCGCGTTTTTTGTGTTGATGTTCTTCGTCGAAAAAGATTCGGGATTTCGCTGGGTGCTCTTGGCGTTGGGGGTTGTGTCGATTGTTCGCGGGTTCTGGCATCTGGTTGATGCGATGAAGAAGGGTAAGGATTTATGAGTTCAATGTCCTGGGACACTTTCGAGCGATATCGGCAGCGTGGGTTGGATGCGCGTCGGGCGGGGCAGTGGGATTCGGCGCGGATCTATCTGCTGGAAGCCGCGCGGGCGATGCTGGAATTGAGCAAGGATGCGCAGGGAGAAGAGCTGCGCGAAGGCCGGCGTGAGATGGCGGCAAAACTGTTGGAGCTGGCGAAGGATTCGGAGGATGCCAAAAAGCAAAGTCGCAAGGCCGGCCCGGTGCAGCGGACAAAGAGCGAAAATTCCGCCGAGTCTGAAGGGGAAAAAGGGGCCGAGCAGTGGATGGTGAAGGAAAAACCAACGCTTCGGTTTGCCGATGTGGCGGGGCTGGAGCAGGTGAAGGAAGACATCAAGCTGAAGATGATCTATCCGTTTGAACATCCGGAGTTGGCGAAGAAATTTGGTGTGCGGCTCGGGGGCGGAATCCTTTTTTATGGGCCACCGGGCACGGGTAAAACGATGCTCGCCAAGGCAACGGCGGGGGAAGTGGACGCGGCGTTCTTTCGGGTGTCCTCTGCGGACATGCTGAGCAAATGGGTGGGTGAGGCCGAGCAGAACATCAAGAAGTTATTTGATGCGGCGGCGGATGAGAAGCGGGCGATTATATTTATCGACGAGATTGAAGCGCTCATTCCCGCGCGGCGAGACGATGGTTCAAGCGTGATGAGCCGGGTGGTGCCGCAGATTCTGCAGGGGATGGAAGGGTTCGATAAGAAGGGGGATCGTGCGGTGCTGTTCATGGGGGCAACGAACGTTCCGTGGCAGCTCGATCCTGCTGTTTTGCGGCCGGGGCGCTTTGACGACAAAGTTTACATTCCGCTGCCGGATGTGCCGGCGCGGCGAAAGCTGATCGAGCTATATTTGAGCAAACGACCGGTGGCTAAAGAAATTGATTTTGACGCGCTGGCGAATCGGCTGGATGGGTATAGCGGCGCTGACATCAAATATATTTGCGATCGAAGCGCGACGATCCCGTTTCTTCGGTCTGTTGCCAGTGGGGAAGATGGGGAGATTACGCAAAGTATTTTGAATGATGTGGTGACCACGGCGCCGAAGTCGGTGACGCCGGAAATGATTAAGAGGTTTGAACAGTGGGCGATTAGTACTTCGGGGGGTTGACGGGATTGCTAAGCCGCAAGCGGCTAGTTGGGGAGGCTTTCGTCGGTGATGTCCCAATCTTTTCCGGGCTCGGTGAGTGTGAAGTCATTGTCTTTCAAACCGGGGTTGATTTTGAGATTTGTAAGATCGGTCGTGTGAACAGTCGCGCCGCCTTTTTCGATCGTGGCAATTCGGACGGGGAATTTGCTCTTCTGCTCAACGAACACATCAATCAGCTCAAACTTTTTCGCGAAACGTGTGCCGGGCTTGGGGGTGAGGACAAGATGCACAGTGTTGGCGGGGTCTTCTTTTTCGAGCGGTAGTTGGGTGACAGTGAAGTTCTTGAGAACCTCTTCGCGATCCTGGCCAATCGGCAATGGGAAGGGGCCTTCTCCGAGTTTGAGGGGATCTAGCTTTTGGCCAGGCTTGAGAACCTGGCGGGTGGTCTGATGCTTGGAGTCGAAATTCTGGTCGATCAGTTTGCCATCTTCGAGCTTGTAATCGGCGCGGCTTTTAACGATGCGATCGGCAATTGTCTTTCGATCGAGCGCGACGCGAATGCGGCTATCGTTGTTCGGCCGACGCTGAAACAGGATCTTCCCCATTCTGGATTTATCGGAACCGGTTACCGCGTCGGTTTCTTTGATTACGACGTCGCCGGTGAAATCCTGCAGGTTTTGGCCGCGTTCTTTGAGGGAATCTAATGTCTCGTTAATGCTCGGGCCCGTGGGATTGATTAAAGGGGGTGGTTGCTGCTGCGACTGGGCGGCGGGGCCGGCGAAAAGGCAAAAAAATAAAACAACCACAGAGGACACAGAGAGTGAAGAAGATGATGAAAAAGTTCTATTCATTTTTGTGTTTTTCTCTGTGTTCTCTGTGTTCTCTGTGGTATGCCTGAATTCTGGTTTGGAGTTGCGGCGATTTGTGTTTAGAAATTCAAGCATGTGCAACCTATCGTAAAAGACACTGCCGCAACAGAGCGGTTAGCTCGGGCAGGTTTTGGACGATTTTCCAGGGGATGGCCGCAAAATTGGCGGCTCGCCCGTGACTGATCCAGACCGTTTTGGCTCCGGCGGCCAATCCGGCTTCGACATCGTACTGACCGTCGCCAATCATCCAAGTGTCTGCGGCGGGTACTTCAAGTTGAAGGCAAGCCAGATGAAGAGGATCGGGGTGTGGTTTGTGTCGGCCGTCTTCGCGGGTGACGATCACTGAAAAGGATAGACCGTGCCGGGCGAGAACAGTCTGTACGCTTCGTCGACTGTTTCGGGTGATCAGGGCGGTGGGGCAGGCGGCCTGTTGGATCAAGTCGAGCAATTCACGGCAACCTTCGTTCAGCTCGGACTCGACGCCGGCGGTTTCTTCGTGACGATGCAGGATCGCTTCGGCGCGGGCGCGTTCGAAGTCGGTGAGCATGGCCAATGATTCGAGGATGGGGCCGGGGCCGATGCCCATGTCGGATTTGATTTTGGGGAAGTCGAGTCGTGGCGTGGTGAGAGTGCCGTCCATGTCGAAGAGCAGTGCGGCGGGGCGGTCGATAGGAGAGCAATGCGACATCATTATTTTGGGGTTGGGTCGTTTAAATGGATGCGTTTCCCCCGGCCTGCCGGGGGCTATGTAGGATCTGGTTCCCTCCCCCCCCGGCACTCCGGGGGAGGGTTAGCACTACAGCGCGGCTTGACTCAGACAGCCTGAAAATAGCCACAGAGGCACAAAGACACAGAGTGAAAAGCACAGAGAGAACCAAATATTCACATTTTTATCTTTCCGATCTTCTCTGTGTCTTTGTGCCTCAGTGGCTATTTCTTGCCCGCCAAAAACCGAAGTAGGCTTGGAATGGAAAGCCAATTGACGGATCGCGCCGCCCCTCACTCTAACCCTCCCCCATGAGTACATGGGGGGAGGGGACAGATGTTATTCCTCTTCGGCTTTGGGTTTGTATTCCTTCACGAGATGCTGTTGTACCTGGGGAGGAACGGCTTCGTAGTGGCTCAGTTCCATCACGAAACTTCCCTGGCCGCCCGTGACGCTTTTTAGTTGGCTTTGATACTGCATGACTTCGGACAATGGGGCTGCGGCTTTGACGACAGCCATTCCGCCGGGCAGAAGATCGGTGGAGTGGATGCGACCCCGCTTGCCGCTGAGATCGCCGGTGATCGCTCCCATTTTGTCTTCAGGGATCGTCACGGACATATCGACAATAGGCTCGAGTAGGACTGGGTGGGCTTTGATAAAAGCGTCTTTGAAGGCATATTTGCCGGCAGTTTTGAAGGCTATTTCTTTACTGTCGACGGCGTGATGCTTACCGTCGGTGACGATGACGCGAATATCCTGCATCGGGTAACCGGCGAGCGTTCCCTGTTCGTACAGTTCGCGCACCCCTTTTTCGACCGCCGGGACGAATTGACCGGGGATGGTGCCCCCGAAAATTTCGTTGACGAATTCGAAACCTTTGCCGCGCTCCATTGGCTCGATGCGAAGATAGACTTCGCCGAACTGACCGGAACCCCCGCTTTGTTTTCGATGGCGATGATGGCCTTCGGCTTGATTGGTGATCGTTTCCTTGTAGGCGATTTTGGGAGGTTTGGTATCGACGTGCAGCCCGCGATGAGCCATCCGTTCGAGCACGAGACGAAGGTGGAGTTCACCGATGCCGCTGATGACAACTTCGTGGGTATCGCGGTCGGTGTGCCATTTAAATGTAGGATCTTCTTCGGCGAAGCGCGTCAGCAGGGTGCTGAGTTTTTGTTCGTCACCGCGCGCTTTAGGAGTAATCGCCAGACCGTACATCGGGGTCGGGAAATTGAGGGGACTCAAGTGCAGGCTGTCGAGCGCGTGATCATCGTGCAGCACATCGTTGGCGTGGATTTCATCGATCTTGGCAACGGCACCGATATCGCCGGCGATGATGGCATCAGCCTCGGGGTGATCCTTGCCCTGCAGATGAAAGACATGGCCGAGCTTCACCGGCTTTTTGCTGTGGCCGATGATCGCCAGGGTATGACCGGTGCATTTTCCCTGATGCACGCGGAAGAGCGCGAGCTTGCCGACAAATGGATCGGTCGTCACGCGAAACACATGCGCGATGAGCGGTTTGGCGGGATCGTTGACGTAATCGAACGAGCGTTCATTTTCGTGATCGCCTTCCCCTTTGCCGGTAAGGAATGGGCGCGGGTTACCTTCAAGCGGACTTGGGAAATGCTTGATGATGGCGGTCAGAAGTTCGGGGACGCCTACGCCGGATTTGGCATCGGTGAAGAGGATCGGAATGACGTGCGCATCATCCATCGCTTTTTCAAACGCGGGGTGAAGGGCCGAATAATCGGGCTCTTCACCGCCGAGATATTTCTCCATCAGGTTCTCATCCATCTCGACGATTTGATCGAGAATCGCAGCATGACAACGACGGACGGAATCGAAATCGCTTTCACCGGAATTGCTCAATAGACAATCGGTGATCTCTTTACGGCCAGGTGCCGGAAGATTGATCGGAAGACACTCCGCGCCAAACGTTTCGCGCAAGCTCGCCACGAGTTGCTCGAGATGGATCTCGGGCATATCGATTTTGTTGACGATGATGGCGCGCGGCAAATTAAGTTCTTTGGCAGCCTCCATGATGCGGCGCGTGACGACCTCGATGCCGTTCTGCGCATTGATGACCACGGCGACGGTCTCAACCGCAGGAAGGCAGGCAATGGCTTGACCGAGCAGATCGGGTGAACCGGGCGCATCAATTAAATTGATGCGATGGCCTTGAAAATCGGCATGAAGCACGGCGGCATAGATCGAATGCCCGTGCTCTTTTTCCTCTTTCTCAAAATCGCTCATGCTCGATTTGTCGAGCACCGACGATTTGTGCTTGATCGTTCCGCTGGCAAACAGCATCGCATCGACAAGGGTTGTCTTTCCGCTACCACCGTGACCGGTGATGAGCACGTTTCGAATCTGGGACGTATTGTAGGAAGGCATGATGGGGACCTCTCCGCAAAGAAGCCTATGGGACACTGAACTGTGTTAAGTATAGACGAGATGGAGAGTTGAGCAACGAATAATTCCGTGAAAGAACAATTGGCCTTTATATCGCGTTTAGCTATTCTGTCATTACACTCATGGCAAAAACAGAATTGAAACGCGAAGTCCGTCCTGGCTCGAAGCCGGAATCTTCTGCCGATGTACTTGTTCTTGGTGAACACCCGTCGACTTATCTTTGCGCGGCTTTATTGCGTAACGAAACCAGTCTACGGGTCATTCACGCGACGATTCCCGATGAAAAACCGGTCGATCGAATTTGTCTGCTGAATCCGGCGTTTTTTTCGTTGCATAAACTGCTGGAACCTCTGAAGCGAAAGTTGGATTTGACGACGATCTATGGCGCGGAATTTTTGGCCGATGAAGTCGAAACCCGCAGCGAGTACCGGGCGAAGTCGACGATGGCTTATACAGTCAATTATAAGGATCTGCGGGCGGCGGTTATGAAGGTTGCGGTCGACGAAGGGGTTGAGTTTGTCACGCCAAAGCAGTTTGAGATTCATCGACTGGATGAGCGCGGAATTGAAACGACGCTCGGCAAAGGGCGCGTGCGGCCGAAGGTGCTGGTGGTGGGGGGCACGTTACCGGAGTCGCAGCAAAAGATGCTCGGGATGCCGGAGGCCTGGGGGCCGGATGTGGTTCGCCGATATACATTTTTGAAATTGAAGAGCACCAAGTGGGCCGACCTTGGCAACCGGCCGATGGTGCCGATGTCGCTGGATCTGGGTCATCATCTTTACTGGGCCTGGTTGTTACCGCACGAAGGATGTGTGCAGTTGGCGGTGGAGCAACCGGTGGAATCTCTGAATCGGATTAAGCCGCAGGAACTGCTGAAGAAATGGGTGGATACGTTGCGTGTCCACGGCATTCTGAAACCGGGTGGAGGTGTCCATGTCGAGGATGCAGAACATATGGATCTTCCGCTGACGGGTGCGCTTGTCCATGAAGGAGTGGCAAACCGCACGTTGCTCGTCGGGCCGGCGGGGGGGTTTTATTCGGCGACCGGTGAAGATCTGTATCCGAATTGCTGGTCATCCTTGTTTGCCGCCGACACGATCAAAAAGGCACTCAATGAAACGCATCTGCAAGATGCGCTTCAACCTTACCGGCAGAAATGGCGGACGACGCTTGGGGATTACCTGCGCGGGCCGCAACAGAACCTCCGGTTTCTGTTGCCATTGGTGTATCGCAATCAGGTGATGACCGAGAGGCTGACCGAATCGATCCTCCTGGGTAAGAGCCTGGTCCGATAAAGTACGTGTCCAATAAAACCGAATGTGACCCGACTGGGCGGTGGCCTTGAATCGTAATATGGGTATTATGGACAACATGGGAGTTATACCAAACCGCGAAATTTGCTTATCGGACGGAATATTTTTGCGCGGTCTGTCTCTGATATGTGCGTAAGCTACGTAATATAATAGGGTTAGATGGATTAATCCGTCTTGACTCAGCGTTCAAGAAATGCGTGCCTGCCCGACGATATGAGAAGTGTCGACGAGAGGGTCGACGGCCAGTGCGATGGAGTCGCACGCCGAACCGAGGGCCTTTCTTCCAGCGGGAAGAAAACTCAGGAGTAGCTGATGAGCAACGTCAATAACATTGGTGGCAGTACCCCGATTCAAAAGATTATCACCCCTCCGGTGCAGAAGCAGGTGGGCACCGAGGCTCCCAAACAGGTTCGCGCGAATGATCGAGTCGAACTTTCGGGCCTCAGTCATATTCTGGCAACCTTGAAAAAGAATGATATCCGAGCTGACAAAGTTGCCGGCGTTCGAGCACAGCTTGCTGCGGGAACCTACGATGAAGACAAAAATCTTGATGCGGCGACCGGGCCGTTGCTCGATGACTTGCAGAAATGATCTCTCGTTTCACCCGTCGATGGATTCCCGGGCGACTTGAGTAATCAGTTCGCGCGGGCAACCGATGTCGGCGACGATGATTTCGCCGGTGTATCGTCTGGAGGTGGGGTTGGCGAAGCCGGTTTTTTCGGCAACGAAGGTGATCGTTTGCGTCGCCCGAATGCAAGGGCCGAGCGGTTTACCCGTGTCGCAATCCATTCCGCTTGGGAGATCGATCGATATCACGGGAATCGGGGTTGATTCCACCAGCGCGACGAACTGGTCAAATGGTGCGCGCGGCGTTTGTGTAAGCCCGGTGCCGAAGAGGGCGTCGACGAATAGATCGACCTGGGATGACGCGACTTGCTTTATCGCGGTATCGAAATTCACGATGGGGAGCGACATTGCTTCAACAATCTTCCAATTTAAAAGAGCATCGCCTTTGTAATTGATCGGGTCCGTTGCAAGAACGATTTGCACTTGCGATCCACGATTGTGCAGATGGCGTGCGACGGCCAATCCGTCGCCACCGTTGTTTCCACCACCGCAGAGAATCAGTACATTTCGCCGCAAATGGCCGTACATTCGATGGATGTGATCGGCGACGGCGTGCGAGGCGTTTTCCATCAGCACAATTCCGGGGATGTGGTATTTCTCAATTGCGCGTTTGTCGATTTCGCGGACTTGGGCTCGGGTCAATCGAATCATGGGCGGTCTCCTTGTACGAGGCGAAGAACCCGGTGTGTCGGCTACGCCTTCCGCCTCCGGCTTATTCCGTGAATGCTTAACAGTATCTGCGGCATTTACGTGGCATGGCCATCTTGGCCATGGATTGCGGTAGTCCGCAATTTTGGCGGGTACTCCCGCCAATCCGCAAGAGCGAAGCGATCTTTCGTACGTCTCATGAAAAGGTCGCTGCGCTCTTGTTGTTTCGATCTGAGTACGAATCAAAATCGCGGGTAATGGTTCAGTTTGAAAAATCGGAATCTTTCGGTGGCTCGAAAATGCGCGGTGGCAATCCATCACGTTTTTTCTTGCTTTGGATAATTGCGATCGTGGGGATGGACACGGCCATAACCGAAAACGCGATGATCGCGGCTTCACTCTTCGAACGCCCCCAAACGAAATTCCCCACCATTCCTGCGAAAAATCCAAGCGAAGCTCCGAGCCATACACCCAGCGGATAACGTGGCCTCATTGAGGCATCCTACCATGCGCAATAAAAAACCGCTCGTGGGTGGTTATTTTGCATCAACCGATCAACGCAATAATATCTTCAGTTTCCCACAAGGTAGTCGTGAGGCCCGCAACCAAATCGCGGCGTACCGCGAACATGGGCAGGATGCCCATGCTACGGTTCTCCAAAACCTTCGGATTCATTATACTGCCTGGACTCATGCTTATACTTTTGACTAACGATGATGGGATTCGACATCCTGGGCTGGTGGCGATGTATCGGGAACTGATCAAACTCGGTGAAGTACACGTGGTTGCGCCGGAAACGGTGCAGAGTGCGACGGGACATGGCGTGACAATCAGCACGCCATTGTTGACGGATCGGGTGACGGTGGAGGATACGTTCACCGGCATCGCGGTCGATGGAAGGCCGGCGGATTGCGTGAAATTGGCAGTGGCAAAGTTGCTGCCGCGGCAGCCGGATCTGGTCATCAGCGGAATCAACAGTGGGGCGAATGTCGGCATCAATGTGATTTATAGTGGTACCGTGGCGGCGGCGATCGAGGCGGCGTTTCTGGGGCTGCCGAGTATTGCGCTGTCACTGTATCTAAAAAAAGAAGTGATCACTGATTACAAAGTGGCGGCCAAGCGGGCGATGGGGGTGATCGAGCAAATTCTGGCGGCGGGGTTAACCGCCGGGCAGACGGTCAGCGTCAATTTGCCCGCGGTGCCAGCGGATCAGCAACCCGCGGGGATTAAGGTGGTTCGTCAGTGCGTGCGGCCGTGGGTCGACAACTACGAGAAACGCCAGGATCCGCGCGGGCGCGACTACTACTGGAACAGCAGCATCTTCACGCTTCGCAGCACGGATGAAGATACCGATGTGGCGGCGCTGCGGGATAAATATATCACGGTGACGCCATTGCAGTTTGATTTAACCAGCTACGCGATGATGCGCGATTGGGGTTCGCGGGAGTGGAAGGTTTCTGTCATTTGATTCTAATAATGTCTTCAAGTCGTCCAACATCACCCACACCGATTCGCGTGGGCAGGAGGCTCGTGCAGACCCACTTTTGCTGCCGTTTCTGATATTCCATGTTCCAGGTGCTTGGAACGGAATCAAAGTCCATGCCCTTGTGATGGCTCGTTACGGAGACCGTCGCGGTGATGACGTTGGGTTCGCGGCGGGTTTCAATTGAATTGACGGTGACGCCGGTCAGGCCGTAATGACTGGACAGGCGTTTGCCCTGCGCGATGAGTTCATCACCTTCCCAGGTGTAGAGTCGTGTACGGCTGAGATATGGCGTCGCGGCGGCCCAGTCATTTTTTGAAATCGCGTCCATCAATCCGCGCACATCTTTCTCGACCCGTTTTTCATCGGTTTCGACGGTCATTCTCAGAACAAACAGCAAGAGCGCGGCGCAGATCATTCCGATGCCGGTGTTTCGCATGCCGTTTTGCTGGCGCTGCAAACCCATGAAGGCTAAGACCACGCCCACGGCGATCAGCAGCAGAATAAACCAGACGGGCGCATCAAACAGGAGTGACATCATGGAATCTCTCAACCTTTCCTGACGGGGAGTCCGATAACGAAAGACGACGAACCCGTTTTTGATCGTCGATAGGCTCACGCTAGCGACACAGGTCGGACACTGCAAATACCATGATTGTTCCTGCCGATTCATCGCTCCGCTTCGTAATGCCCGGGGATGCGATTTATCTCGATAATATGGCCGCGTTGTGGGCCGTTGATCCCAAGTTGGCGGCCGCGATTGACGCTACGGATGATCGTGAATCCCATCCCTGTGAGCCTGCAAAATCGGGCGTGCCGACGGTGAGCGTTCGGACCCACGATGGCCGCACGGTCTACCTCCACAGCAAATACGAACCACGGCAGGAAGCCGTGAGCCAGATCGAGGCGTTCGCGGCCGAAGAGCGATTCGTCTTTTTCATCCTTGGTTTTGCGCTGGGGTATCACGTCGACGCCCTGGCGGAACGAGCGAGCGAAGAGGCAATGTTCTGCATCGTCGAACCTGATTTACTCATGCTAAGAACGGCATTTGAGCAACGGGATTTCTCTAAATTGATTGAAAGTGGACGGCTTTTGTTTTTCACGCAGTTGGATAAGGCGGATCTATTCGTTCGGCTGTCGATGCATAATGGTTTGCTGTCAGTGGGTTGTGAATTGATTCAGCACGCTTCGAGTCTGCAACTTGCGCCGGAGTTTTTCGGGCAGATGACGATTTGGATTGGAGAGCTGCGGGATTACAGCCGCACGGGGTTGAATACGCTCATCATCAATGGCCGTAAAACCGCTGAGAACATCACGCGCAATTTAGGCTGGTATGTCGCGTCGCCGAGTTTGTCGCGATTGAAGAATCGATTCAAAGGGCAACCGGCAATTATCGTTTCCGCCGGACCTTCGCTCCGAAAAAATAAACATCTGTTGAAAGACGCCGAGGGCAAGGCGGTGATCGTGGCGGTGCAGACCACGCTGCAACCTTTGCTTGAAATGGGGATCGAGCCGCACTTTGTGACGTCGCTGGATTACCACGAGATATGTGCACGATTTTTTGAGAAACTTCCGGCATCGATTCGTACGGAGTTGATCGCGGAACCCAAGGCGACGGACAGTATATTCAAGCTGAACCCGGGGCCGTTGACGTTGCTTGGAAATGATTTTGCCGATGGCCTGCTTCATGAGATGAAACTCGACAAAGCAAAGCTGCCGGCGGGTGCGACGGTGGCGCACCTGGCGTACTACGTGGCGGAACATCTGGGTTGCGACCCGATCATTTTCATTGGGCAGGATTTGGGATTCAGCGACGGACTGTGTTACACGCCCGGCACGAGTTACGAAGATGTTTGGCGGCCGGAGCTTTCGGAATTCTGCACGGTGGAGATGAAGCAGTGGGAGCAGATTGTTCGCGATCGGCCCATCCTGCGGCAGATCCCGGATTACCAGGGCCTGCCGATGTACACCGAAGAGCGGCTATTCACTTACCTTCAACAATTTGAGCGCGATTTCGGCCGAACCGAAACGCGTATTATCGATGCGACCGAAGGCGGAGCGCTGAAGCGCGGCGCGACGAATATGGCGCTGGCCTCGGCGATTCGTGAGTTTTGCACGCAACCGCTGTTAGAGAAATCGGAAGATCATCCGGGGCTTTCGTGGAGCGCGATTGCGACGTGCGTCGATTGCTTGATAAGCCGCAAGCGGGAGGCGGTTCAGATTGAGGAGATTGCGGGCAAGACGCTGCCGATCTTGGAAGAAATTCGCGATCACCTGGATGACCAGCGGCGTGTGAACAAAGCGATCGCCCGCGTGGATGTGCTGCGCAGCCGGATGGATCAACTCGGGCGATGTTATGACCTGATCACGCAGTTGACTCAATTTACGGAATTACAGCGGTTCGAGCAGGATCGAAAAATCGCCGCATCCAGAGTGGCCGGTGTCGATCGGCAACGGCGCCAGGTGGAGCGCGACATCGACAATGTTCGCGGCGTCATGGCGGCGGCGAATGAGTTTCGAACCCTGATGGATGAAGTCATTGGCAAGCTCAGAATTGAGCATGGCGTTCCGGATGCGACCGTTCAGAAGGAGGCCGCATGATGCATGCCACCGCGATACTTTCGATGCTGCACGAGCCTGCCGGTGAACGAAACAGCGCCACGCGGAAATTTCGCGATCAGCCGGTCCTCTGGTGGACGCTGGAGCGTCTGCGTCGAGCGAGTTCGGTGGGGCAGGTCGCGATTCTCTGCTGGGAAGATCAACTGCCGGAAGTGCGGCCGATTGCCGAGGATCAGGAAGTATATGTACTGGCCAAGGGTCCGCGTTGCGCCGTGCCGACGATGGACGGCGTCACCGCCGCGCGCCGTTGGGCCGATGGGTGGCGAGGCGGACTGTTGCAAACCTGCGAGTTTGATCGTGGATTCCATGCACCATGGCTGATCGAGTTGGCACCCAGGCTGTCGGCCGACACGATGGTATTGATCGATCCGTCGGCGGCTTTGGTTGATCCGACTCTGGTCGACGCGGTTATTCATCATGCGGAATTGAACCCGGATGCACCGCTTGTTTTTTCGCAGGCCGCGCCCGGGTTGTCGGGAGTGGTGATTCGATTTGATCTGCTGAAGCAACTGGCATCGATCAATGCGCATCCGGGAAAGTTCATTCATTATCAACCTCAGCAACCCTGCCGCGATCCAATCGGTGAAAAGGCCTGTGCGACTGTTGCAACACCCATAGCCCGTACTTTGCATCGATTTACGCTGGATTCACAGCGGCAGGTGGATCGTTTTGACTTGGCGACTTTGCATCTGAATGGTCAATTGATACACACTGATGCCGAAGAGTTGCTGCAATCATTGAATGACAGCGAGCCCTGCGATTCGCTGCCGCGCGAAGTGGTGTTGGAACTGACGACGCAGCGCGCGACGCGTCCGGTGTTTATGCCGGCGGGGCAACTTGCGATGCGGCGGAAGGATCTGTCCATTGAAATGGCAGAGGAATTATTCGAGCAATTGGCGGAAGCGGATGATCTTCGGCTGACATTTGCAGGCGTGGGAGACGCACTGCTCGCGCCGCGCTTTTTCGAGATGGTTCAAGCCGCCCAGAAAGCTGGAATTGCCGCTATTCATGCCCGCACGGATTTGCTGGAAATGACCCCGGAATTGATCGCCAGACTGGCCGCCTCGCAGGTGGATGTGGTGTCGATTCAGATCCCGGCGGTGACGGCGAGCACTTATCACAAGGTCATGGGCGTGGACGGGCTCTCACGTGTTTTGGACAACGTCAAAATGTTTGTAGAGCAGCGCTGGCAGCGTGGGCAAGCCACGCCGATCCTCGTGCCGGTATTCACGAAATGTCGCGAGAATCTCGCGGAGATGGAAGTCTGGTACGACAAATGGCTGGCGGCGTTGGGCAGCGCGGTTATTACCGGCGCGAACGATTATGCGGGTCAAATTCCCGACCACGCGGTGGCGGACATGGCTCCGCCCAAGCGACGTGCGTGCGGGCGGTTGGCCTCGCGCATGCATGTGTTGAGCGATGGGAAGATCGTATCCTGTGAGCAGGATGTACTCGGGCGGCAATTGCTCGGAGACCTGTTGGAGGATCGCGTGGTGGATGTCTGGGCCCAGCGATTTGGCGCGTTGCGATCGGATCATCGGCGCGGCGAGTGGAACAAACATTCACTTTGTGGAGCTTGCCGCGAATGGCATCGACCTTGAAACGATGAATATCCTCGGCGTCATTCTCGCCCGTGCCGGCAGCGAAGGCTTGCGCGGTAAACACCTCAAGCCATTACTGGGGAAGCCGGTGATTTCGTACACATTTGATCATGCGCGAGCTGCGCGGCGATTGGGGAAAGTGGTGGTATCGAGCGACTGCTCGACTATTCGCGAGATGGGAAATACGGAGGGTTTTCAAACAATCGATCGGCCTGAGGAACTTTGTACGAGCGATGCTTCCGTGCAGGATGTGATGCTTCACGCGCTGCGCCACGCGGAATCTGAAGGCAACTTTCACGCGGATGGGCTTGTGGTTTTGTACGGCAATGTCCCTGTGCGACGTTCGGGCGTAATCGATCGGGCAATTGAATTATTGGAGAAAACGGGTTGCGATTCGGTGAGGAGTTTTTGCCCGGTCGGCAAGTGGCACCCCGCGTGGATGGCGAAACTGGATGGCGATCGCGTGATGGCTCTGGAGCCGGGCAGCATTCATCGGCGACAAAATCTCATGCCACTATTTTTGCACGATGGCGCAGTGGTCGCGGTGTCGCGGAACTCTATGTTGCGTGGCGAAGCGAATCCCGGTGACCCGCATGCATTTTTCGGAATTGATCGGCGTGGCGTGCGGACTGAAATGGGCGAGACCGTCGAGATCGATCACCTCCGCGATTTGTATTGGGCCGAAGCGGTATTGCGGGATGCGACGAATTGTTGAATGGACGCGCGTATTCGTTCCGGTGAGAGTGAATTTGTAGGGTCCGCTTTAGCGGACGGAATATTTGTCTGTTAGGAGCGATTCCGTCCGCTAAAGCGGACCCTACGAAGAACGCTGCGGGATCTTGAGAATAGCAATCAGTCAAATAAGGAGTGGCGAGAATGAGCGCAAAGCCGTTAATGATGTTTGGCAGATTGGTGGGGCCGGGTGAACCGACGTTGGTGATCGCCGAGATCGGCGTGAACCATGACGGCTCGTTGGCGCGGGCGTTGGAATTGGTCGATGTGGCAGCGCAGTATCGGGCGGACGCGGTGAAGCTGCAGGTCTTTCGAGCTGATACGCTCATGCACCGCTCGGGTCATTTCGCGACGTATCAAAGTCAGCGGTGTCATGAGACGGACCCCACGGAGATGCTTCGGAAATATGAATTGTCGTTTGCGGATTTAGAGGCTGTTGTCGAGGCGATTCGCGACCGGGGAATGCTTCCGGTGGCGACGCCATTTTCAATTTCTGACATCGCAGTTCTTGGGGAAATGAATTTGCCGGCGGTGAAAATCGCCTCGCCGGATCTGGTCAATCGACCGCTGTTGCAGCATGCGGCACATTTGCAAAAGCCGCTGTTGTTGTCGACGGGGGCGGCGACGATGGAAGAAGTCGAACAGGCCGTGGGATGGTTGCGTCATTGGGGCGCGCCGTTTTCGCTTTTGCATTGCGTGAGTAGCTATCCAACGTCGAATCACGATGCGAATCTCTGTTGGATCCCTGAATTGGCCGCGCGGTTTGAAGTGCCGATTGGGTATTCGGATCACACGACGGATGGATTGAGTGGGGCGCTGGCCGTGGCGTATGGTGCGTGCATCGTTGAGAAGCATTTGACCTACGATCGAAATGCCTCCGGGCCGGATCATGCGGCCAGCGCCGACCCGAAACAGTTTGCGGATTATGTGCGCGGGATTCGAACCGCCGATCGCTTACGAGGGAAGCCGGGTAAACGCGTGTTGGCCGTGGAGGAAGATGTACGCAAAGTCAGCCGGCAGAGCTTGGTGCTTTGTCGCGCCCTGCGACCGGGGGACTTGCTGCGTAGCGAAGATTTGATCATCCAGCGACCTGGCACGGGTATCCCGGCTGCCATGAGCGAACGCGTTGTGGGTCGCAAGATTCTTCGGTCGTTGGAAGCGGGGACTCTGCTTCAATGGGACATGCTTTCCGATGCCGCGTAATCGTACTTCATGCAGGCGTGTTTGTTTCGTCACCGGAACGCGCGCGGAATTTGGGTTGATGACATCGACGCTGCGCGCGATGCGGCAATCGGCCGGCACGGAGTTTCAGTTGGTCGTCACCGGGATGCATCTCAATCCGAACCATGGTCAAAGCATCAGGCAGGTTGAAAAAGAAGGATGGAAGATCGACGCCGCCGTGCCGTGGGCGATCGACGCGAATACACCGGCGCTAGTGGCGGCGGCAACGGGCCGGGCGATTGCGGGGCTCGCCAAAGTGTTCGAGGAATTGGACACACAAATCGTGCTGGTGGTCGGGGATCGCGTTGAGGCACTTGCCGCAGCGACGGCGGGGAACCTGAGTGGGCGAGTTGTCGCGCACGTTCATGGAGGAGATCGGGCATTAGGGCAGGTGGATGATTCACTTCGGCATGCAATCACCAAGCTGGCGCATCTTCACTTTCCGGCCACGGTACAAAGTGCCGAGCGGATTCGGAAGCTGGGGGAAGACCGTTGGCGGATTCATCGTGTGGGGTCGCCGGGGATTGACGGGATCGTTCAATCCGCAACGCCGCGTAACGGGATTTTCAAAACGTATGGTTTAGTGCCGGGCTCATTCGCGATTGTGGTATTGCACCCGACGGTGACTGATGACCTTCACGAGGCCCATCGAGCGAAAATGGTTTTGTGGGCGGTTCGAGTTGCGGGGATTAAATTGGTTATTGCGATTGCGCCGAACAATGATCCGGGCTCGAACGGGATCCTGCGGTGTTGGGACAGTGACGAGTTGGGTTTGCAATTTCACCGGGATCTGCCGCGCGCGGATTTCCTGGGGCTGCTTCGCGATGCGGCGGTGTTGGTGGGGAACAGTTCGAGCGGGATTATCGAAGCCGCTAGTTTCGGCACGCCGGTGATTGATATTGGTGATCGGCAGGAGGGACGCGAGCGCGGGCCTAACGTGAAAAACGTGCCGTTTAAAATTGAAACGATGCGTAAGGTGATTGGGGCCGTGTGGAAGAATGGTACGCCCATCCGCTTTGCCAATCGCAATGTGTATGGAGCGGGCGCGACGGGGAAAAAGATTGCCAGTGTCTTGTCGACCGTGGCGATCAACGAGCGATTGCTGCGGAAGTTGATTGTGTATTAGAACGCGATTCAGTTTGATGTCGCGCGACGACTCCCTCCCCCGGAGTACCGGGAGAGGGGGGACAGGAAATATTTTTCAATCGCAACTGAGCTTTAGTAAAGCGGATTCCCTTCAAGTCAGCGTGGCTCAGCGTCCGATAATCTATCAAGAGATGATCGACGCATTGATTCAACTTCTGGTGACCACGAAGAATGAGGCGGCGGACGATCTGCTTCTGCAGGCGCTGGAAATTGGATCTGAGTCGGAACAAACGGTGGTGTTAGACGCTATTTTTAAGCGGCAAACGGTACACGGGTTAAGCGGTGTCATCGGGTTGTATGAGTCATTGCCGGATCCGCTCAAGCTGACGGTATTGGATAACGTCAAGCAATTGCATCACGCGATTCGCGATTGCGGCCGCAGCAATGATCCGGACCGTCGCAAGGCGGCATTGAAGCTGGTCGCACTGGGGCGACAAGGCAAGTTGGCATACATACTTTCCGAGAATTTGCACGATCCCAATGATGAGTTTTCCAAGGCTGCCGTCGAGGCGATGGTGGGTTTGGCGCGATGGGTGGCAACGGAAACCAAGAGATTGCAGCAGGGTGCGGCGTTCAAGGTTCAGGAGGCTGGAAATGCGGCGGCGACCGCGTCTTCTGCCCCGAACCTTGAACCCCGGACCCTTGATGCAGGCACCCGAAACTATCGCGACTTGATCGAGCAGCGCACGGAAATTGAGCAGGCCGTCGCACGAGCGATGGATGTCCATCGGGGCAAGCACGGCCAGGATATCCTGCGGGCGGCGCTGCTTCTTTGCGACTGGCCGGGAAGCAAGACGCTGGCGATTCTGCACACGGCCAAGCATGGTGGGCAAAGCCCGATGGTTCGCCGACTGCAGCAGCCACCGGCGAGCGAGCATGTGGAGGCGTTTCTGCTCGGCGCATCGCACGGCCAAATGCGGTCTCATTTCGGTGTCGTGTTTTCGCATATCGAAGAAGCGCCGGTGTTGGATGCATTGTTGCGCAAAACGCACTGGTTGAAGGATAATCAGCTCCAGCTTTGCATTCATCAGGTATCGCGCGGGAAGTGGTGGGGGGAATCGGAATTGATGCATGACATCAGCCGTCGCGATCCGGTGGATGCGGCGAAAGTCGGTGAATGGATCGCGGTCTCCGGCATTCATGATGTCATGCAGGATGAGCGGTTGGATCGCATACGGGTGTATGTGGGTGAAAACTTCGAAGCCAAGCTGCGCCTACTTCGCATCGCGCTTCGTCGAGTGCGGCGGGGTTCAAGCGTTCATCTGCTGAAGGCATTCTTGAATGATTCGGATGAACGGATTGTCCGGATGGCCGCGCGCGATATCGTTCGCCGCAAGCCCCAGGATTTTGAGAACATGCTGCTGCAATTGATGATGAATGCGCCGGAGTCCGTACGCCGAGTGGTGGCTCGGTCGATTGGACAGAACGGCTTTGAACAGTTCTGGTTGAAGTTTGATGTACTCCCCCGATCGACACGAAAGCAAGCCGGTAAGGCGATGCTGAAAGTGCTGCCCGACGCGGCTAATCGGTTGGGTCGTAAATTGATGACCGGCACGCTGCCGGATCGATTGAAAGCCATTCAGATTGCCCAGGAATTGGAACTCAGTGAAATCCTGCGCAATGTTCTGACGCAACTTTGTAATGATCCGAACCCGAAGATTCGCAGCAAAGCCGTCAGCGTGCTGGGTGAAGATCCGACGAATTCGGACACGATTCTGGATCGCGTATTGCAAGACCCTGATCCGCGGGTTCGTGCGAATGCGATTGAAGTTCTGGAGCAAAAACAACGCGCTGACTATCTTCCGATGCTGGCCCAGCGGGCGCGGGCGAGCAACTCGCGCGAGCGGGCCAATGCGATCAAGGCGATGCATCGCATGAAGGTGAAAGCCGCCACTGCTTCATTGGATTTGATGCTGCACGATGAGCGCCCCGAGCACCGCATTTCGGCGATGTGGACACTCAAGCAAATTGGCTGGTGGAGACTTCTTGCCGAGGTGGGACGTTTGGCGAAGCAAGATGGGAATTTGCGCGTTCGGCGATATGCGCTCGGGGTTCTGCGGAGCGTATCAGAGGACTTGCAGGCGAAAAAAGCAGCACTGGCGAAGGCGGGGTGAAAATGATGTGGGATTTAATGTCAACTGCACAGAGTAATTGTTCCCCTTGTCCCGAGTATCGTCGGGCGAGGCGAAAGACCCCTCACCCTAACCCTCTCCCCGGAGTACCGGGGGGAGGGGGCCGGAAATATGTTGCTCGACTATTCGGCGTTGCGGTTTGTGTTATTCACTGGGTTTTTGCTTCGGTCTCACTGGCGACACCGACACAGGAAGAAGTTTTCAAAAGCATTTCCCGGAATGTGTCGGAGAGTGACGGCAGCGGTCGGATGCTGCTTGCATTCATCGTCACGGGCGCGGCCGTACTCATGCTCCTGGCGTTGTTCAGTTCCCGGAATACTCGTGCGGCTACACCGAAAGCGCTCAATCATTCGGGTAAACTTCTGAAAGAAATTTCTAAAAGTATTTCCCTGAGACCCGTGGAAATAAAGCAGCTGAAATTGCTGGCAGAAGCAGAGCGAAACGCCGGGGTAAATCTGGAGAACCCGCTGGTGTTTCTGCTGTGTCCTTCGGCGTTGACCACCGCGATGCGTTCCAACCGCGTGAAAGTGGATCGAAAGGTGATCGGCGGATTGGCTCGTAAGTTAGGGTTGGTTGTTGCGAAAAAGTAGCTTACGTCAGCGTATTCGTGTGATCCAATCCGCCGAATCGTCGATTGCGGGATGCGAACGCGCGAATCGCCGCGTGCAAATCGGGGATGCCGAAATCCGGCCAGAATTTATCGCTCACGTACAACTCGGCATAGCTGATCTGCCATAGGAGATAATTGCTGACGCGCATTTCACCGGCGGTGCGAATGAGCAGATCCGGATCGGGCATGCCGGCGGTGTAGAGGTGATTGGAAATGGTCGATTCGTGGATGTTTTCAGGTTCGAGTTGGCCACGTTTTACTTTTTCGGCGATTGCCCGAACGGCATCCGTAATCTCCGCGCGACTTCCGTAATTCAACGCAAGCACCAGCGTCAATCCGGTATTATTTTTCGTTTCCGCCAGTGTGCGATCCACTTCTTCAAGCACCGGATCCGGCAATTGATCGAGCCTTCCGATCTGCCGAAACTGAATATTGTTTTCCATCATCGTATCGCGCTCCTGGCGAAGATAATCGATGTACATCTGCATGAGGAATGAGACTTCCGTTGGGGGGCGTTTCCAGTTTTCGAGGCTGAAAGAATAGAGCGTGAGATAATCGGGCCCGCCATGATTTTTTCGCAAATCGGCACATTCGGTGACGATATTACGAACGGTTTTCGCGCCCTCCTGATGACCGCGAACGCGCTCCAATCCGCGCCCGACGGCCCAGCGGCCGTTACCGTCCATGATGACCGCAATGTGTCGCGGAACGCGCTCGGAAGGAATATCGAAAGAAGGATGCATACGTTTCTCGCCGAACCAGATACCGATCCACTGAATGAATCAATGTAACGCGCGCGGCAGTCGTCGACAAAGCGCGCATCCGTTTTGAATATGCCAGATTTCCGGCACGATCCGGTTTGATTCAGTTTAGTGCATCGCGTCGAATGGGGTTGCCAGCCTATGCTCGACCGCTACACTGTCCGTGTAATGTCAGCGATCCCGGATATTCTCGCCCACAATGTCGAATTTGTGGCCAATAAGTCGTACGAAGAGTTTCTCACCAGTGCGTTACCCAATAAAAGGCTGGTGATTATCACCTGCATGGACACGCGGTTGGTTGAACTGCTACCCAAGGCGATGGGAATGAAGAACGGCGATGCGAAGTTGATTAAGATTGCTGGAGCCGTGGTCAGCCATCCGTTCGGCTCGGTGATGCGAAGTATACTTGTAGCAGTGTACCAACTTGGGGCGGAAGAAATTGCCGTCGTGGGCCATTACGGGTGCGGCATGACAGGGCTCAGCGCTGATGAGGTTCTCGATAAAGCCCGGCTCCGCGGAATATCCGCCGAGACTTTCATGGCACTTGACCGCGCTGGCGTCGACTTGCCTCATTTTCTCGCCGGCTTCAAAAGTCCGCAGGATGGGGTGCTGGCGAGCGTGAATCTGATCCGTAACCATCCGCTTCTACCAAAAGATGTGGCGGTTCACGGTCTTATGATCCATCCTGAAACGGGGCGTTTAGAAGTGCTGACGACTGGAGCGTTTGAATATGGAACTTCCCCGTCGATCCCGCGGTGATGAACTGCTTCGCCCCGGTCAATTGGCCAGCTTGCGCCTTCGTTTGCGTCAAATCGCAGCGCGGCATGATCTGGTCACCGTGATCGCCTGTGCATTCGATCATCGCACGCGGATGCTGCCATTCATCTATGCCGACACGCGCATGGCGCCGGCGGGTGTGCGATCCATCGGGTCGGCGATGGTGGATGCCGGATTCCCTAAAACGCGCATCGTGCTGCAGCAGTGGAATAAGAGATTCAAACCTTCGCAGATGAAACTGGACGGGCGCGTCCCGGATATTTTCATGGTCTCCAGCATGGGGCTGCATTCGGATCAGTGCATGGAAATGATTCGAGATGCGCGGCGGATTGATCCGGCACATCGGCCGTTGATTATTGCTGGTGGGCCGCACGCGGTGTATCAACCCTACGAACTTTTCAGCGGGAACCCTGCCGACCCGACCAGCGCGGATGTGGTCGTCACTGGTGAAGAATATGTTCTCCTCAACTTACTGGAAGTGATCCTTTCCGTGCGGGCAAACGGCGAATCGATGCGATCCGCATACTACCGCGCACGAGATATCGGCGCGCTCGATGATGTGCCCGGGCTGGTTTACCCGCGCGGTGATCGCAGCATACAGCAGGATGGTGTGCCCGAAGAACTGGTCGATACGGGCATTCAGCGATTGCTTGGCAATCTTGATGAGATGGCAGATTCGGTGCATGGGTATCGGTTGCTGGAATCACCGAGCCGGCGGGCAACTCTTGGCGCTCATCCCGTGGCGGCCAATCGCATTCGCCGACTAAGCCCGATCAGCTCTATCGTTCTGACGTTTGGCTGCAAATTTGCCTGCCAGTATTGCCCGATTCCTGCGTACAACCAGCGTCAATACCGCACGAAAAGCAGCGGACGCATGGCCGAAGAAATGTGGCGGTTGAATAAAGAGTTTGGGCTGAAATATTTCTTCGGCGCAGACGATAACTTTTTCAACAATAAAGAACGCACACTCGAAATCGTTCAGGCATTGGCGAAGGCGGAATTTGAGGGTGTGCCGCTGCGGAAAAAGATCCGCTGGCACACCGAGGTGACTGTTCACGATACCCTTCAAATGAAGGAACATCTCCCGTTGATCCATGATTCCGGGTGTCGCGCACTATGGCTTGGGGTCGAAGATATGACCGCCACGCTGGTGAATAAAGGTCAAAGCGTCGACAAGACGACCGAGGCATTCAGGGCATTGCGCGAAGCGGGAATTTGTCCGATGCCCATGATGATGCATCACGATTCACAGCCGCTGTACTCGCGCGGTACAAATTACGGGCTGATTAACCAGATCAATCTTCTTCGCAAAGCCGGCGCTGTCTCGCTGCAGGTGCTGATGATGACGCCATCCGCAGGCACAAAGTTATTTGAGCAATGCTTCACGACCGGGCAAGTGATTAGTCAGGCGGGGGGAAAAGAAGTGAGTCCCCATATGTATGATGGGAACTATGTCGTCGCGTCCAGCCATCCCCGCCCGTGGCACAAGCAATTGAACATGCTGATTGGCTATGCCTCGTTCTACAACCCGGTCTGGCTGGCGTGGAATCTCTTACGCAAGAAGACCAAGGTCTCGCAAAAAGCGGCCGGCATGCAGATCGTCGGAATGCTCGGCTTGACCCAAACGATTCGTCGTACGTTTACCTGGTCTTTACGACTGGCGTTTGGACGGATCAGTCGACTGACCCATCCACCAACCAGTGCGATCCCCATGCGAAGCGTATCAGGCGAAAGCGCCAGCCATGCGGCGTTCGAAGGGCCAATATCGATCACGGTGAAAAAGAGCAGGGCAGTTAGTTTGCCGATCGCGAGTTAATGATGGGATAAAAATTCGGTCAGGAGATCAGACATATAGCCCGGCGTTTACGCCGGTTCTTCGCGGCTGGCGTTAGAAAAACCGGTGTAAACGTTGGGCTAAATGAAGGGTGTCATTATTTGGCTTTGTGATGCTTCTTCTCTGGCTTGGTGGTCGTCGCCTTGATGGTTGTGGCCGTTCCAATGCCGGGGGCAATCTGAACCCAAAGATCCTTTTTCAGATCCGTCAGTTTCGCATCCGCACCGTCAATGGTGACTTTTGTCTTCTCGTTGGTTGAAACGGTGATCTCCGTGGCTTTTTTCCCGGAGGTCACTACGACGACATTCGTTCCATCGGCCGCTACGCTTACGACCTGACCCCGAACCGGCTTATCGCCCTTTGTCTTTCCACCGGCAGGTTTCTTTGCCTGCGCCACACCGACAAGACCGCACACCAGCATCGTCACGATAACGCTCATCAAGATTTTCACGGAAACGCTCCTCAGCCCCCGCTGTGCGGCGGGCTCATTTCATTCATCACAAACCCCGGAAAAGGTTCTCAGCTACGCGGCTGGGAAATTCCTTCTCTCAATCATCCAACGTCCGAACTACCGTAATTGTTTCGAAATTCTCAAAACTTGTTCTTTCGAAGCCATTCGACGCACCGAGTGGTCCACGCACGAGTCAGCCCAAAACCGTGTTGACCGGCCTCCAGCCGAACATATTCACACGGTACGTCGACGGCTTTCATTGCCTCAACATAATGATCGGCATTTGATACCGGAACCACTTTATCCGTTGTGGAATGCACGATAAATGCCGGAGAAGTGTCTTTCGTCACCTGCTTCTCATTGCTGAAAAGCTCGATCAATTCGGGCTTTGCGTCAGGTCCTAAAAGGTTATTGCGGCTGCCGGCGTGCGCATCCGGCCCGCTCAACGTGATGACCGGATAAATCAGGATATGCAGATCGGGCCGCGATGGGACCCGGTCAACCGGATCGTCGCTCCCGGCATTCCCCGACGTGTAGTGCGTCGCCACGGAGCTGGCAAGATGGCCACCGGCTGAAAACCCCATGATGCCGATACGATGCGCGTCAATTCCGAATTCGGCGGCATGTGCGCGAACATACTGCACGGCGCGCTGACCGTCTTCAATCTCAGCCGGGTAATGGTATTTCGGCGCAAGGCGATATCGCAGAACAAATGCCGTGATTCCATTTTCAGCGAACCACTGACCCACGACCCCCGCTTCGTGCTGAGCCAAGCCACCGTAACCTCCACCCGGGCAAACCACGAACGCGGCTCCGGTTGCCCGATCGGCCGGCGCTTTGAAGATTTGCAAAGCAGGAGTGTCCGATTTCTCGGTACCATTTGCGTGTGGAACCTTGCCGTCTGGCCAGAGGTTTACGAACGGTGCTTCCTGAGTGGTGGGCACGGATGTTTTAGCGACGGAGGTTTCGGCGGAACCCTCCTCAGAAATCAAAATACCAGCCGCGATCGCAATAGCTGTTAGGAAATATCTGCTGAACATTGGATGTGCCCGCTCTCAAAAATGAATGTGATCCCCCATTTGCTCCGCTACTTGATCTGAGTTACCGAAAGAGTCCAGTGTTCGTTGATGGGGACCTATCAGATATACGAGTGCGCCCCGTCCTCGTGCGATGATTGTCCGCTGGCCAAAGCCGGCCTCGAACTGCGATGGGCGGCCCTGGCGTACGACCTCAGAAAGATTATGAGATTCAAAAGGACCGCCATGGCTTGAAAACCCTGCGCAGGATCCCCGCGCCAATCCCCCCGGGTGCCAAAAGGCCAGAAAGCTAACCGCAGGCAACGGCGTGAGTCATCTCCCGCCGGCGGAACCTGAAAACTTCAGCCCGACTGGAAAGTGCCGGCCGAATCGCGATATTCCGCAGCGGGAGATAAATCGACGGGCCCCATGCCGGGGGCTATGTAGGGTAATGAATCGTCACCAATTCCTCATGCTTCTCCACGCCTTGCAATTCTTTCAACCGCGTCTCCTTACCATCTCGATAAAACAGATTGAACGTATCGAACGGAATGATCCTCCCATCGGGATGAACGATATGCACGCACGTTTTCTTCACCGAACGCACGTCGAAGTTGTACGCATCCAGAAACTGCATGATGAGAATGCGGAAAACATTGTCGTATCCGATGTGCGACGGCGCTTCGATCAACGGCAGACAACAGAGGAGTTGTTTAAGGGAGTAGGCTGATGAGCTGGGCGATGCCGCCGTTGAAAAGAGCTTGAAGAGGGTCTCTCGCAATGCTTCATTTTTTTCATAGATGATCGTGTTTCCCTCGCCGTGCAGGAGCAGTTGCGGATCGATCATGCCGGTAAGCGGGACTACTTTCCCATCAAGCTTCAACGCATAAGCCATCGCCAGGCAGTCTGGATGGCAGGGGACGGGGATGATGTCCGATGGCTTAAAAACCGGCGATTGCTTCAGAATCTGCTGGCGAATTTCGCCGAGCGTCAGGCGATCTCGAGCGGGGTCGAATTCTTCCAATCGGCCGGCGGCTTGGATCGGTTGAAACGTCACGCCGCGCACGCATCGCTGCTTTAGGGCAAAGTCGATGATCTGACCGATCTCATCATCGTTCAATCCTTTTTTTAGCGTGACGACCAGCGTGGTGGAGATATTGTGTTCATTCAGCCGATCGAGCGCACGACGGCGAATGTCGGACAGATCCACGCCGCGCAATACTTTCAATGGTTCACTCTTCAGCGAATCAAACTGAAGATAGACTTCAAATCCCGGCATGTAGTCTTTGAGCCGCCGGGCGAAGTCGGCATCATTGGCGATCTTCAGTCCGTTGGTGTTCACCATCAGATGTTTGATGGGTCGCGCCTTGGCCAGATCGAGGATCTTGAAAAACTCCGGATGGATCGTCGGTTCGCCGCCGCTGATCTGTACCACATCTGGCTCACCTTCATTGCGCACCACACAATCCAGCATGAATTCGATCTGCTCAATCGATCTATGCGTCAACCGTTGTGGCGAGCTTTCGCTGTAACACACCGGGCAGGTGAGATTGCACTGATCAGTTATTTCGACCAGAGTGAGACACGAATGCTGCTCGTGATCCGGGCATAAGCCGCAGTCGTAAGGGCAGCCATACTTGATGGGTGTGTTGAACTTTTTCGGCATTTGTCCGGGCTTGAGCGTCTGCCGTGAGAGCTTGTAGTACTCCACGTCCGTGCTGATCAACACCCGTTGCAGCTTGTGTTCGGGGCACCACTTTTGAAGAAATACTTTGTCGTTTTGGAACAGGACTTTGGCTTCCACCTTGCGCAGGCAGTGGTTGCAGAGGCTGTTGGTGAGTTCGTAAAAAAGGTAGGGACGATCAGACATGGGACTCCACGAAATCTAAACAAGAGCTGCAAGCGCAGCGACCGGTCTTTTACAGGGCTTCCGCATGTAACTTTCTTGTCGCGGTTTTCGGCTTGCAAATGCGTGTCTGCCATCAAGCCCGGCTTGTCTGCCAGCCTTGGCAGTTCAGAAACGGGGATTGCAAATCTACATGCGGAAGCCCTGCGGTCTTTTAATGCCACTCACAGTTTTATTGGACGTAGCAAGAATCCTACGGTACATTGAAACCGATTCGAATGTGGGTGGCTATGGCAGGGCCACAAGATTCAGTGGGCGAATTGGTTCCGTCGTTCATGTCCATTGATTGCAGCCAGTGCTTGTGTCGGAACCGTTTGCTGAATGGGTCGACTATTTTAATTCGAAAAGGAGAAACTTATGCGCGCGAAGTCTTCATGGATTCATCGGATCACTAGGGCAGGTCTTCCTGCGTTGCTCGTTGGCTTGGTTCTCGGTCAAGCGGCACAGGCGGAAATTATCTACGTCGTTGGATCTACCAGCCCGAATCTCAATGCCGGCACCGGGCATCTTTACAGCTTCGATACCGCCAACCTCGGCGCGGTGTCCGATGTTGTTGTCAACGGCCCGGGCTTCGCGGGGCAGTTCATCACCGATATCGACTTCCAACCCGGCACAGGAACTCTCATTGGACTGGGGTACACCGGTAGCGTTTACACGCTTAACACCAGCACCGGCCTTGCGACGAGCGTCTCCACCGCGCTTTCCCAAGGCGGCCCGAATTACAATTCATCTGGCATCGATTTCAATCCGACCACGGGAAATCTTCGCGTCGTCGATCCGTTTGAAGGCAATCGCCAACTGAACGTCGGTACGAACACCCGCACGAATGATTCCATTCCGGCGTACGGTGCGGGCGACGTGAACAACGGTCGCACGCAGTATCTGGAAGACATCGCATACACCAACAGCGGTGCAGCCTATGTCATTGACTTCGCCGGAGCCTCACACGATAGCCCGCTGTTGGCCACGATGTCTCCAGATACCGGCGGGGCAAGTTCGCTACATACCGTAGGCACGCTCGGCGCGGCCGGTCACGCTGGTGGATTCGATGTATCGGGCGACACCGGCACCGCCTACGCCATCCTCAACTCCGCCGGATTCATCAATAACACCAAGACGCTTTATTCCATTGACCTGTCGACCGGCGTCGCGACATCCCTGGGTGCCGTGGCGATTGACTCCGGCGTAGAAGTTTATGGATTGTCCGTCGCCCCTGTGCCAGGTGGCGGCGGTGGTAACGGCGGCGGGGTGCCCTTGCCGATGGCCGCATGGGCTGCGTTGCCAGCGATTGCGCTGGTGATGAAGTCGAAATTGCGAATGGCAAAAACGGTGTAATAACGTAAAGCGTTTGACCACAGAGCCCACGGAGACTGGTTCGACAAATGATGCCGCGTTCCGTGTCGAGCGAGTCTCGGTGTGCCCTGTTGTCAAATGCTTTTCTATTTGACGTAAGTAGCGCACGCTGCGAAAAAGATCATGAACCCAATCGGGAGCGACGTGAGTAATCCTAGGCCGAACCCTCGATAACGCCGCATGAGTGTGCACGCTAGACTAGTGACAAACTTAGCAAATGCGATGAATCCTCCGAGGATCAAGATACTGACCGGATTGATGGCCCCGCCCCCGAAATAGGCAATTGCCGAAACACCGATCCCACCAAACAACCCCCACGCAAACTGCTTGTTTGCATTCGGATTGGCTGGCTCAGGGTCTTTCGGCCCGCGATAGTCCAGGGGAATCAGAGGTGGTTTGTTCATGGTCCTATTCCTGTGACTGATTCGAATCTCAATGCATGTTCATATGCGACGCGCAGCTGCCAAAGAAGATTAGCGCCCCGATCGGAACGGATGTCAGCAACCCTGCTCCGGCGGCACGCCAACGTCTTTGGATCAGTAATGGAATTGCGGTCGCGAGTTTGATGCCGGGGATTAGTAGGATGAGATAACCATCGCCACCTCGATCGAAAGTCTGCCAGCCTGCGATCCATGTGATGGCCGAGATTGCCGTGCCGATGAGAAGTGCGATGAAGAATCGCAAGACGGCACGGCCGGAACCGATGGGGAGAGGTGGGGGTTGGGTCATAGTGATCTCTACTTCGAAACTAAACGAGTCGGCAATGAAACATTAGAATTTTGATTCGACTACCAAGCTAGCGTCTTTTGAAGAAGTTAGATCAATCTGCGAAGAATCGATATCCGAGTATTAGACAGCCAAGCCGTAGATAGCCAAGTAGTAGCGAGCATAGAAGTCCAAAGCCGAAGGCTCGCCAGTTTCGCAGGTAAGTCAATAAGATTCCGCCAAGAAGCTCGATGGGGATGACAGCGAGTACCCAGAGTGATAGCATATTTGGTGAGCCGGGGATTTTTTCTGCAAACCATATTAGTCCGGAAATAGCGATACCACTGAATATCCCGGCGATGAACATGGCTTCAGGGTAAGAATTCGCCACTCGTACACTTTCAGGGGAATCTGCAGAGCGGTATTCAAGATGAACGGTGTTCGGTTGCACCGTAGGATCTGGGGCTGGCCCAGCCATATCAGACAAGTTGCTCGCAATTTCATCGTCGTCCATAAATGGCTTTCAGAGAATCAACTACGATCGAGTCTTGTCATTGATTTGCTTTGATCGCAAATGCTTTCTGGGTCGCCAACGATTCCGTCCGCTAAAGCGGACCCTACGAAATACATTCGGCGGATGAGCAGCGCGCAGATCGCCGCAGAAATGAGGCACGCAATCTGAATCGCGCTGAGTCCGAGCCACGGATGATAGCGAGGTTTAAGGAATTCGATCGAGAATCGGTAGACCAGATAGCCGAGCATGAATGCTCGAAAGAGAAGGCCATTTGGGCAGGGCCGACGCGACCGGGCCAGCAATATCAAACCGAAGATCGAGAGAAATAAGATGTCATACAGCTGAGTCGGATGCCGCGGGCCATCACCGAAGTTGACGGCCCAAGGTAGGTTCGTGAACTTTCCGCACGTGTGATCGTCCAGCCCGGTGAGAAAGCAACCAACCCGGCCAATTGCCATTCCAAAGATGAGTGGGAAGACATAAAGGTCGCCCGTAGATCGGTGGATGTGAACCCATTTTTTCGCGATCTCGACACCGACCCAACCGCCAAGCAATCCTCCCACGATGGTTTTACCGCCGAGCCACATTTGTGGGTTACGCCAGTGCGGAAAATAGTCGAGTGGGGATTCGACCCAGGCGAGGAGTTTCGAGCCAATCAGAGCGCCGAAGATCGCACCGACGATGATCCACATGTTTTGTTCGAACGGAACGGTAGGGCGTTCAGGATGCAGGCGAGCGTTACGACGGCGGAGATAAAGATAAATCTGGAAGCCGCCGGAATATGCGATCAATTCCATCACCGGGTGAGGGTGAAGCGCGCGGCCGAAGAGGTGAAAATAATGCGGGAAGGTCATTTTTAGTCTGCTCATCCACGCCGAACGATTTTCGGATCTGGAGAAAGACCCCTCACCCTAACCCTCCCCCCGGAGTACCGGGGGGAGGGGACTGGAGGGGCGTCAATTGAACCTGTGACTTTAAACGTTCCACATCAATTTTGCGGCCATGCCCGGGAGGAGAATTGAGTGCATTTGCGGCACCGCAGGCGGTGCCAAGGATGCAGGCCGTCGGAAGATCGAGGCCTTCGAGCAAGGCGATTGCAAGGCCTGCGGCGAAGGCGTCACCGCTGCCAATCGGATTGACCGCCGTGATCTTCGGCGGGGTGATTCGCCAGAATGATTCACCGTCAGAAGCGATGGCAGCGTGCGGACCGTTGGTGATGATCGCATAGCGCGGCCCTTGCTGAATCAATTTCCGGATGGCGGATTGAAGCGAGCTATCGTCGTTCATTGAGAATGAAACGGTATCCTGCAGTTCCTGGCGATTGGGTTTGACGAGGGTTGGTGCTTCAGCCAACGCCTGGCGAAGAGGTTCGCCGCGCGTATCCAAAATGACTGGGATGTTTGATTGTCGCGAGAGCCGCGTACAGCGCGCATAAAAATCTGGCGGTGCTTGCGGCGGCAGCGAGCCTGACAATACCAATACCCCAGCCCGAGGTAGATTGGCATTGACGATTTCCAGCAATTGCTCATAGGCCTGCGGATGGACGGGCGCGGTTTCTTCGACCAATTCTGTGACTGTACCCGTGGCGTGATCTATCACAGTAGTGCAGATGCGCGTTTTCGGAACGACCTCGACAAAATCATGCGGGATTCCGGTGCGGTCCAGGTCGGCGCGAATCATGTGACCGCTGTCACCCCCAAGAAATCCGATCGCCAGAATGTTCTGGCCGAGCGTGTGCAAGGTGCGTGCGACGTTAAGCGATTTGCCGGATGCGGATTCAAGCACGGCAGCGGCGCGGTTCACGGCGTCGAGCTTCAAGTGTGCGAACGTCATCGTGCGTTGAACGGTAGGAGTTGTGCCGAGGCAGAGGATCATAAGTGGGCCTCTACGTTTAGTTCACAGAGCATCTGGATCGTGCTGATGCGAAAGCCGCATGCGGCGAAAAGCGCGCGTGCGGATTGATTGACGGCGGCGGTATCCAGGCGAATCTGCTCGACGCCGATGTCGCGGAACTTCTCGACGGCGGTCATCACCAACTGGCGGCCAAGACCTTCATGGCGGTAGTTGGGTTCGACCCACAGATCGTGAATGAAGCCGAATTCCTTGAGTCGATAGACCGGGATTTCTTTTTCAACTGTGCCGATGACGAATCCAA
>JBBRMF010000018.1:0-37261 GCA_038230975.1 Tepidisphaerales bacterium
AATTCCCGAAGCAGGTAACACGGGTGGCTCCGCGATAGGAATTCCGATCTACTATTCTAAGAATGATGCGCTAATAACGACATTAAAAGTGCAAAGAAAATCAATACATGTGCGTTAAGAGAACTAACCATGCCCGACTACCAACAAACCGCTGCCAGCGTTCGTAGCCTGGTGCTATCTATGGATCAGACCAACACGCCCGAGGGCGCGCTGATCGCCAATGCGTTCGCGCAGGCGTGCCGCGAGACCAATGAGAGGTTGCGGCGGTGCATCGATTATCTACGGCGCGGGCATCGGTCCGAAGCGATTCATCTGGCGGACTGTCAGCCTAATTTGCTGGAGATGACCGCCGCGCTGGATGTGCCGGAGATCGCCGCCTGGGAAACGCTGTGCGCGGGGTATGGGTGGGCGCGGGCGGATCGGATTTCGGTCGACGGGGCGCAGGAACTGAACGAGGCTTATGCGATCGAACAGCCGATGAAGGAATTGCTGGCACGGCATCGCTGGTTGGCGTTGGCGCGAGCGCCGCTGGATCTGCGATTGCTGGCGCTACGACAACTGGCGAAGCTCGACCCGGGCAACCCGGCCTGGGAACTGGATATCTCGGCGTTTGAACAGGTGCGGTTGCGCGAAGTGAAGAACGAGGTGAACACCGCCATGAAGCAGCGCGATCTGCCGGCGATCGATCGACTTTTGGCGGAAGTCAAATCTCCCGGTTGGTCCCACGAGGTGCCCAAGGAGATTGTGACGGCGCTGGCTCGAGCCTCACAATCTCTTCACGATAAGCAGGCGATCGTGGAACTGCGGGCGATGCTGCCGAACGTTCATGCGGCGGTCGATGCGATGTCGTACGAGGACTGCAAGTGCATTTTGGCGCAGTAGTCGGTGATCGTTCAAACCCATCGGGCGCTCGTGCCCGAGGATCTGCGCGCGGAGATTGAGCACGCGGCGCGGTGGGTGAAAGAGCAGGATCGCCTTCACTTACAGCAGGCCAATCGCGAAGAGATTTCAGCGGACTTACGGCGAGCGTTGGCGATCGAAGGGCCTACCACTCAGTTGCAGGCGATTTATGCCGAACTACGAGCCACGGAATTAGAGGTGCCGGATGATTTGAGGCACGAGTATCAGGCGCGGGTGGCTGCTGAAACGCGCGAACGCCGGAGACAGTCGCGAAACTGGTTGCTGACGGTGGTATTTCTGTCGGCGATGCTGGTTCTGGGCATCGGGTTGTTTGTCGCGTGGATGTATCTATCGGCGAGAAGCAGATAGCCTTGAGGCGAAGCTACCTTGTCGCGGAATGATTTAACGAAAGAGATGGGTCATGTCGCAGTCTTCTTCACCGGCCGGTTACTTTGTGCGCGCCAGGGGCCGAATTACCGGGCCGTTTGATTTGCCGATGTTGCAGAAAATGGTGCAGCGCGGGTCGGTATCGCGTGTCCACGAAATTTCCGAGGATCGGGTGAGTTGGTCGGCGGCAAGGGAGTTCAATGAGCTTTTCCCGGCCGGATCGGACGCGCGCGCGGGAGCGGTATCGACATCTCCCACCGTGCCTTCCACGCCGACATCTTCTCCGCCGGCAGTCCCTGCTTCCGCCTACTTTTACGCGCAGGGGGGCAATACCTATGGCCCGGTGCCGCTGCAAATGCTCAAGCTCCTGGCGGAAAATGGTCAACTGGCTTCGTCGGATTTAGTCTGGCAGGAAGGATCCAATACCGGCGTACGCGCAGAATCAATCGTCGCGCTGGGTGCGGTCTATTCCCTGTCTAAAACAGCCGGGGTTGTTCCGGAAACGACCGGCCACTCTAAGAAAATACTCAGGTGGGCGAGTCTGGCTTCAGCGGCGGTCTTAGTCCTGGGACTTGGGTCGTGGGCCGGCTATGAGCAATGGGCCAAGCACGAAGTCTACATGGGAGCCGACTCAAAAAAGCCTGGCAATGGTCCTTTGGCGGCGGCTTCTGGAGCGATTTCGGGGTTGAAGGACGAGCACGCGTTGGCCCAGGCAGTTGGGCTGGTGGTCGAAGGCAAGCACATCGTTGAAAAAGATGGAGCCATTGCTGAAGTACCCATCGGCCAAGGTTCGGCGTTTATGATCACGCCATCCGGATTAATGCTCACCAATCGTCATGTCGTTGAGGAGGCGGTCAAGTTGACGAATGCCAAGGCCCAGAGGGAAAAAATTCGGCGAGAGCAATTACGCGAAGAAGACGGCCTGGTCTGGGTCTTTTTTGAAGGCCGTAAGTATGTAGCGGAAGTGGTGTATGTCAGTGCGAAGTATGATCTGGCAGTATTGCGGGTCAAACGGACCAATGCTCCGTTCTTCAAATTATCGGAAAGCCTGCTCGCGCCTCGTGGTGAAGAGGTGGTCGCCATCGGTTACCCCGGGCTGGCCAACGAAGGGGTTTCCCTCTCTGAACGGATAGAAGACTACGTCAAGCACACCACTGGATTGCGTGACGTGGCGCTGTATTTTAAAGATCGAGACTTCAGTTTTTCTTTGACGCGAGGACCCGTCAGCCGTACCTACCAGGAAAGCGGTGGGCAGACGATGATCCAGCATGAAGCGATAATTCGTCATGGGAATTCCGGGGGGCCGCTGGTTACGAATCAGGGATTGGTGATTGGAATAAATACGTTACTCGTGTCACGAACCGATGAAAAAGGGGATTCCCCCATGAAACTTTCCCTGGAGATTTCGCAGCTTAAGAAAGAAATTGTCGACAATGTGCCCGAGGCGGCAATTTGGCAATGAGTGTCACTGACGGATGAAACGATAGACGGGGCGAACGAAAAAAAACCGGGGCCGGCGATCTTTCGATCATCGGCCCCGGAAGGTTTGAATTCCGAATGTTCCAGGAATTACTTGAGCAGAACGCCAAGGCCCAGGCTGTAGACGAACGAGCCCTTATCGAAGGACGCGCCATGGCCGTGACGGAAGAAGACCTGATATTCGACTTGTCCGAAGATGAACGTGGTCGAATTCAGGAAGTACTTCACGCCAGCTTCCGGGCCACCTTCAAAGGTGTCGGTGAAACCGTGGGTGCCGTAGGCGTAACCGATGTTACCACCGACGAATGGCTTGAAGTTACCCAGATCAAAGTGGTAATCCAGAGCACCGCGGGTCGAACCGCTGAACAGGTCACCACCATGGTTGATCTTGGAATACGACGCTGACTGACGGACGGATAATTCCAGATCCTTGGTCAGGAAATATCCGAGGCTGCCGTTGATCGACTGCGTGCTGGTCGTGAGGGCTTTGCTGGCAGCGCCCGAACCACCGAGAGTCAATTCCAGATCCCCGGCTTTAAAATCGGCCTTGGTGATCGTGGGGATCATGGCCAGGGCCGCGACGACGAACAAAACTTTCCGCAACATAGTACCTCCTTCATGTACGTTGATTCTTGCCCGACTCACTTCGCCACTGACGATGGCATTTGAAGCGATTCAGGCTTGAGCAAACCACCCTTCTGGGTGACTGCTCCGGACCGTTGCGGCGGTCCGTGCGACGTCTGTCCGGTAATCCGAAAATCACACCGTTTGAAACAGGTGCATCGGCCAACCGACCTCCATCCGCCGCATCGCGCCCCTGGAACAACCAGGGACACGTCCAATGACCGGGAGGCAAATCCTTCAAGAGTGCCTTAATCCTGCCATCGCTTAAATTATCGGCAAGGGCTGGGTTTCAACAATAGGGAAAGTGGAATGATCAATCAGGTTGTAGCGACTGTGCTAATTGTGTTTAAGTCATTGTTTATAAATGGCTTACAGGACGCAATGGGGAAAATAGATGCATTTTGCTGGTTATCAGACGGCTTTAGGAACTGTTTCAAATAGGACAACTGCAGCGCGCGATTTGCAAGTTAAGGAGATATTAAGGCACGATTGGGTAGAAGATTATTATCCGCAATCTGCTCAGGTCTGGAACCGCAGCACGGCATTTCTAAAAATCTGCAAGCCCTGTCCTTCGTTGGGCAATTCAGCCATTCGTGTCCATGCGGGATGCTGGATTGGATCGATGTGCCGTTCAGGGTGCGGCATCAACCCAAACACCAGCCCGGTTGCATCGCACACCCCGGCGATGTCGTCCGTGCTGCCATTCGGATTTTCGCCATCGTAAATCAACGCCACCTGATCGTTGTCCCAGAGCGCCTTCCGCACCGCTTCGTTGGCCGGCACAAATTTTCCTTCTCCGTGCGCGATCGGCAATTCGATCGGCGAAAGCCCCTCGGTCCAGATGCATTTGCGACCACGCGGCGCAAGTTTCACCCACCGGTCGATAAAACGACCGCTCTCATTATGGGCCAGCGTACACGTCTGTCCCGTCTTTCCCGCTAAAGCCCCGGGCAGCAACGCGGTCTTCACCAGCACTTGAAACCCGTTACAAATCCCAATGATCGGCTTCCCCGCCTCCACGAATCGCCGCATCGCATCCGCCAGATGATGCTGAATCTGATTGGCAAAAATTCGTCCGGCGGCGATATCGTCCCCATAACTAAACCCGCCTGGGATCGCCAGGATCTGATATCCCTCAAGCAGTCTCGGGTTCTCCAACACGCGATTCACATGCAACTTTTCGCAAACCGCACCGGCTCGTTCGAAGGCAAAGGCGGTTTCGCCATCACAGTTCGTCCCGGCCGTACGGAGGATGAGGGTTTTGGGAGTCATTGGGAGTAGTTTAAGGGAAGACGGCGAGGGGGCAAGGCAAATTGGCCGCCGTGTATTTGTCCTAGCTTTTTGGTATGGTTTGAGAAGTGCTACAGACTATTCCATCCCCAAACGAAGAGCTTCCACGAACGTTTGCAGTTGAAGACCTTGCCTCGTTTATTCCCCCTGAACTGCGCGACCTGTCAGACCCTCAGACCGCGATTCCACGTATCGCAAAGGACAACAGACTTACACAGAAAATCGATGACGCCGTGCGGAAAATCCCTACGCATCATTCGCTGCATTTGAGTGATGCGCGGGTTTTGGATCATCTAGCTGACAAAAGCGTGCATTTGATTTTGACCTCGCCGCCTTACTGGACTCTCAAAGAATATCGGCAATCACCGGGGCAAATGGGGCATATCAAGGACTACGACACGTTTATCGCGGAATTGGACAAGGTTTGGAATCACTGCTTTCGACTGCTCGTACCGGGTGGCAGGCTCATTTGTGTGGTTGGGGATGTTTGTCTCTCTCGCCGAAAAAATCTCGGACGGCATACCGTCGTTCCACTGCACGCTTCAATTCAGGAACATTGTCGAACCATCGGGTTTGACAACCTCGCACCGATCATCTGGCACAAGATCGCCAACGCCGTTTTTGAAGCAGACGGTAACGGCGGCGGATTTCTGGGCAAACCCTACGAGCCCAACTCCGTAATCAAAAACGATATCGAATTCATCCTGATGCAGCGCAAGCCCGGCGGTTATCGAACCCCCTCAATTGACGAACGCATACTTAGCATTATTTCCGCGGAGAATCATCGAAAATGGTTCCAGCAAGTATGGACGGGGCTTACCGGGGCATCGACTCGCGATCATCCTGCGCCGTACCCGCTTGAACTGGCGGAAAGACTGATCCGAATGTTCAGCTTTGCGGGAGATACCGTACTCGATCCGTTTATGGGAACGGCCACCACAAATGTCGCCGCTGCGAAATGGGGTCGCAACAGTATCGGGACTGAGATCGACACGGAATACTTCCAGAAAGCAAAGTTGCGCCTGACAAGGGAATCTGCGGACCTGTTTCGAGCCCCAAATGTCACTGCGTACGAATCGTAACATTTATGGATATCGACAAACGGCTTCAAAAAGCGGTCCGTCATTTCTGGCAGATGCGAGATACGCAATCCCGCGTGCAGGGCACCAAAACCGGACAGCGTGATTCCGGCGCACGCTCTGCAGTGACCGGCGGCAAGCAGATGAACGGTTTTATCAATCTCATACGAGATCTTCTGGTCGAAAGCGGGATACCCGATGCGTCCGTATTCTGCGAAAAGCATGTGGAGCTGCCCGGCTACTTTCGCCCCGAAAAATGCTGGGATTTACTGGTCATTGTCGAAAGAACGCTGATCGCCTCGATCGAGTTCAAGTCACAAGTCGGTCCGTCTTTCGGCAATAATTACAACAACCGAACTGAAGAGGCACTCGGAAATGCAACCGACATTTGGGCAGCATATCGGGAGGGTGCTTTCAAACCTGTAGCGCGGCCTTGGCTCGGTTTTTTCATGTTACTTGAAGAGACGGCCCGCTCTACCGCGCCTGTTCGCGCTCGTGAACCTCATTTCAAAGTGTTTCCTGAATTCAAAAATGCTTCTTATGCCAAGCGATACGAAATTCTCCTTACGAAGCTGTTGCGAGAACGACTTTACGACGGAACCTGTTTTCTTCTCTCCGACCGAATCCGTGGGGCGAAAGGGTTATTCAGTGAGCCCAATGCGGAGTTGAGCTTCCGAAATTTTGTGGAATCTCTCACGGCCCGCGCGGTTGCACACATTAAAACGGCGCGTCCCAATCCCAAACCTCTGTCCAAATTGCCCGATGCACGAGACCCTTCATATGACGCCGAAGATGAATCTTAAGACATTGCCGGTGGAGGCGCTTCCAACTTGCGTCGTCACCATTTGACACATCATCTGCAATTGTTTGTTTTGAGAAATTATTGCGATATGATGTTGAGCATGAACCGCACACCGAGTCTCTGGCTAGCATGGTCACCGCTCGTTTTTCAATTGACGGGTGTCCTTATAGTCGTCGTGGGGATGTCAATCCTTCCTGAAATATTTGGATTAACCTCTCTCTGCGTTGGCGGCGCCATTTGGCTCTACGGCTTTACACACGGCAGGCGGTTGGCGACACAGTTCCAGTTGTCCAAAAAATCCAGGCCTTCTAACGAATCCGGACCGTTTCTCCCAGTTATTTGACACCCATTGCCCACCCCCTTACCTTCCTGCCATGCGCTGGTTCGCCCCTTGCCTTCTACTCCTTTGTCTTGTCGGTTGTGCCTCCAAACCCATCGAGCGCGATAGTGCCGAAGTGACGATGTTCGGGCCGACGCGTATGCGCCTCCATCCGATCTTCACCCAGGTGAAAGACTGGAACAGCAGCGGGCATCCCGATGGGGTTGAGGCGGAAGTGGAATTTCAAGATCAGTTTGATGATCCGACCAAAGCCGCAGGCCGGGTGATGTTTGAGCTGTTTAGTTATCGTCAGGGGTATCCGGACCCGCGAGGGGAACGCATTGTCAATCCATGGGTGGGATCGCTGCTGACGTTGCAGCAGCAGCAGGAGCATTGGAACCGCACGAGCCGTACTTACAGTTTTCAACTGGCGATGCCGGGCATCAGTACGAAGCGTACCTATGTGTTGACGGCAATGTTCGAGCACAACGACGGGCGACGTTTTTTTAGCCGGGTGATTCTCAAGGGGCTGGAAGATGAGCCCAAAGGAAACCCCGCGCTGCCGATCCTGCCAGAGCCGACGACACGGCCCATCGCACCCTGAGTTGTCGTGTGTGATTGCGCCTTTTTACGCCCTCCGCCATCGAACGTTCCATTTCATCACGATCGCCGCGACATAGAATAGGCCGCGATGCTTCTTGAACTTGATCCGGTCCCGACGCTCCTTCGCCGCGTGCGTGCGGAATTGGCCGATGCGTTTCGGGCTGATCGACCGATCCGCGTAAGTCGCGCGCCGGGCCGTTTGGATGTGATGGGTGGAATTGCCGAATACACCGGTTCGGTTGTTTGCTCGACAACACTCGATCGCGCTGCGGCGGTGGCGATTCAAGAGCGCGACGATCGGGAACTGCAGGTGTTTTCATTCAACCTGCTCGATGAACACCAGCCGTTTACATTGCGCATTCCACTCGATGCGTTGGCGCGCAATTCTGCCGAAACACTGCGAAAGGAGTTCGCGGAGCCCGGCCGTGCGTGGGCGGCGCATCCGGCGGGCTGCCTGTATCTGCTTCACGAGCGGGGACTCGTCGATCTATTAGCACCAACGATGCCGGGACTGAACATTGCGCTCTACAGCAATGTGCCGGTGGGTCTTGGCATGGGTTCATCGGCAGCGATCGAAGTGGCGACGATGATGAATCTGGTCGACCACGCGGCAATTCGCCATCGAATGAATCCTTTGGTTTTGGCGGAGATGTGCCAATCCATGAATCGCCAGATTGTTGGTGTAACTACCGGAATCGCCGATCAACTGGTGAGTTGTGCGGGACAGGCAGGATCGCTTCACAGGTTCCTCTCTCAACCATGCGAACTTCAGCGGTCGCTTGCCATCCCCGCAGGCATGCGCGTGCTGGGAATTCATTCGGGAATCACGCAGAGGGAATTTCAAGGGCAATCCGCGAAAATCCGTTGTGCGGCGTTCATGGGCCACAAGATCATCCTCGAAAAAATGCGGGACATGGGCCGTGCATCCCATCGAATTTTGGAGCGCGATCCCATGAACGGTTATCTGGCCGACCTGGACCCGGATGACTACAAGAAATTTTTCCGACCTTATCTGCCCGAATCTCTCAAGGGGGGTGAATTCCTGATGCGCTTTAGCAGCACGATTGACTCGACGACGCGCGTCATTCCCGATTGCCAATATCCCGTGCGTTCGGCGACGGATCACCATGTACTGGAAGCGATGCGAGTGAGAAATTTCGTGCGGTTCATGGAACAAGCCGGGGCGATGCCGGCTGACTCGCGAGAGCGCGTGTTGCTGCTCGATAAAGCCGGGCATCTCATGTACGCATCGCATCTTTCGTACGCCAATGACGCCTCGCTGAGCACACCTGAGTGCGATCTTCTGGTCAAACTGGTGCGTGAACGAGAACCCGCCGGCTTGTATGGTGCCAAAATTACCGGGCATGGCGGCGGGGGGACTGTCGCCGTGCTCGCCGAGGATTCACCCCGTGCGGATCAGGCATTGCAGCAGGTGATTTTGGAATACGAAAATCAGACGGGCAAACACGCCGAACTTTTAAAAGGCTCCAGCCCCGGTGCGTGGGAAACCGGAACGGTGATGATTCAAGATTAGATGAAGCAGGCCCCGTTTCATTTGCCGGTCTACCTTCCGAGGATTAGAACAGGCATATGCTCGATCAACCTGAATTCATCTTGGCGCGCCTGAAGGAATTTCAGGCTGCCCTACGTGACGTGCTAGTTCGATCGCGAACACAGGCTAATCTGCACGCCGTCGATCGCATCAGTACTGCGGATACGATCTACGCGATCGACAGCCTCGTTGAACCTTTGCTGGAATCCTTCTGCGAAGAATTATCGAAGCACATCCCGCTGATTCTGATTGCTGAAGGCCTGCAAAATGAAAATGGCGTTGAAGGATCAAAAACCTTCCCGCAGGGTACACGTGAGGAAGATGCCAGGATTCACCTCATCGTCGATCCCATCGACGGCACGCGCGGCCTGATGTACGACAAACGCTCCGCCTGGGCGCTGGCCGGGGTTGCGCCGAACAAAGGTCCGCACACTCGATTGCGCGATATTGAAGTTTCGGTGATGACCGAGCTACCCACCAGCAAACTCGGTTACGCGGACGTTTTATGGGCGATCAAAGGACGGGGCGCTCACGGTGAACGCGTTGATCTACGAAGCGGGCAATCGCAATCGCTCCCACTGCAACCATCATCGGCTGGCACGATCAATCATGGCTTTGCGATGATCAGTAATTTCTTCCCCGGCACAAAAGTGCTGGCCAGCGAATTGATGGAGCAACTTGTGCAGGAGTTGATTGGTCCGCTGGATGTTTTCAAGGCGACCGTGTTTGAGGACCAGTACATTTCCACCGGCGGTCAGTTCTATGAACTCATCGTTGGCCACGACCGTTTCAATGCCGATTTGCGACCGCTGTTTTATCGGCTGCAAAATCAACCGGAAGGCATGTGTTGCCATCCTTACGATTGTGCGGCTTCACTCATCGCGGAAGAATCCGGCGTGATCATCACGGATGGTCTCGGTCACCCATTGGATGGACCTCTGGACGTCACGACGGGCATTTCCTGGGCCGGTTACGCCAACCCGGATTTGCGTCGCTCCATTGAGCCTTTTCTGACGGGATTCCTGCAAGAACGCGGGATTAAATAGATCGCCGGTGGCGCGGTGGTCATCTTCAGCATTCCATCGATTCGGACGATAGGTCGGATACGGGAACCATCCGCAGTCGGATGCGTCCCATAACGCCAAACGCGGGAGATAACGTGCTGACACTGACGATCGATGACTCGAATAATACACGCGCAGCGACGAAGTTTCCCAAAAAACGTAACTCGCCGACCAAGGCTGAGGTGAAAACTTTTACCAAGGCCGCGGCGGCCGGAGATGTGGCGGCCGTACAGCGAATGGTCGAACAGTTTCCCGAGCTGACGGCGCACTGGGAGCCGCTCCACGAGGCGGCATTTGAAGGACATGTGGCTGTCGTGCAGGCGCTTCTCGATGCCGGCACGGATGCGAATGCGGTTTCAACCAATCAGCATCTCCATCGACCGCTGCATCGCGTGATTGAACCCAAAAAATCAGTCGTCAAAACGGCACAGCATCTTGAAGTGGTGCGCATTCTTCTGGAGAACGGTGCCGATGTGAACACGCGCGGCAGTTGGTGCGGTGTCACCGCGATCGCGCTGGCAGCGATGGGGCATGCGGCAGAATTTTTGCCCATTCTCATGCCCTATCTGGATCGCTGGGATATCTACACCGCCGCGATCCTCGGGCAAACGCGCCAGGTCACGGCGATTCTCAAGCGCGATCCCACGGCGGCCACTACCCCGGATATCAATAATCTTACTCCGCTTCACTATGTTGCCGCTTCGCGCCTGGGGAGCGACGATCCTGTCGCCAGCGAACGACTGAAACGTGTTGCCGAAGTGTTGATCGATGCTGGCGCGGACGTGAATGCACCGGCCCCAATCGGTTCTTACGAAGCGCTCCCACCGATTCATTTTGCCGCCGGCAATAAGTCTGTGTTGCAAGTCCTCGTGTTGCGCGGGGCCGATCCCTCGGCCGCGCTGTCCCCCGTGCTTTGGAATGCGGATTATGAAATCGCCGAGACGCTGGTACATACCGGTGCCAGTCTCAAGACACGGCAGATCGGTGAATGGGTTAGCGACTTTCTACGATGGGGTCACTATCCCCAGGCGAAATGGCTTATCGAGCGCGGCGCGGATGTAAACGGCCGCACCGCCGATGGTCGCACCGCATTACATTGGGCCGTTCAACGCGGTGCTTCGACGGACCTTATCCGTTATCTGTTTGATCATGGTGCCGATGTCACGTTGCACGATGCCGATGGCAGTACGGCGTTAAGCCTGGCCATCGCCAAAGACCGCAGGTCGTTGACCAGGCTCTTGCAGAAACACGGGGCAACTGAATAGGCGCAAAAAAAACGCCGGGGGGGCTAACCCGGCGTGGGAGAAAAGGGAGGGTTTATACGCAGGCCCGCGTTACAAATTCGAGCCCGCGTTTATTGTTTCGTTCGGCTTCCCAAGTATCGCAACCGCCGTGCCATGGGTCGAACGTTGAATCTTTTGATCCAAATCAGCCCTCTTTTGGAAATAAGATTGGATCGCCTGACGATCTGTCGGGCGATGTCGTGGTTACTACGGCAAAGTTCACCGCGATCTCAACGTCCCAGCAGATCGGTTTTCTGGACATAGGCGTCAATATCAAATTTTCGCTTCAATCCTGCGGCATTCATGTAGCGAATCTTACCAAACACTGGTCGTTCTGGTCCCCAGGCCCGGTCATGCAGCCCGAAGATCCATGCAACGCTTGCGAAGCTATTGGGATCGCGACCACAGAGGAACAACTTGTTATTCAGGTGCAGCAACATCTCGTATGATTCCTCGGGTGAACGGCCCCATTCCAGCACTTTCTTTCCCCAGTACATTCGCATGTAGTTGTGCATGAAACCGGTCACGTTCATCTCTCGTTGCGCGGCGTTCCAGTAAGGATCGTATGTCGCGGCAGCTTCGAGTTTAGTCAGATCGTACTTCGGTGATCGCTTGTCGAGCCGATGCTCGGACAAGGTTTTTTTTGCCCAGGCTGGCAGACAGTCATATCGATCATAGTTCGGACAGTAGTGGACAAAATTCATCGCCAACTCGCGACGAATTCCAAGTTCTTCGATAAATGCGTCGCGATCGGCGGCGGGAATGCCACGAACCTCTCTAATCGCCAGTACCATCTCTAACGGTGAAATCTGTCCGAAGTGCAAATAGGCGGCGAGAGTTGAAGTGTGTCCATTGACCGGCTCGTTTCGCTCCTCGTTGTAGCCTTCTAACTTATGACTGATGAAGTCCGCCAACTTCACCTGCGCCGCAACCTGGCCGCCGGTAAAGTAACGACTGATAGATACCGAGCGATCTATTTTCAAGGCAGCCAACGCCTGTTCAGGTGACGACACTTCAATGTCGCCCGTGATCTTTAAGGCCAATGAAGGATGTTTTACTTTCCGTTCCTTTAACGCGACCAGGTAGGTTGGCCATTGTCGATGGAGTCGAGGCCGAATCGTGCGAGCGCCAAACTCCTGCTTGATAGACGCCTCTTCCACGGGAACGATGACATCGGTTTCAACTTCCATCACGCGACAATCCGCGTGGTCGGCTACATGGTCTCGCCACGCCTTTTGATGACGCAAGTAGCCTCGATCGCAGACGACCAACGATGCCTGCTTTGCCAATCCCACCGCCACTTCACCCGGATTGCCACGTCGAACTACAAACCGGATTCCGCGCCGCTTCAATGCCTCTTCGACGTCCCTTAGTCCTTCAAGCATGAATGCATAGTGACGGGCGTTGGCCTCCGGATAATCATCCATCAACCCGAAGCCTACTATCAAAGGCAAATTCAGCATATTGGCCTGATCAATCGCGTACTCAAGGGCATGGTTATATCGAGTACGCTGGGAGGCCTGCATCCAGTAAAGAACGTATTTCCCATCTGAGATGATGGGATGTTCGTTGAGACGGCGCAGCCTGGATTCAGAGATCATGATGGAATAGTAACCTCTGCAACGCCTGGCGGGTACAGCGAGGGAACAGCCACTTGGTTTTGTAGGGTGGGTGTACCCGGGGGAGGGAGAAAAACAAAATCGGCCGCCTTTTGAGGGGCGGCCGACTTCTTCAATTGTGATATCAGTTGAGTGTTAATTTTTACGGCGACGGGCGAGTAAGCCGGTCGCAACGAGACCCATCAGGCTCAGGCAGGTCGGCTCCGGAGCCAAAGTGCCACCGACGATCGGTGTATTGACGGACAGACTGGCGGAGATTTGATCGATGGCCTGTTGTTCGGGTTCATGAGCCAGCAGCGGGTTGATCTGTGCGCTCCAACCGTCGCCGAGGATCGAGAACTCCATGGCCATGTCGTTCGGGCCGAGGATCGACTTGATGGCGTCCCACTCATCCATCGTCCATTTCTTGGCTCGTGGATCATTGCGGAAGGCGTTGACGACAGCAGCCGGGACACCGCCCGCAGTGAGGTAGCCGTTGGGGCTCCACTCGTAAATCGCTTCGCTCAGACCCGAAGCGGCGGCGTTGGCTTTGTCCTTCGCCAGATAGTCCTTCTGACGATTCAGATCGCCATAGACCGCCGACAAAATCTGATCGACGCTACCGGCCGAAGTAAGATTGTCCGCAGGGTAGAAGCTGATCCCCTGGTACTTAAACAACTGCGTAATCGCACTGGCTCCATAGACGCGCGTAATCGCCGCTTTGGATTGATCGACGAAGTATTGATTCGCGCCTTGTGAACCGAGGAACCCTTGCGCCCTGTTTGCATCCGCGCCCTTGGCGGCAAATTCAGCCTTCACGATCTGCATCATGTTCGCCGATTGCAAACCGGATTCCTGAGCTGTCACGGTGAAGTTGTCAGACTGATTCACCCGGGAGTCACTCCGGCCCTTGGGAAGAACCACCAACCCCGGATGCTGGAATGCGAAGTTCCAATTCTCATTCCCATATTCGAAGATCACTTGCTTGCCAGGATTCAACTGCGTGGCGAACTGGCCCGCAACGGATTTGATGAAAGCATTGGTTGCGTTGGTTGGGATATTCACCCAAACCTTTTGTAGGTTCGCTTGTTGGTTGGACCAGTTGATGATGTCGGTGTAGCTGTTGCCGTTGTTCGAGATGTTCTGACCGCTGGGCAGCAGATCGCTGGCGTTGACCACACCGTTGTTATTGTTGATGTTGTTGTTATTCATCCAACGAACCGCGTTGTAGTTATTCAGGTAGCTTTGGTAGCTTGGCGTGAGGCCGCCGAGTGTTCCACCCGGGCGAATCACAGCCAGATTGGTGATGGGGTTCGAGGTACTTGCCCCGGCAAGATCGATCTCACCTCCACCGGCCAGAAGATCGCCCCGGTCGTGCTGCAAGGTGAATGTTGCGGTGTACTGTGTGCCGTTGATTTTCACGTTGCTCAGGTTCTTGAACATTCCATTGATCGTTGTGCTGATCGCGGCCGGATTCGGGGCATTGAATTGCAAGGTATACCCGGTGGCATTTGGGTAGTTGGCTGCGTTCGAGTAGATGCCCGTATTGCCGGTAATCACCGGCGCATAACCCGACACGACACCACTCGGTGCCGGGTTGAACCCTTGTTGGAACTGACCGGGATATCGCAACGGAACGGAATCCGGTCCGTAAGATTGCAGGTAGTCTACGAAAGTGCCAGTATTGGTGCCGAAGAGCTGTGCATGGGCCGGGATAGCAGCCAGGGACAGAACGGCAAGAATCGCGTGCTTCAGTTTCATTGAACCTCCAGATACGAAAGAGGAAGTAGTTGACCGGAGAAAACATCTAAGAACCGCGTGGTTGTCACGGTTTCAGTTCTCCAGCCTTTTTGAGATCGACTTGGCGGAGGCTTCCTTGAAGCAAGGAGCGCGCAAATCGGGCGAATAAGAGCCAACAACTTTGAGGTCTGTCCGGTTTGTATCAGATATGCGGCGAATCAGACGGGAAACGCAGGTCGATCGTCCGCTATCCGGCTTGCAATCCGGAAAATGATCGTGACGATTCGAGGCCGATAGAGACGCAGCTACCAACATTGAAAGGCCCATCGTATTCGGACCCCATAGAGGGTGGGTATTCGGCGAAATGAGTTCTGCGGAATGAGGCTCTCACTATGGACCGGTTTTTAAAGAATCAGATGATTGTCGTCGTTGGCGGGGCGAGTGGAATCGGGATGAGCAATGACGTGAAGACCGTGCTGGATCTGTTTCGACTGAATGGCGGTTGGACCGCTCAATAGCGAGGGTTGTTGCATCCGCAACGCCAACATATATCGCAAATGCCAATCGCAGCGAAGATGGGAAAGTACTTGTGTTGCGAGTTGCGAATAGCGGACCCGAATCGGTGAGGGCAAACGCTGCATCGTCGTAGCTTATTCCCACTCACTCTACCACGAATGTAACCACGTTGTCCGGCCCGCTTCAATCATTAAATACCGCGATCAAGCCCGAAGCAATCCTACCAAAGCAATCCGAATGGCCGCACGCCCTGACGGACGGCCACACGAGTTTCACCTTTCCAGAACATTCGATCGCGGTGATTCAATTCAAGTGAGAGGCCGGTGCTTTTTTCGCTGTGCCTGGCTCGGACACGGGCCAGGTACGCAGTTTCGGGCGCTTGCCGGCGGGTTCATTGTCGAGCTGTGGCAAAAGCCAGGTGAGTCCCTCAAGATTGTCCAGCAACCGCAATTCCGCGTCTTCCGAGGATTCATTGATGATACCGATCGGGCCCGCATATCCACTGTTGCGAATGGTCCGAAGAAGTCGGATGTCTAATTCACCCTGACCCATCGGAACGACTGGCTCACCGTTGGTAGTGTCGACCTTGGACATACCGTTGAGATTAACCGCCAGAAGATAGGGACGCAGTGCGGTGAACATCTCAGCGAAGCGGTCGAGCTCAGCGTAACCGTGTTGAAAATTGTAGACGATACCTACATTGTGAACGCCCTCTGCTTTCAGGCGCTCGAGCACCGCAATCTGGTTTTCAGGGATGCCGAACCAGCCTCCATGGTTGTATAGCCCAAGGGTGCAGCCGATTTGATCCGCAGCCTTGGCGATCGGTCGCATCCGATCCACAGCGGCCTCAATTCTGGCTGCCTGATCCGGCTGGTTGTATCCAACACTCATGACCCACAATTGAGTTTTCACATGATGCTTCGCAAGGCATTCGAGAATGAATCGTGCGTCGGCGTTCAGCGTATCCGGAAACCAGACACCGTTCAGTTGGATATGATGTGCCGCCAACTCGTCCAGTTCCTGATTGAACCCCGGCAGGTGGGCTGCCCGCCAGTCGTAGGCAAAATGCCGAATGCCAATCCGTTCTAACATCTTCGCGCGCTCGGCCGGCCCACGATGGAGCCCATCATAGGGAACAATGCACCACGCGGTGATGTTATCGCGAAGGAAGATCCGATTCCGATCTTTCGGATCCGCGGCCATGCTTCCGGAATTTGCTCCGCACAATATGCACATGGCGAGAATCGCTGCTACCCAATTGCGGGCTGAGATTTGTCGTTGAATCATCGGGCCATCCTTTTTGAGTGCATTGTTCAATTTGCCGTATCGCCGAAGCAGCTATTTGAACTGTGTAGGGTGGGTGTACTCGTCCACCGATTTTCCGAGTGACACGGATGGTGGGCGGGTACACCCACCCTACAAAACTGTATTCTATTGTACAGAGTCAGACAGAGCCATTATAACCGTGCGGACTGCCTGAGCAATTACCGACTCCTCATCCGTCGGGATGATTCGCACCGTAATACGACTGCTCCCGGAGGAGATCAGTTCTCGCCCCTCCCGATTCGCAGTTGGCTCAAGCTCCAGGCCTAGAAATGCAAGCCCATCACAGATCAACGCACGCACTTCAGGAGAATGTTCACCGATTCCACCGGCGAAAACCAATGTGTCTAATCCACTCAGAGTCGCGGTTAAGGCGCCGATCGATTTGCGTGCTTGGTAGCAGAATAGGTCTACGGCATCGGCAGCACGCGTGTCCGAAGCGCGGCGAACTATTAAATCCCGCATGTCGGAACTGGTTCCAGAGACTCCGATCAATCCGCAATGATGCGAGATGAACTCATCCATCTGATCTGGCGTCATTTTCTCAACGCGCATGAGGTAGACCAAGAGGCCTGGGTCTAAATCCCCGGGTCGTGTGCCCATGACCAATCCCGCGGTCGGTGTGAAGGCCATGGTGGTGTCGATTGGCTTTCCGCCTTTGACAGCGGCCATGCTGGCACCCGATCCCAGATGCGCGAGAATGATCCGGCCTTTGGCGGCGTCCGGCCCGCCGATCACCGCCAACTTTTGCATGAGGTAGGTATACGATAGTCCATGGAAACCGAAGCGCCGGATTCCCTCGTCATAGTAGTGATGGGGGATGGGAAGCAACTGTGCAACGCGCGGTAGGTCGCGATGGAACGCCGTATCAAAACAGGCGACCTGAGGCACGAACTGGAATGCGCTTCGGAACGATTCGATCAACGCGATTTCCCGGGGAAGGTGCGCCAGATCAAGTGGCTGCGTTCGGCGTAGCTCGTCGATTACACCCTGAGTGACGAGCTGATTGGCCAGCAAATGAACACCGCCGTGAACGACGCGATGACCGATGCCAGCGAGGGTTCCCGCACCCAATCGTTCGCGCAGGTAGCTGACGATGTGATCTGCGGCGTGAGTAAAACTGGTGGCATCAATGGATCGAACATCGTCTTTGTCCGGTGCGTTACGCGTAGCCACGAGCTGCGCGCCTGGCGTTCCAATACGCTCCACCTGCCCGCTAAAGACTCGACGCGATGGATCGGCGGAGTCAAACACCGCGAATTTGATACTGGAAGAACCCCCGTTGATCGTGAGGATCACAGGTCGTTGGCCGAGAGTTTCATGTGTGGTGTGTGACATCCGCTTTATGCAATTCGCCGTTCGCAGTGGGATCCGCCGTGAGCCTGGGGAAAAATGATGGCATGGGCGTCTCGCCCGTGCTTGTGTTTTCGGAAGGAAACGCGGGCGAGACGCCCACGCCACCTGAAAAGTCCCAACCTCACAACGGAACCTACGAACTTCAAGGCGCGTAATCGCGCACGGTTATCTAGGACAGGGTACTTCCATCCCATTTCCAATCCCGGACCTCCGGCATGTCCTGGCCGTGCAGGTTGATGTATTGCTTGTGCTCAATCAGCTTACTCGCGAGTTGTTGTTTCAGTTGGAGTCCCTTCTGGCCAGTTTGCGGCAGGCGGTCGATGGTGTCCATTGCGAGATGAAAGCGATCCAGATCATTCAGCACGGTCATGTCGAAGGGAGTGGTGATGGTTCCCTCTTCCTTGTAGCCGCGCACGTGGATGTTCCGGTGGTTGGTACGCCGGTAGGTCAGTCGATGGATCAACCAGGGGTAGGCGTGAAACGCGAAGATGATGGGTTTATCTTTCGTGAACAGCTTGTCGAAATCACTATCGCTTAGTCCGTGTGGATGCTCGGTGGGTGGCTCCAGCTTGAACAGATCGACGACATTGACCACGCGAATCTTCAGATCAGGCAGATTCCGGCGCAGAATTGAGACGGCGGCCAGCGTTTCCAGCGTCGGCACGTCGCCGGCGCACGCCATCACAACATCGGGCTCCGCGCCGCAGTCGTTGCCGGCCCATTCCCATGTGCCGATGCCGAGCGCGCAATGCTTGACGGCCGCTTCCATCGTGAGCCATTGGGGTGAAGGGTGTTTGCCGGCGATGACGACATTGACATAGTGACGGCTGCGCAGGCAGTGGTCCATCACCGATAACAAACAGTTCGCATCAGGCGGTAAGTAGACTCGCACGATCTCAGACTTCTTGTTGACGACATGATCGATGAATCCGGGGTCCTGGTGCGTGAAGCCGTTATGGTCTTGCCGCCACACATGTGAGGCTAACAAGTAGTTGAGCGATGCGATCTTTCGTCGCCATGGCAAGTGCGATGTGACTTTGAGCCATTTCGCGTGCTGGTTGAACATCGAATCGACAATATGGATGAATGCCTCGTAACAGTTGAAGAGTCCGTGTCGGCCGGTGAGGAGATAGCCTTCCAACCAACCTTCGCATTGATGTTCGCTGAGCATTTCCATGACGCGTCCGGATCTGGCCAGAAACTCATCATTCGGCGCGGTCGCCGCTTCCCACTGACGCTCGGTTACTTCGAAGAGAGATTCAAGGCCATTTGAAAGCGTTTCATCGGGCCCAAAGACGCGGAAGTTTCGTTGCTCGAGGTTGAGCTTTGTCACATCGCGCAGGAATCGGCCAAGCACGTGCGTATCGCCGATCCCTTTAATGCCGGGAGCAGGAACATCGACGGCATGGTCGCGAAAATCGGGCATCTTAAGATCGTGCAACAGCAGGCCCCCGTTGGCATGAGGGTTGGCTCCCATACGTCGATTGCCTTTGGGGGCGAGTACAGCTAACTCTGGCCGCAGGCGACCGTGCTGATCGAATAATTCTTCAGGTCGGTAACTCGTGAGCCAATCTTCTAACAGCTTGAGGTGTTCAGGATGTGTGGCCGGATCGGAAAGAGGGACTTGATGCGATCGGAAGGTGCCTTCGTTCGGCACGCCATCAATCATTTTCGGGCCCGTCCATCCTTTGGGTGAATTGAGAATGATCATCGGCCAGCGCGGACGATCTGGTTTGCCGTGGACTCGGGCATCTCGTTGAATGTTTTTAAACTGCTCGATCACGGTGTCGAGTGCTTTCGCCATCGCTTCATGCATCAAGGCGGGTTCGTGGCCTTCGACAAAGTAGGGTGTCCAGCCGTAGCCTCGGAGGAGTTGTTCCAACTCCTCCCGCGAAATGCGGGCCAGAACAGTGGGATTGGCAATCTTGAATCCATTGAGGTGCAGGATCGGCAGCACTGCTCCATCGTTGACGGGATCGAGGAATTTATTCGAGTGCCAAGCCGTGGCGAGAGGGCCGGTTTCCGCCTCCCCGTCACCGATGACACAGGCGACGATCAGATCCGGGTTATCGAACACCGCGCCGAACGAATGGCTAAGCGAGTAACCCAGTTCGCCCCCCTCATGAATCGAGCCGGGACATTCCGGCGATGCGTGGCTGGGAATTCCACCGGGAAACGAAAATTGCCGAAAGAGCTTTCGAAGACCCGCCTCATCCTGACGGACCTCCGGATAAATTTCGCTGTACGTGCCTTCGAGATACGTGTTTCCCACAACGGCCGGCCCGCCATGCCCCGGCCCGGAAACATAAATCATATTCAGGTCATATGTTTTGATGACTCGGTTCAAATGAGCATAGATAAAGTTCTGCCCCGGAGTCGTACCCCAGTGGCCGAGCAGCATGCGTTTCACATGCGCGATCTGTAACCGCTCGCGCATCAGTGGATTGTCGTACAGGTAAATCTGACCGACTGAAAGATAATTTGCGGCCCGCCAATAAGCATCGATATTCCGGAGCAGTTCCGGCGAAAGTGAAGTCTTCATGTCTCGACCTTCCTGATTCGTGAACAGCGTATGGGTCTAAAAGGAACGCTTTTTTACGTTCACCCGATGACCCACATGATAAGAACTTGTTTCAGGTATACTGTTAAGGAGAAGCCAGGGTAACGATGAATCCTATAACGCTGGAAGTTCAGTCTATCAAACGCATCTGCCGAAATTCTGGACCGGTGCATTTAAAAATACAACCCGATCCACCCGGCTTCAAAATCATTGTTTTGCCCGCCTCGAAACGGCCTGACCCGCTTGGATCGACGTTTTATGCAATTCCTATATTAAATAGAGGATTACCGCAGTGCGGTTCTGTCGTGATATTGCTTGTCCTTAGGGTCATAAAACCGGCAACGTCTGGCCGAAGTACCCGGTATGAAATGGACCTTCCCTTTTGTGCCCAGGGCTTGGCCGATGCTCTCACCCCCCGTGTGGGTGGAGGCGAAAGGATTTGTATTGAGATGACCCGTTCCACACGATTCGAATACAAGGTGAGGGCATTCCGTCTCCAGCAGGCTGTTTGGGCTCGGGCCACGCGCCAACTCGTGGTTTGCCTCATCGCCGGGTCTTTTTGGGGATGCGCGCGTACGGTCACTGAAACCACGCTATACACAGGCGACAATAATAGCAGACCGCTCGTATCCGGTGATCCCATTCGCGACCGCACGGCCATGAACGAGACGCAGGGCCAACTGGATGGTGTGCGCTGGCAAGTGATCGAAGGCAAAGGCCCGAAAACCGCTTCAGAGCAATTCCGGCTCGACAAGAGACCAACCTCCCAGAATGCCAGCCTGTCGACTCGGGCAACAACAAACGCCGCCCGATCCGATTCAGCCATCATCGAACGATACGTGAATGTTCAGATCTCCGGATCTCCGACCACTCAACCGACACTGCCGCCGACGCCGGGTTCTGCTGCCACTACGCACCCGGCCGCTCAGCCCGCTGAATTTGCGAGTATCCCCGTCCTCTCAGAAGTAGGCTTGCCGGTCGAAGTCGTTCCGCTCATGGATGGTCGAGTGCGCTTGATTTGGACCCTGCGCAACTACGGCGGTACCAACGTCACCTCCACCCGCGATCCAGTCACGTCCCGGCGAAGCTTGACGGTTGCGGCACCTGATCTGGCAGCACTCACCTCAGTTCTGCAGCAACAGTTGGGCACCGCCGGAACGGTGACGCCTTTGCCGCGCGAAAATACGATTGTCATTACCTGCGAGCGATCGGCGAAATCAGCCATGCTTGATATGCTTTCACGCCTGGACATCTCACCGAAGCAAGTGGAAATTGCCGTTCGTATTTTCGAAGTCAGCAGCGACTTTGATTTCCAACAAGGTGCCCGCGCGCTGGCCAAGCACGCTGGCAAAGACAACACTGAAACCGGCATTTCCCTGTTTGATTCCCAGGCGGTCCAGAAAGCCGCCGCCATGGCCGGGCCACAGGTTGGTTCAGTGGTCTCACTGATGAAAGTGTTTCAAAGCCTTGGCATTTCCGTCGACGCCAGTTTCCAGATCCTGTCGGATGAAGGATTGGTCCGCATGGTCTCCAGCCCGCGCATGACCGTCGCCGCCGGGCAGACCGGTTATATGCTCGCCGGCCAGGAACTGCCCATTCAAACCGCCAATTTTGTGAATAACGTCCTCACGGCGTCCACCACCTATAAGCCCGTTGGCGTGCAACTTTATATTACTCCGGAGGTCGTCGGGCCTGGCCGAGTCAAGCTGCATACGATCTCGATTGTCTCGGCCGTCTCTGGTTTCACACCGATTCCGACCCTCAGCGGCCAAAACCCATCGCAATTCATCATGAACCCCGTGATCGATTCGCGCGAAGCCGAAACCGTCGTCACCGTCGAAAACGCCAGCACCCTCGTCATCAGCGGCCTGCGCATGAAACGCACCACCACCCGCGAGGAAAAAGTCCCCGGCCTCGGCGACCTGCCCCTGCTCGGTTGGATGTTCAAAGATCACCGGTCGCAGCAGCAACTGACGGATTTGTATTTCTTCGTCACGCCCACACTGGTGAGTAGCGTTCCGATGGAATTGCCGGATTGAGGGTGCCGCACCTTATAGTGCTGTTACACACTAAAAGTTTCAGGTTGCACGAGGTGATGGGTGCCACAGGTCGCGGTACTCCGAGACCTGTGGCACCCTAAATCCTATTCGTGACGCAGCAATAGTATCTGGCATATCTATTGCCCTGTGATCACCCTCCTTACTTGACGATCTTTTTAGGTTCCGGTTGCGTCGTTGCCGGTAAAATTGCTGCACCGCAACTGGGACAAAATTGATCGTCTGAAGTAGCCTCGAACCCGCATTCTTTGCAATGAATTTTGACGGCGGAGGGTCGGAGTTTGCCACCGACCGGCGCGATTGACGATCGATCGCGAGTCGGATCGAGCGTAGTCGGTTGGGAGCTGGCCGAAGGGGTGGAGATCACGGCGGTTTTGTCCCGGCGGGCCAACATGGCGTCTACATCCGGCAGCAGTTTGCGCATTCCATCGTCAATCACGGTGCGCAGCACCTGGAGGGTTTGCTGCTCGTCTAGCCGCAGCTCGCCCCAGGCGGCGTCCGGGTCGGTGAACTTCAATCCCATGGCCTCGGGGGAGCAAACGCGCTGAAATGAATCCTCGATTCGCGCGGCAAACAACCCGGTCGCCGGATCGATCAGACGCAGGTTGACGACGCAGCGCGTTGTGATGCGGGGTTTGGGATCGGCAAGGTGGAGCAATTTCTCAACGCGGGCCACGCTGACCGTGTCGGGCTTATTGTCGCCGCGAACGGAAAGAGCCGAAATATTGCAGACGAGTATAAAATCGATCCCCCGCAGCGGAGCGGCGTGGATTAGCTCGCCGGATGCCAGCGGTCCAGCTCCTCCACTCTGTTCGGCTACCAACCCGGCGAAACGCGTGTGATCGATTAAGTTGAATCGGCCGGTCTGATCGGCAACCCAGAAAAGCTGGTTCGCGGCCAATTCTTGTAAGCCTGAGCCGGGCGCGATTCCACCCGCCACTTCCACCACCGGGATCGGAATTCCGACGCGCGGCTTCTGGGTGCTCATCGGGCGGGCCGCATACTGGCCGGGCACTTCAAAATATTGGTCGGTCACCGCCGAACTCCTGGCACCGGTACACCCGATGCCCGAACACCCCGGCAGCAGGATCGACAGGTAAAAAAGGCATTTTACACTTGGAAGTTTCATGTCGGGCTCCTACTTCAGTTCTCTATTGCCGCCCTGCGTTCCGGTAGGTACGCCTTGATCTTTGTGCATCGCATCGAGCAATCCAGTGCGGTTGCCCGACTTGTCGGAAGCTGCGCCCATGAGCCATTTCATTCGACGGGTGAGCATCGGTGCGGGCGTGACGGCCGCCGCAGGTTTGGCGGTCGTGCCGGTGACCTCGACTTCATACAGCAATTGGCGCGACACCGTATCAAACCCCTTTTGCACGGCGTTCGCGAGCACCGCCACACCGCCGCCATCCCCAAGATCCCCGGCGCGGTCGGCCCACCGGCCACCTACGTTGGCAATCAATTTCAAATCGAGCGCTCCATCCATGGTGATGTCACCCGATCCATCCACGCCCAGAGCCGGCGAGGTCGCCACGACGCGATCGAAGTGAATCCTGTTGCCTTCGATACGAAATTGTCCGGCTGCATCACCGACGGTGACCGTCTCTTTGGTCGAGACGCGGTCTGAGATCATTTTCATGACGGGGATCTGCCAGAAATCGCCGTGCGTGATGTCAAATTCTCCCGTTCCCGCAAGCCCCTGAAACGCCGGTTCGCTTCCTTTCGGGATGATCCCAGTCAGCTTCGCCTTGAAAAGCCCACGTCCGGACAGAGACGGCGGTGTCTGACCGGGGTCGGTGAAGCTTCGGCCCAACTCCTTCAGATCAATATTTCGGAATGTCGTGTCCACGCGGTATCGCGGTTGTCCCTTCAGATCGACCCGCCCTGAAGCCGAAGCATATCCCCCGAGCGCCGCAGCCTCGAACCGGTGAATGAGCACCGCCGCCGGGGTAACATTGATGTTCGAGTCGATCCCTGAAATCGCGATCTGCCGATCCAGGATCGTCATGAACCCGCGCTTCGTGTGAACGTTCAAATCGTAGTCGAGCTGATCTGTCCCCTTTTGGAAGTCCATTGCGACCGTCCCACCAAAAAAGTAGGGCCCTACGGGTTTGCAGAGGGATAATTCCCTCGCGATGAACGGCGGATATTTCTGCTCCGGCCCGAACGTCAGACAGCCTTCCAGATCCGTCACGCGCAGCCGAGCCGGCAATTCATCGATCCGGGCGGTCGCACGTTTCACATAGAGCAGATTGGTTCCACATTTGCCGCGCAGAGCCTCGACCGTCATCGTTCCATTGGCCAGTTGAATCGTCGTCGGTGTGAAATCGCCAAGCGGCGCGTCCAACCCCGGCGGTTGCAAAACTAAATTCCGAGAGGTCAAATCAAGGCGTCCCGTGAATTTTCGAAGATCGCGTGAGCTCAAAGGCCCGGAGCCGCTCAGGGCAAAATCCAATGCCCCTTGCACCTTCAAATCCTCCAACCGTTGGCGGACCGCCTTGGGTAAATTCTCGCGCGACTGTCCAGGATCAAGATGACCTTCCAGTCCTTTCAGATTCCAGGTCATCGTCGAAAGATCCGCCACCGCCAAGAGGTTGTGCAGATCAAAGCGCGCATCGCCCGCAACCGCTTCAAGCTTTTCAATTCGTACCAACGGAGCGCGATTGCCGACGTTTGGACGAATGGAATCTGTACCCGCGTCGAATCCATCCGCCAGTTCAACCTTCACCGAAAATTGATCCAGCCCTGTCCCCCATTCAGGAACGCGAGCGCTGGCACGATTGAGCTCAAGCGTTGCGCGGTAGGAACTTCCTTTTAAGTCGGTCAATGGCACGTTGGCGCGCAGATCGATGGCCAGCGTCCCGTTCACCTGCCATTCGCGCAAAATCGCTTGAATCTCCGCAGGCAGCGAACTCTCTTTCGCGTTCGGATCGACATTCACGCTCAACGCACACTTCTCAACGGCAAGATGCAGTTCATCGAGATTCGCGGCCCCTGAAATATCGAGCGTTGCCAGCGGTGAATTATCCACCACCAGGCGATACAAATAACTTCCCGTCGATTGTCGGCTGGTTTCCAGATTCCCATTGAGATTTCGCCAGACCAGCGGGCGATTCTCCGGCTTTGTGCGGTCTTCGTAAATGATCTGACCGCCGCGCAATGACAGGTGAGTCAGACGAAACATGTCCGAGAGCTTGGTCCGGGGTGAGGAGGCCGCGGCTAATGCTTCGGGCTTGGCAAGACGCGTTTGCGAGATGCCGGAATTCTCGCGAATGACATGCACTGCCGGATCAAGAATCTCCAGACTCTGAATCACCAACGGCTGACCCGGCATGGGCAACCTCGCCAACTGCAAATTGAGGCGCGGCACGCGCAGCAGTTCGAGTGGCTTTCCATCCGGCTCTTTCCCCACGATCGAAGCTTCAATCACCGATACGCCATAGGGAAATCGATAGATGATGTTCCCGATATCAAAACGAGCATCCAGACGTTCGGTGATCATTGCTTGCAGTTGCCGGCGGATGATCGCACACGCGATCGATGGACCTGTCAGCCATAACAGGATCCCAACGAACAGAAGCACAAATGTCACGCGTCGGCACCGGCGCATTCGAGATGTCATGTCATGCTCCGGTGATCGCTTCAACGAAACGCGCGGCAACAGCCGAACGGAACCCTCCGTGGATAAGACTCGATTCTATCAAATTCTAACGCTCATCGCAATTAAAAACCGCCCGATTTGAAGTTCGAATTTGCGGGAGCCGTCCAAACCGAATTTCATTTCCCGGCGGGTGGCATTGCGGCAACGCAACAATGCCACCCGCTTCTTTTCTTTTCATTTCTGATCGACCGATTTTTTGCGGCGATGTCGCAATAGCAGACCGCCGTACACCCCCGCAATTACCAACACCCCCGAAGGCTCTGGTGTCGTTCCCACAAGTGTCCACGCGCGCGATTCGCTGACGTGAAACGCCTCTCCCGGATCAAAGCCACCCGTGTTCAACACCTGCGTGGCATCCACAAAATGATAGAGTAGCCCATCGATTGTCACACTGACCACCGGCTGGTGATTAGTTCGCTGGTTCGGGTCGGTGATGATCGGCTGATCGCTTGTATCAAACAGGCCCGAACCCGGCTGGGCGAAAATAACACTTTGGCCGGGGTGCAGAATCAATCCGTTGGAACCGATGTTACCATTCCACAACTGAAACGACGCCCCATTGGCAAACCCGCCCACTTGGAGTCCGGGAGAAATCGTTGAATCATCGGTGCCGTTGTTCGTCAGGAGAATCGCTCCGGTATCGAAGATGCCGTTAGCATCCGGTGTGCCGAAGAACGTCGTCTTGGGGCTACCCTGCCAGGGGATTGGAGTCGTCGGACTCGTGTGCTCGGTGTCGTAATAGGCGACGGGGACCGTCACGATAGGTGCTGCCATCGAACGGATCGAACATCCGCCAGCAACCAAGACCCCGACGATGCACCGACCTTATAAATCTCTCTTGCTCATGATTAACTCCCACAGCAGTTTCCTCGCCACGGAGTGGCGGCAAGAATTTAGCCCACGACGTCAGTCGTGGGAAAACGATCGCGAAATCAAATAGCCCTGAAAGGGGCGTAAGGAATCCGCATCCCCCAACGCTGCAACCACCGTTCCCGTCACAAATCTCCTGTCACCTTTTCGGCAACGTCGGCAGCGGAACCGGCGTCACATAATTGGGCCGCCAATACAATGCCCACAATTGTTGAAGCGGCACCGTCGCCGCGTGCCCGTCACAAAATCCGATGTTGATCGCCTCCCCGTGCCGAGCCATGCAGATTCGGCCCATGCCATTCGCATTTTTCATCTGCGCAACCGATGGATGCAGCGTCGGCGGTGGGGCGTCGTTGGCACTCGGCCAGGTATCGATCCACCCCGAATCCATAAAGCACGGCACCTCCGCCGACCGACGAATCGGGGTATTGAAGAACTGAGTCTCCCAGAATTGCCGATTCTCCGACCCGCTGGGAATCCACCGCTCGCCACGTGTATTGTATTGATACAACCAACCATTGATGGCATAGCTGCCGGTCTGTTTGCTGATGATCGGCCATCCCGGATTCGGCCCCCACGTTGTAAACGCCGTCCCCCATCCATCGCGATCAGAGGTCGGAATCATCGCTTCCGGGCAGAGCCGCGATTGATCGATATTGCTATAGACGCTCCGCAATTGCCCAATCCAAAGCCCGAGGCCATCATCCGCATCGTAGAGATAGTAAGGGATCGACCTGCCTCGATGTTCCTGCGTATAAAGTTGCCAGGCCATCCCCAGTTGCCGCACCGTTGATAAGCACTTAACGGTAGTGGCCCCGCGGCGCGCTTTACTCAATGCCGGCAGCAAGATCGAAATCAGCAGCGCGATGATGCCGATGACAACGAGCAGTTCGACCAACGTAAACCCGCGATTTGTTGGACGTCGCATGATTGCATTAACGCGAGGGGTGGATCGGATGTCAAGCAAATTCCTGGACCCAATCTCCATGCTTCCGGAGAATACTGTGGCCTGTTCAAGCCGGAGCCGCACGGATTATTCTCGTCGTTCGTCGCGCTTCGGGCGGGCGTGGTCAGGCACAGCCGATTCGCTCATAGGAACCCATTCCACATCAAATGTGCCACTGTAGCCAAAGAGAGGTCCCCAGGTTTTGTTGCGCACGTTGACTTCAATTCGGAAGCGGCCAATCGCGTCATCGTACCATTCGCAGACTTCGGCCACGCCGGAAAGAAACATCGGAAAGCGAAAGTCGATTAAACCCTCATAGAACCGCTGCTCTCCGCTGCGCAATCGCAATCCGCCGCGCTCATCGACGGACAGGTCAATATCCACTGCGAGATGCTGATGCGTACCCAGGTAATCCACAATTTTCTGGCGTCGTTCGCTGTAGATCATGTACGCATCAAACCGACGCTGCTTTTTCGTCTGGAAGGTGCGCAGCCAGGTCACTGTTTCACGACCCAGTGAGTCACGGTAAGCATAGTTTTCAATCGTAAACGGTACGTTCCTTCCCTGTTCGGGGAACATGATCCGCCGCCAGGTGCCCACATACAGGAACGGCAACGTGTAAAATCGCCCGTGCCAGAGCCGATCCATGATGCCACGGCCGATGGCCGCGACGTGGTCAGAACTGGAAAAGCCAAAGCGTTTCTGGATCTGAGGGTGCAGTCGGGAAAAATCCGAACCCATCGCCAATTCGTAAATACTTTTCACGATGCACTCTCCTCGGACTTTGACGGTTGGCGCACGCAGCGACTCGCTGAAGGCAAACCAGCACCACCTTCCAACAGGGCCACTGCGGCAAGTGCACCGACGGACACATTTAAAGAAACCGGGTTAAAGGCTGCCGACAGAAAGCCCGGCGATCGAATGGACACCCCAATGATGGCCAACGGCATCACCGCGAGCGTACACCACAGAGGCCATCGCGTTTTCCAGGCGAGCAGAATGACTAAGCCAAGAACGAACTCTGCCCAGCCCGCGCCAACACTTACCCTGTGTGCTGAATCGAGCGAGAGGCCGCTCGCGCGCAGCATGGCTAACTCATCTGGATGATTGAAAATCAACTTGGGAATGGCACCCTGGTAAACCCACACAAAACTCACGGCCAGACGCGAAACTGCATGGGCCAGACTACGGCGCATCGTTACCGCAGGCGCGATGCCATCCTCAATCCACAAACGGAGACGATCAAAGCTCCAGGCCGTTGCCCACCCCATCAATGGCCGGAATATCCACCGGTCGACCCAGCGCCCTATCACACCGAATCGCACTTCGTAATCGTACGCCGTCAGGAAGCGGACTGACGTTCCACCTTCTCGTGGCACATATTTCCAGTACCCAGACCCAACGCGAATGAGGCTTCGTGGATCATCAGACCAAAACTTCAGAGCGCTTGTCCGTTGGCCGCCATCGACCTCTCGCTGGCCAACCGTTTCTCCTTCGCCTCGGATCGTCATGCCTAAACCGATCCGCGTCTCATAAAGAAATCGTTGCGCTTGATCCGCATCCGTACGAGGTAAATAGTGAATTTCGGTAAAGCGAAGATCCCACTGCTCATGCAGATGTGGCGTTTGCGTGAACCGCCATACCTCGTCAATTGATCCACGGATGTCAATCTCGACGTAAATGCTCCGTGTGTCTGCTACTGACATGTTCTATCGAGTATACAGAAGAACCGTTGATTCTTTGTACAAGACTGATTCTTTTAGAAATTTCAACAACTTTCATTCAATCCCCAATCCACTCCGATCTCCATTCACTCTAAAATTCCCAATCTTTCCCTCCATTTTCCCCCGTCCGCACTTGCTATTTCCCCGGTTCATTTCCACAATGCGGCGTCAACTTAAAGTTGAGATTCAAAGGATTGATCGTCGGCCAACGGACTGGCCGATAGACCGATGGGTGGTCAGCAGATCGTACAGCTGGCCGTCACGGGTTGTTAACGTGATTCATTCGGGCCTCAGGCTCAAGGACGGGCGCTCATGGACAGCTTCATCATTCACGGTGGGAATCGCCTCAAGGGTAAAATTGAAGTTTCCGGGAGTAAGAACTCGGCGCTTCCGATCCTTGCCGCCTGCTTAATGGCCGAGGGCAAAACCGTTCTCAAAGGCGTTCCGCGCCTTTCCGACATCGATTCCATGGCCAAGCTCATCGGTGAGCTGGGTTGCCATGTCTTTCGCCATGAATCCACCGCAACCGTGGGGGATGGCCCGGCACTCAACGGCAATCTGGATCTTGAAGTGACCGATGAATCCATGTGCGAAGCCCGCTACGACATCGTCAAAACGATGCGGGCCTCCATCTGCGTGCTCGGGCCCCTGCTCGCCAAGCGCGGCAAAGCCATCGTCTCCATACCCGGCGGTTGTGCCATCGGTGATCGGCCGGTCGATCTTCATGTGCGCGGCCTCCAAAAACTCGGCGCGGAATTCCGTACTGAAAACGGCAACATCATTGGTGAAGTGCGCGGCCGGCTCAAAGGCTGCCGCATGTACCTCGGCGGGGCGCAAGGCCCAACCGTCCTGGGCACGATCAATGTCATGTGTGCCGCCGCCCTGGCTGAGGGCGAAACGGTTCTCGTCGGGGCCGCCTGCGAACCGGAAGTCGTGGACTGTGCTGACCTGCTCAACAAGATGGGTGCCAAAATCGTCGGGCATGGCACCCCGGAAATACGCATCGAAGGCGTCGATAAACTCATCGGCTGCGAACATCGTATCATCCCCGACCGCATCGAGTGCGGCACCTTCATGCTCGCCGCCGCCATCACCAACGGTGAGCTTGAACTGAAGCACTGTAATCTCGATCACCTGATCGCCGTCGTCGATCGTATGGACGAAGTCGGCATCAAAACCTCGCGGGAGAATGGCACCATTTTCTGCTCATCCGCCCGCCGATTAAACCCCGTCGAATTGACGACCCAGCCCTACCCCGGCTTCCCGACCGATCTTCAAGCCCAACTGATGGCTCTGCTCTGTTTGGCCGACGGGATGAGCGTCATCACCGAACGGATCTTCCCCGATCGTTTCCTGCACGTCGGCGAGCTGAATCGCATGGGTGCCCGCATCCGTAAGGAAGGCGCTACCGCCGTCGTCCAAGGCGTCAAAGAACTGCAAGGTGCCAGCGTGATGGCCAGCGACCTCCGCGCCTCCGCCGCATTGGTCCTCGCCGGACTCGTCGCCCGTGGCACGACCCGAATCGATCGCGTCTACCACATCGATCGCGGCTACGAAAAAATCGAGCAAAAACTCCGAGCGGTGGGCGCGGATATCGAGCGCGTGAGGGAACGATAACCATTCCAGCCGATAACGACTTTTCCAGTAGGAATCACCGCGACAGGTGATTATGCTGGATGGCATGAAACACGAAGAAATCGACACATCGGTTCACGAGGCGCAGACAACCCTCGACTTGGTGGCTTATCAAGATGCTTCGGTCGTCAGTCGAGTCGTGCTTAAACATAAGGGCGGCAGCGTGACGCTGTTCGCGTTTGATGCCGATCAGGAACTCAGCGAGCACACCTCGCCGTCTGATGCGCTGGTCAATGTCCTCGAAGGCGAAGTCGAGTTGACGGTCTCTGGTAAGGCATTCCGTGTGATAGCCGGGCAGATGTTCACGTTCCTTGCCAATAAACCACACGCCATACGGGCAGTCAGCCGGTTCAAGATGATGCTTACGATGATCCACGCTACTTAGCCAAGACCTTCCAATTCTTATAGAAGATGAAGTTCACGCCCCGCAGAAAAAACCCAAACGTCTGCACGATCGACAAAATCACCGGCTGCAAAACCGATGGCCGCAGAATATCCACGAACAAACAGTACCGCACTTGATCGGACTTATTAAACGACTGATGCATGAGGGTGTCGTCAAAAACAAAAAGCTTGTTTTCTTTCCAGTAATGAGTCGTGTTGCCGCATTCGATGTAGGCACTGTTGTCGGTCATGTCGTTAATGTTGTAGAGCAGCCTCAGCGTCGCGCGCAATGGCCCAAAATGACGTGATGTCGATTTCTGCTTGTTGAACACCGATACTCCGATCGTCTGAACATACCGGTATTTCTCGTGATACGCAGGTACATCCACAATCGCGTTCATATTCTTTCCGGCCCATTTGAAAAATACCATGCTGCGCGAAATGTCCTGGATATGGCTTTCCAGTTGCCCGACCAGATTCGCTTTGTATGCGGAATCAATCAGGCTTTGAACTTCGTTCGCGTAATCCTTCGGCAAATCCTCCAGCCGATAAATCCCCTTGTTGATATACGGCAGTGTCAGGATATCCATCACGATATTCACCGGTGACAGCACCCAGGTCAGTAACCCGTTGCCAAAGAAATATTGCATGACCTTCCCGAAATCCAGATTGCGATTTCGCATCACGTCATACAAACCGCAGATCACGTAAAACAGCGTGATTCTTGGGAAGAAATAGCCAGCCGGCAAAAGGATGATGAGCGCGTTCCGAAGATACTTCAGTTGCTTTTTCATAATAATTCCAGCCCGGAAAGATACGGATGGGAATCGGTTTTTTCGTAAACCGACATCGACCGCAGCCCTGCGACTTTGGTTAATGGAAGATACCTTGCTTCTAATTTGAAAGAAACTGTGCCGGACCTCAAAAGCCCGTATGATTCGACTTTGTTGCCAGATCATCGAAGTCTTTATAAAAGATCATCTGACGCCCCTCAGGAAAACTCACTTGCGTGTACTGATGAAACGAACCGTTCTCTTTCTGGCCATTCTGCTCGCTTCCGTCGGATGCGCAAACCACCCGATGGATAAGCCCGCCACACTCACCTCCACCACGCCGACTGATCCACCCGCCAAGAAAATCTCCGTCCTCTTCACGCAGGCTCTCTCCGATCCCGCCGGTAAAGAAGTTCGCATTTTGACGGTCGACTATCCCCCCGGCGTCACCTCCGCCGCCCATCGCCATCCCGGTTCCATCTTTGCCTATGTGCTGGAAGGCGATGTCCTCTGCCAAGTCGAAGGCCAACCTCTCAAGACCTACCACGTCGGCGATATCTGGTATGAATATCCCCAACAACTCCACCAGGTTTCCGGCAACGCCAGCAGCACCAAGCCCGCCAAACTGCTTGTATTTTTCCTGACGGAAGCGGGGAAACCGATCGTTTTGCCGGAGAAGTAATCTCTAAGTCAGAACAAGTTGACAGTGGTTCTCGCTCAGGACGTGAACACCGGCATGGCCGTGTCGCGCGGTCGGTCGAACGGTGATGAATATGTCCCGATCAAGCGATGCCAGGAAATCCATGAGGCGCTCGATGGAGAAATCATTCAGCTTGCCGCGAACCAGATTCGAGATTTTTGGCTGATCAATCCCCAGCCTTCGCGAGGCTTCTTTTTGGTCCCATCGCGCATCGCGAATGATCGCACTGATCCACCGTGCGAGTTCGGCTTTTGCCAAAAACTTTTCTGGCTCAGGAAGTCCCAAGTCGGCGAAGATATTACCCACGCTTCCGTGAACTTTCTTTCCGGTATCAGCCATTTCCCGGCGTTTTGTTGCTTTTTTGTTGGTTTTAAGCGGTGGATTCATAATTTTCCTTGTGTTGCTACTTCCTCACCCCAATAGACACATACAAAGCGTAGACAAACTCAACGAATGCCTCGGCGATATGCGGTTCGCTCTCCGCCGAACATCAGAACAAGCTTCCCATCTTCAAACGAGAATCGTGTACGCTCTTCTTTCGGAGCGGACGGCTGGTTCGATCCGATACGTTAAATTCATGATCTGCCGTTTGCCCGATTCGATCGAAGTGTAGTCCATCGTTCCGTCTGATCGGATTTCGATTTCCACGCCACGTGAAGTCCATAGTCCCACAACTTGCTGGTCACCGCGAGAAGAATTGCCGCGTCTAAAAAAATCCAAGAGTCCCATTCATCCTCCGTAAGCTGCCGCCTTTGGATCAAGACTTTATGCGACTAAGATACCAAAATGTTCGGTTCCCACCTCTCCATCGCCGGCGGCATGCACAACGCGCTCCTCGAAGCTGAAAAGCTCGACATGAATTGCGTGCAGGTCTTTACCAAGAATCAGAAGCAATGGAACACCAAGCCGCTCGATCCCGCTGCCGTGAGTGAATGGCGGACCCATTGCGACCGTCTGAAATACAAAATCACCGTCAGCCATGATAGCTACCTGATCAATCTCGCTTCGCCCGATGAAGTCCTACGGCGGAAGAGCATCGATTTGTTTATCGAAGAAGTTCGACGCTGTGCCATTTTGCAAATTCCGTATCTCGTCACGCATCCCGGCGCGCACATGGGCGAGGGGGAAGAAGCCGGATTGAAGCGCATCGCCAAGGCGCTCGATGAAGTGCATTCGTCACTTCCGGCGGATGGCGTCACGACCTGTCTGGAAATCACCGCCGGGCAAGGCACCTCGCTCGGTTATAAGCTCGAACATCTGGCCGAGATTATTGCGCAAGTGAAAGATCCCGATCGATTGGCGGTTTGCTTCGACACCGCGCATCTCTTCGCCGCCGGTTACGATTTCCGCGGCCGTAAATACAAAGGCTTCATGCAGCAAGTGGAATCAACGGTGGGAATCCATCGAGTCAAGGTTTGGCATTTGAACGATTCAAAAAAGGAACTCGGAAGCCGGGTCGATCGGCATGAACACATCGGTCTCGGAACCATCGGCCTCGACGGCTTCAAACCCATCGTCCGCGATCCCGCGTTTAAGAAGATTCCGAAAATCCTGGAAACACCCAAGCTGAAAAATGAAATAGGAAAAGACTGGGATACCATCAATCTAGAGGTTCTGAAGGGGTTGATGTGAAGAAATCGCCCTTTCGCGGGCAATCTTCTATTCTCGATTCGCAAGTTGGCTCAACACCGCGAACAGCGCCTGCGTTCCCTCTTTCCCTCGGCCCTCCGCCTGAGCAGCGGTAAACAGTTGATGCACGAGGCTCGTGGCCGGGAGAGAAGTGAGCGATTCACCGGCTGCCTGCAGGACCAGTCGCAGATCTTTTTGTTGCAGATCGATCATGAATCCGGGGGCGAAATCCTTTGCGATCATCTTAGGCCCGAGGTTGTTGAGCTGCCATGAACCGGCTGCGCCACCACCCACCGCTTGAATCGTCTTTTGCGGGTCGAGCCCGTTTTTCATGGCGAACGTGAGCGCCTCGCAGACGGCCAGATTCGTGACGCTCACCATCACTTGGTTGACCAGCTTTGTCAGTTGACCGTTACCGCTTTGGCCGCAGTGGGTGATGGTTTTTCCCATGAGCTGCAGAAGCGGCAGGGCGTGTTCGTAGGCGGGTTGATCGCCACCGACCATGATCGAAAGGGTGGCATTGCGTGCGCCGACATCGCCACCGCTGACTGGCGCATCAAGGAAGTGCGTGCCTTTGTCAGCCAGCATGTCAGCCAATCGTCGGGTGGTGGAAGGAGAGATTGTGGAATGATCCACAATCACCAGCCCTTGTCGTGCGGCATGAAGCAGGCCGCGCTCACCCAGCACGATGGTTTCGACGTCGGGTGTGTCGGTCACGCAGATGAAGACGATGTCTGCCGCGGTGGCTGCCTCGGCTGGTGAAGAGGCCCAGGTGGCTCCGCGCTTTAAGAGTGCTTCGGCTCTTTTTTTCGTGCGGGTGTACAGAACCAGCGAGTGCCCGGCGGCCAGCAGATGCCCGGCCATCGGTTCGCCCATGATCCCCAGGCCGATGAATGCGATGCGTGTAGACACGGTTATTTTTTCAGGATGTAAAGAACGATCAGCCCGACATTCGCCAGCAGGGAAATTCCGGCTGCAAAGACCAGGGGCAGAACCATCGGCTGCAACCAGATGTTGACGGGTTCGGGTTCGGGGGGCGTGATGTCGATGGTTCCGTCGCTGTTTTCTTCCATTTGTGCCAGCGAATCCAAATCCACCGCACGCCGGGCATGGGTCGGCGGCTCGCCTCTGCGGACGGCTTTCAGATCCTCCAGCATGTCCTTCGTGGATTGATATCGCTCTTCGCGCTTTTTAGCCATGGACACATCAATGATCTCACCGACACCCGTGGACAAAGCCGTGTTGACATGGTCGGCCGGGACAAGGGCCTGCTTGAGATGCTTATGCATTACCGCGCTCGGGGAATCCCCTTCAAATGGAGGCCGACCGGTGACCAGATGATACATGGTCGCGCCAAGCGAATAGATATCCGCGCGGAAGTCGATATCCACATCCCCGCGAATCTGCTCTGGGCTGATGTAGTACGGAGTGCCGTAGGCCTTCCCGGCCTCCAGCTCGGCGGCTTCTTTGTCGTCAACGCCGCGCGCCAAACCCAGATCGGTTAGCTTGGCGACCCCGCCGGGTGTGAGCATGATGTTTTTCGGTTTAACGTCGCGATGGATGAGCCCGCGCTCGTGGGCATGCACCAGCGCATCGGCCATCTGGATGATGACATCCAGCGCATCGGCTTCGGAGAATGAACGGCCTTTACCAGCCGGTGGCGCGGCCATCTCGTCGTAGAGCGTCTGGCCTTCGATGTACTCCATCACGAAATAGTGATATCCGGCCGGGGCCTGTGCGACGTCAATCGCCTGCACAATATTATTGTGTGATAACCGCGCCGCCGCCTTTCCCTCTTTGTAGAAGCGATCGACGAATTCCACATTTTAGCTCATTTTTCGCGGCAGCACTTTGATCGCCACGATCCGGTCGAGAGAAATCTGGCGAGCCTTAAACACGCGCGCCATCGCGCCGCGCCCCAGTTCACTGATCAATTCGTAACCGGGAAGTTTGCTTTCTTTTTCCCGCTCGCGTTCTTTTTCTCGCTCGCGTTTTTTTTCCTCCGCCTGCTTGCGAATTCGCTTCAACTGGTTCGGCGTTAAGAACTGATTCTCAACCAGCATATCACCGAGCGTCCGCTGATTGGGGTCGGATGATTGGTTTTGCGCCTCGCGGCAATGATCCAATTCGGCCTGCGTCACCAGGCCCGATTCGATGGCGATCCGCCCAACCTCGATATCCGGGTCTGACGTATGCTCGCCTGAGTTCGTGTCGGATTGGGCCATGATCTATCTTACGTATCGGCGTGAAAAGGCGTCTACTGCTTTTGTCTGCAACGAATGCGCGAATTTGGTGTACACGGTCCCAAGGGTTGCCTTGCAGACTAGATTCCATCTCCAAGACTGTCAAGGCATTGACGCGGCGGCGGAATTTGCCATAGTGTCCACCCTCCTAGGCAGGCAACGCGATC
>JBBRMF010000019.1:0-35225 GCA_038230975.1 Tepidisphaerales bacterium
TACGGGGCTGATCGCGCAAGCGCAGGAATGTGATAATCTACTTGCGGAAGCCCTGATGACCTTGATCCAAACACCGGGGCCCCACTTCCCCGGCGGGGGTACAACTTTTAAAATTGAATCGGCAGAGGCGCGAATCGTTTCTTTGCCGATGTCCGTTTGTCTTACGACAGCCGACCAAAGCAACGACGATGCCAGACTTATCTTTTTAGGGTGCGGAAGAATTGAATCAGAAACAGCGTTCTTAAAGAATGGGATGGCGCGAGCGTGTGACACTGCCGGGTCAGCGTCACGCCGGTGATGTCTCAAATGTGCCACGATGTCCCGACAGACTCAACCGAGATCTCAGAAATAAAGAGTTGCAACACTTTATTTCAGCGATCGGGTGTCATGGCCGTGACGGCCCGGAAAAAAGTCCGCGACCCGCATTACACGAGATTCCTCAGGCGGTCGAAACCGGGTTTTAAAAACGCGGTGGACACTGCCACCAGACTTTCAACTTCGCTGGTTGGGTCGTTTTAAAGCGCCATTCGCCTCGAAACACACCGATTTGTTGCGCGGGCGGTCAACCGCACGCTTAAATTGATGATCCTGGGCCCCGCCAAGTCGGCGATCAGGAATGGGGATAACCCTATCGCGGAACAACACCGCAGATGGATGGAGCCTGAATTCTCGTCCCGGAACGCCCGCCGCAACGTGGCCCGGAGCGTCGCGGCGGTGATGTGGGGGCATGTGGAAAAACGGCGGCGTCTACCATCCTGAACCGGTGAACGTAAATACATCTGTAAATGCATTTATAAATACAAAGGCGTCTGAAAAGGTTGAGTCTTACGGAAGTTGGTCGTACCGCTGATACCGACGTGGCCGCGCAGTCCCTCGGGCGCCATTGGACCCTCGCGATCGGGTGACCGGTCACCGGGAGTCCCCAACAGGTGCCTGGGCGACGATCCAACGTTTGTAAGTGATTTGATCGATCGCCTGACCGTACTGAAGATCCGTTGCGGTCACACAGCGGCCCATTTTCGCGGCAAGACCCTCAGTGGCCCCCGTTCGGCCTGATGGAAACGTAGCCGCAAAGCAACGAAAAAGACGCCCCGAGAAGGTCCGGCAAACAAATATTTCGGCGGGTGCGGAGAAAGTGTCTTGACTTCTTGCTTCTTACAGGTGGCACCCAACGGCGTGAATAAGCGTTCCGGCATAGTTCGAGGAGAAACCGGCTCGCGAGACATTTGACAGACGTGTCGCTGCGCCGCATAATTAACTTTGTCATACAAAGCTAGCAAAGGGAATATTCATGAAAAATGCATTTCGCGCGTTGGATCGAATTCTTCGGGGAGACGCGACGCGCCTGCCGTTGTTACGGGAAGGGACGTTTGATATCCCCGCCGGATCACTGCTCTGGCTCATCGTGTTTTTGTCGATGGTCTACGGTGCCTGCATGGGTTTGACTGCGGTGATCACCCGTTGGCCGGAACCCACGCGAATGATGGGCTTTCAGCAACTGGGCGCAAGTATCGTGAAAGTGCCGATGCTTTTTCTGCTGACATTGATCATTACCTTTCCCTCGCTCTACGTCTTTAATGCCTTGATCGGCTCGAGGCTGACGGTGGGCGCGATGCTTCGCCTGCTCATCGCGGCGATGTCAGTGATGCTCGCATTGCTTTCGTCATTCGGGCCGATCGTCGCATTCTTTGCCGCCAGCACGACGAGCTATCCGTTCATGAAACTCTTGAACGTGGTTGTATTTGCCATTGCTGGCGCGATGGGATTGGCGTTTCTTTTACAGACGCTGCATCGGCTTACGCTGGCGCAGATGACGCCGCGTTACGTTCCGATGCCGCCTGATCCGTTCATTCAGGAAGTATCTCCGAATCCAGATTCGGCTCCACCGCCAGTCCCATCTAACACAATTTTCCCGATCGAAGATCGACCGCCGGCGGAAAACGTCAAAGTTATTTTCCGCATTTGGATCTTCGTTTTCGGATTGGTCGGCGCGCAGATGAGCTGGGTACTGCGCCCGTTTATTGGCGATCCAAATCAGCCATTCACGTTCTTCCGCGGCCGGGAATCCAATTTCTTTGAAGGCGTCATGAATGCGATCGCCCACCTGCTGAATATCACCGGTCGCTAACGGTATCAATGATTTCAACGCTGCAATTTGTCGACCGGATTTTGCGCGCTCCGATCCCCGGGGCAGCGCTTGGATCGCGCCGCGCGATACCGCGAGCTTTGCTGCTGTCCCTCTCTTTGGCGATCTTTTACGGGGCGGTCATGGGCTGCTACGGCGGAATCGATGGCAATCGAATCCGCCAACCGATTTACTCCGGCCTCAAAGTCCCGCTCATGTTACTCGTCACGTTTGGCTTGGCCCTTCCCAGTTTCTACGTGTTGAATTTGCTGCTTGGGCTCGGTGAAGATTTCGTGGAAACCCAGCGCGCCCTTCTGGCGACACAAGCTGTTTTGACCATCGTACTTGCGTCGTTGTCGCCGTTCACGGTCCTGTGGTACGCCTCTTTCACCGATCACGACAACGCCATCCTTTTCAACGCGGCGATGTTTGGCATCGCCACGATCAGTGCGCAATGGAGATTGCGAAGGTACTACAAACCGCTGATTGCCCGTAACCCGCGCCATCGCTGGATGCTCCGACTTTGGCTACTGCTTTATGCGTTCGTCGGGATCCAAATGGGGTGGGTCCTACGCCCGTTTTTGGGTCATCCCAATCTGCCGGTTAGCTTCTTTCGCCCGGATAGCTGGGGAAATGCGTACGTTTATGTAGCGGAAATGATCGGGCATGTATTCAGAAAGTGATGCGATTGTGGCGTGGGCGTTTCGCTCGCGTTTTTTCAAACAAATAGCACGGGCGAGACGCCTATGCCACCGGTATATCGCGTTACGACAGCAATTGCGCATTCCCCTTGATCGGCAACCGAATCGTAAACTTTGCCCCCCGTTCTTTTTCAGAATCGACGCGAATCGACCCGTGGTGATCCTGAATAATCCCATAGCTGATGCTGAGCCCCAGGCCCGTTCCTTCACCAGGGGGTTTCGTTGTAAAGAACGGGTCGAAGATTTTGTCGATGATAGCCGGGTCAACGCCGGAACCCTTGTCGGTGACTTCGATTTCAATGGAATCGCCATCCTGTCGCGTGGCGATTGTGACGACACCGCCCTCATGCGATGCATCGATCGCATTTGCGGTTAGATTCATGATGACCTGATTGATTTTGGCCGGATAACAGGTGACGAGCGGCAATTCTCCCAGATGCGTCTGGATCTCCACTTGTTTTTTTCTGGCTCGACCACGAATGATATTGACTGTCGACTCAACCCCCTCGTTCACGTTGATTTCGTGCATATCGCTGGTATCAAGACGCGCGAAGTCCCGCAGATCTTTGACGATTTGCTGGATGCGTTTCAGCCCGTCGCGAGAGCGGAGCATCATGTCTTCAAGATTGGGCAATGTGTAGGCCACGTCGAATTGCTCCGACATTTCCTTGAGCGTCGCCGCGCGTTCGGGATCTGCCTTGGCGATGACGGCGTTGGCCTGCATATATTCATCGAGAAGCTTTCGCATTGAACCGACATCACGCTGCAGAACGGCGACGTTGTTACTGACGAAAGACAGCGGGTTGTTAATTTCATGCGCGACACCGGCGACCATCTGCCCAAGGCCGGCGAGCTTCTCATGTTGTACCAATGCCTGCTCGGCTTCTTTTCGCGCAGTAATATCAGTGTGTGAACCAGCCATTCGATAAGGACGTCCGCTGGCATCCCACAACGCAGAACCGCGCGCGAGAATCCAACGATAGCTGCCATCCTTATGCCGCATGCGATGTTCGACTTCGTAAGTAGGGATTTGCTGCTGAAGGTACGCTTGAACCTTTGCCACGGCCGTGGCGCGGTCATCCGGGTGAAGACGCGCTTCCCATTCTTCAAATCGACCTGCGATCTCGCCGTCGTCATACCCGATCATGCTTTTCCATCGGGGAGAAAAGTAGACGGAATTGGTCCGCAGATCCCAGTCCCATATTCCGTCATTTGAGCCGCGCACAGCCAGGTCGAATCGCTCGCGGCTCCGGCGCAACTCCTCTTCTCTTCGCTTGCGATTGGAGATGTCGTGAATGAATGCCGCAAAGAAATACTGGTCCCCGAGTCGTATCGGTGAGACCGTCAATTCGATTGGGAATTCGCCACCCTCGCGGCGCAGGGCGGTGCTCTCAAATCGGCGATTGAGAATCTCGCCCTCTCCGGTGTTTAAGAACCTTTCGAGCCCCGAAAGTTGAGCCTGGCGAAATTGGGGAGGAATGATCGTGTCGCGGAGCGTGTTGCCGACCGCCTCATCGTGGGGCCAACCGAAAACCTGTTCCGCCGCTGGATTCCAAGCGGTAATACGACCGGTCGAATCCATTTCCACAAATGCGTCGATCGCCGTGTCGATGATCAACCGCGTTCGCAATTCACTCGTTCGCAGCGCCTCTTCGGCTCGCTTTTGATCCGTGACATCCCAGAAAATACCCTGCGTTCCGATGATTTGACCTGAGGCATCGCGCACCGGGGTTTTAATGACCCGCACTTGCAGCTTTTGCTTGCCGGCGGCGATATGTTCCTCGGTTGTTTCGTACGAAACGCCTCGCTCGATGACGGCCTGGTCATCGGCCCGATATTTTTCGGCGAGTACTTTCGGGAATAAGTCGAAATCCGTTTTGCCTCTCAATTGTTCGAGAGTCATTTTCATTTCTTCACAAAACCGCGGATTCCCAAACGTAAATCTTCCGTCGACATCTTTCCGTATGATATGCAGCGGCAGATGTTCAACGAGTGAATGATAAAATGCTTCCGAAGCCTCCAGCGCATCGTCGACGCGCTTTCGCTCGGCGAGCTGCGCCTTCATGCTCAGCGTCATTTTTCTCAGCCGGCGATTCAACCCCACGAAATAGCTGAGTAGAATCACAAAACACAAAAGCGCGATCAGACCAACCCCCCAAAGTTGATGCGGTTTGTCGAGAAATCCCAAGAGAATAGGAAGACAGGGATACAGCGCGTATCTCCGAAAATGGACGATTACTAAATGTTCGCCGCCTCAGTGGATTGATCTGCCGCAGGTTGGGGACCGTCGACCGCGTCGGGAAGTGTGACGATAAATGTGGTTCCCTTGCCCAACTGACTTTCGGCACGGATCGTTCCACCGTGCAAATCGATAAACGATTTCACAACGCTCAACCCCAGTCCGAGCCCGCGTCGACAAAACTCAAATTGCCCGGAAGAATGATGCGAAACATCAAACGACGTGAAGAACGGCGTAAATAGCTTATCGATCGTGGCCGGATCCATGCCGACGCCCGTGTCGACGATTCGAATCTCAATCGACTTATCAATACGGTGTGCCGCAAGCGAGATCGTTCCACCGTCCGGCGTGAACTTGATGGCATTGAGCAAGAGATGATTCAGGCCATCGCGCATCTTTTCACGATCGACCCCGGTGCTTCCCAGTTCGGGCGAGACATCCATTACCAGTGACTGTCGACGTATCTGCACGAAAGGCCTTACGTCTTCAACCACGTCGTTTAACAGCGAATGCAGATCGACTTCCTGCCGTTCGAGATGCTGATCGAATTGTCCCACGGACAGCATATCGATGATTTGATCAATGAGGTGTTGCAATCGCTCGGCGGCCAGATTGATCCGGCTGAGCCACTCCGGAAGTGGTGATGGCGCGGGCGGTAATTTGATGGCAAGCCGCGTCATGCCGAGCAAAATAGTCAGTGGAGTGCGAAGCTCGTGGCTGGCGACATGGATGAACGCCGCTTTGAGCGCATCGCTGTGGCGGAGGTCTTCATTCGCTTTGGCCAACTCGGCGTTCTTAAGCTTAAGCTCTTCGGTCAATGCGTTTCGTTCGATGATCAGGTCATAACGGTCAACCGCTTCGCGAATGACGGATTGCAGTTCGTCCGGATCCCACGGCTTGGTGATGTACCGATAGACATTCCCTTGATTAATCGCATCGATCACGGCCTTGATATCCGCGTACCCGGTGAAAAGCAGGCGAACCGCTTCCGGATAGACACCTCGTACTTTGTCCAGGAATTGAACCCCGGTCATCTCCGGCATGCGCTGGTCGCTCATCACGACGTGGACTTCTTCACTTTGCAGAAGTCGCATACCTTCACTGGCGCGCGTTGCCCCTAGAACCTTGTAATCAAAGCGCAGAAGATCCTGCACGCTTTTGACGACATCTGGTTCGTCATCCACCACAAGAATTGTATGTCGTCGGTCTTTAGACATGCTTCAATTTCCGCAGGCAACATGGGTCGTAGCCAGTAGTCTACCGCATCCTATCCGTCAGGACCAATATTTTCGTCCTATTGAAAAGGCAGCACCAGGCCGCTACAACCCCATCGTTCGTGAAATTCAATCTAATCGACAAAATCGAATCTCTTACCGACGACCGAATCGTCGCGGTGAAATACGTGTCGTTGGCCGAGGAATATCTCGCAGATCACTTTCCAACGTTTCCGGTTTTGCCGGGAGTGATGATGCTGGAAGCTCTCACCCAGGCCGCCGGCTGGTTGCTCCATCGCCGCCATAACTTCGGTAAGTCGATGGCGGTTCTCAAGGAAGCCCGAAACGTAAAATACGGCAATTTCGTCGCACCGGGCAATTTTCTTCGGGTAGAGGTCGAGATTCTGAAGCTGACCGAGACCGGCGCGACCTTTAAAGCCGCGGGAACGGTGGGTGAAACTCCTGCGGTTGCCGCCCGGTTGGAGATTGCATACTTCAATCTCGCGGACAAGCAGCCAGGGTTGGCGGAAATTGATGGCCGGTTAAAAGCTCACAATCTATTGCGATGGGCCCTGATCGCCCCCGGACCGGGTGTGACCGAACTTTAAAAATCGAACCCGCATCGAATCTCACAAACTTTTCAAGGGGACCATTAAACCCATTGACCGGCAACGGCCAATATTCACAATCATTGAACCCCTGGTATGGGCTTCCGCCTTCAGGAACGGCTTCGACAAGGATGGATTATGGCACTGTCACATGACGAGATTTACAGCAAGGTCAAGGATGTTCTTGTAGACGCCCTCGGCGTTGATGAGGACGAAGTAACCCCCACCGCTTCGCTGCGCGGCGATCTCGGGGCTGAGAGTATCGATTTCCTCGATATCACCTTTCGCCTCGAAAAAGCGTTCACCACGGACGCCACTAACCCATTTAAGATTCCTCGCGGTGAACTATTTCCCGAGAGCCTTGACGCGAGCTTGGTTCAGGATAATAAACTCACCGACGCCGGTTTAGCGGAAGTCAAACGCCGTCTCCCGCACGCGGATTTGACGGAACTGACCGAAAAGCGCGACGTCGCGCTGGTTCCCAATCTCTTTGCCGTTCAGGATATTGTGGATTATCTGCAGCGGAAGTTTGGTTGAGGCGCTTGTCAGTCGTCCGTGGTCAGTGGTCCGTTGTGAATACAACCACTGACAACTGACCGCTGACCACTGACAAATTCCCATGCGTTGGATCTGGATCGACAAATTCACTGAGTTTACCCCTCAGACCTCTGCCACGGCTATCAAGAACGTGTCGTTGGCGGAAGAGCATCTGCACGATTTGTACCCGGCGTTTCCGATCGTGCCGCATAGCTTGATCGTCGAAGGCATGGCTCAAACCGCCGGTATATTGGTGGGTGAGGCGCGCGGTTTCAAAGAGAAAGTCATCCTCGCCAAAGTAGGCCGCGCGGTGTTCCATCGATTGGTACGACCGGGTGACACCATTCACTTCAACGCCAAGATCGATCAACTGAACGAACACGGAGCTTCAATCAGCGGTACCGTCACGTCAGGAGACAGCACTGTTGCCGAGATCGAATTGATGTTCAGCCATATTGATCAGAACCTGAGCGGCATGAAATTTCCGGAACACAATTTCGTGTTTACAGAGCAGTTCACGGAATTGCTGAAGACGTATCGGATGGATACGAATATTTCAATTTGAATATCTCCGTCAGTGGTCAATGGTCCGTTGTCAGTTGCAAAATGAATCAACTGATCACTGACCAAGGACAACGGACAACGAACAACTGACCCTTATGCGTAGAGTCGTCATTACCGGTATCGGCGTTATTTCTCCCCTTGGAATCGGGGTCGCATCCTTCTGGGAGAATCTTCTGGCCGGCAAGAGCGGCGTTCGTAAGATCACCGCATTTGATCCGAGCGGATTCCCGTCGCAAATCGCCGGTGAAGTGAGTGCGTTTAAGGTCAATGACTACGTCCCGAAGAGCTACCGAAAAGCCGCCAAACTGATGGCTCGTGATATCGAATTGGCCGTGGTCGCTGCCGATGATGCCTTTAAAGATGCGGGCATTTTGTCGAAGGCTTACACCGAAACACCAACGCTTAAATCCGAGCGATTTGGCTGCAACATTGGCGCGGGGCTGATCAGTTGTGACCTGCAGGAACTGACCGCCGCGATGAATGCGGCACGAGATGGCAATCAGTTGGATCTTCACGAGTGGGGCCGTCGGGGCATGGGGCAACTCACACCGATCTGGCTACTGAAATATCTGCCAAACATGCTGGCCTGCCATGTCACGATCATTCACCAGCTCAAAGGCCCGAGCAACACAATCACCTGTGCGGACGCATCGTCACACCTGGCCATCGGAGAAGCATTCCGCACGATTCAGCGCGGCAATGCCGATCTTGCGATTTGCGGCGGCGCGGAATCGAAAGTGAATCCGATGGGTCTCATCCGCCAAGCCCTGGTTAAACGCCTCAACGAAACGGGCAACGATGCGCCGGGGCAAGCGGTCCGACCGTTCGATGAAACCGCGTCCGGAACGGCCATCAGTGAAGGCGGAGGTTTGTTGATTCTGGAAGAATTCGAGCATGCCAAAGCCCGCGGCGCAAAAATCTATGCAGAACTGGTTGGTTTCGGTGCTTCGCAAGACAACTACCGCGTGACCGATCCGGAACCGAGTGGCCACAGCTACGGAATGGCGATTAAGAATGCATTGAAAGAAGCCGGTGCGTCACCGGCCGACGTGGGCTGTCTCGTCCCCTGCGGACTGGGAATCCCGTCGCATGATAAAGCTGAGCTCGCCGGCCTTGATGCTGCGTTTGGAACCGAGTTGGCAAATATTCCCTTTGCCCCGATCAAAGGTCAAATAGGCAGTTTGGCCGCCGGCGCGGGCGTGGATGCCGCCGCCGCCGTTCTGGCCGTGGCGCACGGGAAAATTCCACCAGCCGTCAATCTTCGAGAAGTCCGCGACGGACGGAAACTGAACTTCGCCTCGGAGGCTCGCGACGAGAAGGTTAATTTCGCCGTCAGTAGCGTGTATAGCCTCGGCGGGCAAAACGCGGCGCTGGTGTTCAAGAAAATAAGGATTGCATGATGAACCGCGTAGTGATCACTGGTATGGGTTGGATTACCCCGATGGGTCATTCTCTCGATGCGGTTTGGAACCGACTTCTAAACGCTGAGAGCGGGATTTCCAAAACCACGATCTTTGATTCATCGACATTCCCCACCACCTTTTCGGCGGAAGTAAAAGAGTATCGACTGGAAGATTTCGTGCCGGATATCACGCAGCACGAAGGAGTCGGTCGCAATACCCGATTTGCGCTCGGAGCCTGCGCACAAGCCTGGAAAATGGCCGGTCTCGATGCGGCCAAGCTGGATCTCGATCGCGTCGGTATCTATCTGGGATCGGGTGAGGGGTCGCTCGATTTCGATGCCTACACGACGGCCGCACTGTCTTCATGGAAACCGGAAACCGGAACGATTGACGCGGTGAAGTGGGCTGAGATCGCCTTCGAACGCATGCAAGTGACGCGTGAGTTAGAGCAGGAGCCGAACATGCCGCTCTCGCATTTGGCGCTGCTCACCGGTGCGCGCGGACCGGCGATGAACTGTCTAACCGCCTGCGCCGCCAGCACTCAAGCCATTGGTGAGGCAACCGAAATCCTCCGCCGCGGGGATGCGGATGTGATGATCGGCGGCGGTGCCCATTCCATGATCCACCCCTTCGGTGTGACCGGTTTCAATCGGCTCACCGCATTGGCCCAGGATGACAAGCTTCGCGAGACACTCGGCACGGATAACCCCGTTTTTGCAAGTCGCCCGTTTGATCTGCAGCGCGGCGGGTTTGTCCTCGGTGAAGGTGCCGGTATGGTCATTCTGGAAACGCTCGATCATGCCCAAAAACGCGGCGCAACCATCCTTGCGGAAGTGGTGGGTTATGGCTCCACAGCCGACGCCTACCGAATCACCGACCAGGACCCAGATGGTCTTGGAGCCATCGCCGCCATGCACGAAGCGCTTGCCGATGCCCAGCTATCGCCGGACGATGTGAACTACATCAATGCCCATGGCACAGGTACGAAAGAAAACGACGGCAATGAAACCACTGCGATTAAAGCCGTATTTGGCGATAACGCCAAAAACGTCCCGATCAGCAGCATCAAGAGCATGATGGGCCACCTGATTGCCGCCGCCGGCGCGGTGGAAATGATCTGCTGTGTTTTGGCCCTGCGCGATCAGATGATTCCGCCGACCACCAATCTCAAAAACCCGGATCCGGAGTGCGATCTGGATTATGTGCCGAATCAGGCCCGGGCGGCAAAGGTGGATGTGGCGGTGAGCAACAGCTTCGGTTTCGGTGGGCAGAATGACACGATTATTATCAAGCGGTTTAACGCATAACGGAGGGCATGAGCGATTCGCTCATGCCCTCCGTTGAACACCCACGATCACAAAATTCATTCTCCTAAGCGACCATGCGCGATGAGTGTAGGTTCCGCTGTGCGGAACATGAATCGCGAGCCACAAGAAAGACGTTCCGCACAGCGGAACCTACGAATATCGACATGCGTGATCGTGCGCAGTCAATTAGCGTTTACCTTCAGTGACATTCACCAATCCCACATCCACACCTTGCCCACCAGTGGTTTGATGGCAATGAACAGCAATGATAACCTTCGCGCCGGGCTTCAGTTTCTCGCGGGCAGCGCTTCCAATTTCCATCGGCTCATATGAACTGGTGAAGCCCCCTTCCGAAGTCGCGAGCACACCATTGAGATAGATTTCTACGTCTTCGTCGTGATAGACGCTGAGCTGCAGATTCGAAAACGTTCCTTCGGGCATGACGATTTCACGGCGTATCCAGATGTCGCCGGAGGTCCATTCCGTTCCGATGATCGCGCCTGGAGTTCCCTTGGAACCAAATCCACCCGGACCTTGCTTCCACTTGGACGCGTCAAACGTCGGCTGATTCCAGCCGTCGGCGGGCTTGTCAGTCGTATAGCTCCAGGTTTGAGCCTGATGCTGTGATGCCGCCACCACTTCCGTTTCGACCGGCCGAACCGGAAGCGCCGCCCACGGGCCGATCTTCGCCTGATCGCGACTCGCCCATTTCTTCCAGATCGCCGGGTCGGAAAGCATCTTGATAAAGATGCCACCGACGACCGGTCTTGATCGCATTCCATCGCTACCGATTTTATCGGTTTCGTACGAATCGACGAGCGGGCTTCGAGCGGTGGTTGAATTCAAATAGTCATAGATCGGAGAGACAATCGCATCGAAATCGGATTGATTGTCCGCCATCGTGGCGCTCCAGAGCGACCAATCGGTTTTGGTCAACTTAGTTCGCGAATCCAATGGCACACCGTACTGGTTGGCTACTTTCTTGTAGTAGGCAATCTCCTGCTTCGCGACCGAGGCCGGGAAAACATTCAATCCCAGGAGTTGATCCCAGACGAGATTGTATTTTTGGCTCCAGGTATTGGGCTTGTCGAACGCGAGGCGGGAATGATCACCGTCGTTGGACACTTTGATCCAATGCGCGGCGTCGGTCTTGGCAATCGCGGCGTATTTTGCGGCGTTGGCATCGTCGCCCCGCATCTTGCAAAGGTCGCCGTACGCGGCCAAAGCGAGAATGGCTTTCACCGACAGATTTGAGTTATGGGCAAGATGGCCCATGAAGTCATCCGTGCAAAGCTGTTCTTCAGGATCAAGGCCATACTGCTCGAGGTACTTGGCCCACTGAGTCAGTTGCGGCCACCAGGGTGTCACGAAGTCGGCATTGCCTTCCGCGTGGGCGATGGCATCGCACAGCAGAAGCATGTTGCCGCTTTCTTCAACCGGCATTCCCTCACCGCCATCATCCGTGCCGCGAGCAACGGGATAGATGCCCAGATCATGCGGCGCGTTGGGGAATTTCCAGTGGCTGCTCTTGGCGTAATCCATCACCGCAACGACCGATGCTTTGGCCATCGTCGGGCTGAGCAGGATGAAGATAGGGTCCTGCGGATAGAACACATCGACCGTGGCGATATCGCCGTTGCTGGTGTTTTCCTTGGTGAACATCAGCAGTTGTTTATTGTCATCCGCCGCATAACCGTTGGCCGCCAGGCACTGGCGATAGGCGAGTGCGGAAATCTGTGCGTAGCGCGCTCCGCCGACCTTCGTCAGATCAGCCATCAATTCACGATCGAATTCCTCGCAACGCTTCACAAGGCTTGGGAATTCGCGATCGGCGGTTTGAAGTAGGTCAGAAGGCGTCGCCCCGTTCCGCCGCCAGTAAGGCCGCAGCTTTTCACCGAAATATTTGATCGAATAGATTTCGTCGTAGGCAACCGTCAGATGGCGAGCAACGGGCTTATCTGTCACGGCTCCGAGATTGAATGCAAACGCCATCACAGGTTGGTCATCTTTCACGGCGCGCGGCATCTTGGCGTCATCCTGCGTGGGGAGTTCACCGCGCGAAATAAATTCACTGAGCAGCAATCCATTGCCACCGATCGCCGCTTTTGCATCGCCGGTTGGGGCGGCGGTGTAGGCGTACCCCCAGGTGATCCGCGTGTCATCGCCGGCAGGTGTGAAGTAGGTCTGCGCCACCGTGCCGGCACGAAGCGCAGTCAACGGGCCCATCGCTTCGCGCGACCACTCTACTTTTTGTTCTGGAGAATTCACCACCAGTTGCGAACTGGTGCTGTCATAAATCGAAATGGCATGTGACGCGCCGTCCACCGAGCGCACTTCCCAGTTAATGTAGCTGAGGGGTCGGGTCAACACGTCTAAATCGTGCGGAAGAGCCGCCGTCATGAACGTCATCGTGACGTGGACATGCGAATCATCGAAGTCGTAAATGCTGCGAGTGGGAAGGACTTTCACGGCGACCTGCGGCATGGCCAGCAGCGCGGCCGGGTCGTTGCCCATCAACCGTTGCGTCTTGCCATCGATTCGAATCAGGCTGACCAGCGCGTGATCGCGGCGAGTCCAGTGCGTCGTGGTTTTATCGTTTAAGTGATCCGCTTCCGACCAGATACTCAAATAAGGATTGTGCGTGATCAGTGGAACTGCCGGTGGACGGAAAGGTTGCTCTGCACCTGGTTTCTCAGCGGCGAAGCTCACGCCTATCGTTCCCGCGTGAACGAGGTTCGAAATACAAGCGAAGGCGATAGCGCGCTGGAATCGATTCATCAAATGCTCCGTCTCTAAATGCCTACTTCATTCTCAGGTTCCCCCGGCGATTCAAAAACGGTATCGGCAACCCTTCAATCTCGCAATGACATTTTAGGTTTGCGAATTGAGATCCTTTACACCTCACTTGACTGTAGATTCTCCAGCAATCTTCCAAAGATGTTTGTCCGTCCGAATGAACAGCGATCCATCCGTCACCGCGATCGAGGCAAGCGACCGTTCGCCAAGATCATTTTCGGACAGCAGCGAAAAGTTTTTGTTCGCCGCGATAACGTATCCCATGCCCGCCTCGCTCTGAAAATAGATGCGACCGTCGGCGAATACGGGAGATGCGGAGAAGCCGCCATTGAAATGGTAAGTCCAATGAACCTCGCTCGTGCGGGCGTCGGCACACGTTGCGGTGCCATCGTCCGAGATGTAATACAGTTCGTTACCGACGACGAGCATCGAAGGAGTTTTCGGCGCGTTGAGCCGTTGCTTCCAGACCACGTTCGTTTCGGTGACATCGCCGGCGGCGCTCTTCGGGCGGATCGCATAAACGATGGCTGCGTCAAAACCGGAACTGACAAACAACAACCCGTTGGCAAAAAGTGGGCGCGGGACCACGGAGTACCCTTCACCGTAACGCACACGCCATAACTCATGGCCATCGGCTGGATCGTAACCCCCCACGAAACCGCTGCCCGGCAAAATAACTTGAGTGACTCCGTCAACATCGATCGCCAACGGCGTGCAGAATGAGAACGTGCGTTTTGCCTTTGTTTCACGAGGCGTTTTCCATTTTATTTCGCCCGTTGCTGCATTCAGAGCGATAATAAACGGAGCCGCCCCACCGTCACAGCTAAAAATCAATTTGTCGTCGAGCAACAGAGGGGAGCCTCCATTGCCGTGAACGGGAGAATATTTCAGGGTGGTTTGGGTCCAAAGAATTTTACCGGATAGATCCAGAGCCGCCGTCCCGAGATGGCCGAAGTGAACATATAGCTTGTCCTTGGTCACGATCGGCGTTGCGCTGGCGGGAGAATTCTTTGAGTGCATCGCCTTCACGGCGGCTGGGTCAGGTCGAAAAACCTCCTTATCCCAGACGATGCTCCCGTCTTTCGCGTCGACGCAAATCGCGTGAAGCGTGACTGGCCCACCCTTCGCGCCGACGGCGGAGGTCAGATAAAGTTTTCCCTCTGCAAGGACCGGTGACGACCAGCCCTGCCCGGGAATCTCCGCCTTCCACGCGACATTCTTCGTAGCGCTCCATTCCACAGGCAAATTCTTCGCCGTCGACATCCCTTGCCCGGTTGGTCCGCGAAATTGCGGCCAATCTTCGGCGGACATGAACAGGGGAATCGCGATCGCAATGAAGGTCGGGATCAGTTTGAATCGAAGTTGCATAGGTGTGTTCACTTTCATCATCTTATACCGTGATTTACGTGTTATGTGTTTCCTTCATACCGCTCTGCTGGATAAGTTTTGCGACGAGGCCTGTCCAACCCGTCTGATGGCTCGCGCCGAGACCGGCCCCGTTATCCCCGTGAAAGTATTCGTGAAACGGGACGTAGTCGCGAAAATTCGGATCCGATTGAAACTTCTCTGTCCCTCCGAAAACCGCGCGACGACCCATCCCATCGCGTGTAAACAAACGAATGAGCCGTCCCGACAAATCCGTTGATACGTCCCACAGCGTCATCTGTTTTCCAGAACCGGTCGGACATTCGATCGTAAAATTCTGACCAAAATAGTGGTCGAATCTCTGAAGGGATTCGATGAGCAGGTAGTTGATCGGAAACCAGACAGGCCCGCGCCAGTTGCTGTTCCCACCGAACAATGCAGTCGTGGATTCGGCCGGTTCATAGCCGCATTCATACGTGCGTCCATCGATTTTTTGAATCACGAGATGATCCAGGTGGTATCTCGATAACGAACGAATGCCACCGATTGATAAAAATTCCGATTCGTCAAGCATTCGGCTGAGAATTCGGCGTAAACGATCCGCGTTGACGATCGAAAATAAAAGCCGTCCCCCTTCACCTGGCTCCGTGATCGGAAATACGTTCTTCACCAGGTCGGGCCGATGTTCGAGAAACCAATCAAATCGACGTTTGAAGCTCGGGAGCTTGGCGAACATTGCTGGCTCAATCGTCATCACCGCCAGCAGCGGGATTAATCCGACCATCGATCGAACCCGCAAAAATGAATGCGCGCCGTCCGGCCAATGAAGCACGTCGTAATAAAATCCGTCGCGTTCATCCCAGAGATCAATCCCGTCATCGCTCCGCGTTGCGGGTCGATTGTTCATCGCGTGGGCGATGTTGAAAAAGTGTTCGAGAAATTTGGTGGCCACATCCTCGTAGCTGGGTTCGTGGTCGGATAATTCCAAGGCGATTGCCAGCATGTTCAGGCAGTACATGGCCATCCAACTGGTGCCGTCGGACTGGTCCATATGCGCGCCGCCGGGGATCGGGGCACTGCGGTCGAACAGGCCGATGTTATCGAGGCCGAGAAATCCGCCTTGAAACACGTTTCGTCCATCGGTGTCTTTGCGATTGACCCACCAGGTAAAATTGATGAGCAACTTATGAAAGACGCGGGCCAGAAAGGCGGTGTCGGCGACACCGTTAATTCGACGATCGATCTGGTAAACACGTAGCGCGGCCCAGGCATGTACCGGCGGATTGACATCCCCAAATGCCCACTCATAAGCCGGCAGTTGCCCGTTGGGGTGCATGAACCATTCGCGGAGCAGTAGGATCAGTTGTCGCTTGGCAAAGTCGGCATCGACAAGCGCGAGCGGAATGCAGTGAAACGCCAGATCCCACGCGGCGAACCACGGGTATTCCCAGGAGTCGGGCATCGACAAAATGCTATCGGCATCGAATTGCGTCCACTCGCGATTGCGACCTTCCCATCTCGACTCCGGCGGAGTGGGCTGGGTCGGATCACCTTGCAGCCAGGTGAGAACATTGTAGTGAAAATATTGTTTGCTCCAGAGCATCCCGGCCAGCGCCTGCCGCTGCACCAGGCGGGCATCGTCACCCAATCCTTCGGGCGCAACGGTGTCATAGAACGCATCGGCCTCTTGCTTACGGATGGCGAACAAATCCCCAAATGACGCACCGAGCGAATCTGCTTGCGGAACGGCGGCCCCCAGCCGCAAACGAACGGTCCGCGATTCACCGGGGCCAAAAGTAAGGCAATAGTGGGCCGCCGCCTTCGTGCCAATTTTCGCAGGATTCACGGCATTTTTGCGCCCGGCAGTGATGTAATCGTTGATGCCATCCTTCACGAATGGCGTGGCATTGCGCGAACCCGGAAACAGCTTTTCACAGTTTGTGTCATTTTCGGTGAACAACAATTCCGGCGCACCGTCCGCCTGACAAAGTAACCATTTTGTCGGCAAGGTCGGATGGTCCGCGCGCAATCCGATTCCACCCGGAATTTCCTGAGGAGACGCCGCGCGAATCTGCGGACGGATATTCTTACCATCCCAAGTCCAGGTATTTTTAAACCAAATCGTTGGTAGAAGATGCAGCGTCGCGGCAGCCTGGCCGCGATTGACGGCAGTGATCTGAATCAGCAATTCGCCAGGCTCTGATTTAGCGTATTCGACGAAAACATCGAAATACCGATTGTCATCGAAGACCCCCGTGTCGATAAGTTCATACTCCGGGTCAGTCCTTCCGCGCCGGGCATTTTCCAAAATAAGCTTCTCATAGGGGAATGCGCGCTGCGGATATTTATAGACCGCCTTCATGTAGGAATGCGTGGGAGTGCTGTCGAGGAAATAATAATATTCCTTGACGTCTTCCCCGTGATTTCCTTCCGGGCCGGTAAGTCCGAAAAGACGCTCCTTCAGGATCGGATCATTGCCATTCCACAAGGCGAGGGAAAAGCAGAGGCTCTGCTCTCGATCGCAAATGCCAAGCAAACCGTCTTCGCCCCATCGAAACGCGCGCGACCGGGCGTGGTCATGCGGGAAGTAATTCCAGGCTGAACCATCGGCACTGTAATCTTCGCGCACCGTGCCCCAGGCTCGTTCGCTTAGGTAAGGGCCCCAGTATTTCCAGTCCACCGCGCGCTCACGGTATTGGCGAAGACGATCGTGTTCGGGAGTCATGAGTTTCCTGTGGCTCGGAGGTGTATTCAATAGGTGGTGACTTGTTGCGTGAGCCCACCGTCAACGTAATACGTGCTCCCGGTCACGTACTCCGATTCATCGCCCGCCAGGAATACCGCCACCGACGCCACTTCTTCCGGACGTCCAAAACGACCCCAGGGTATTTCGCTGATCGCATTTTTCTTCGCTTGCGGATCATCCAGCACCGCTTGATTGATCGGCGTGGCAATCGCGCCCGGGGCGATATTGTTGCAGTTGATCTTGTACTGAGCCAATTCCATCGCGAGGTTGCGCATCATCATCCGAACACCGCCTTTGCTGGCACAGTAGGCGGTGAAGTCAGGAAATGGGATGTCTTCGTGAACGGAAGAAATGAAGATCAACTTCCCACCTTGCCCTTGCTTGACCATTTGTCGCGCTGCCACCTGACTCACAAGATAGGGGCCGAACAAATTCACCGCGATCACCTTATTCCACTCGTCATCCATCACATCCAGAAACGGTTTTTTGATTTCCATTCCCGCGTTGTTAATCGCGATATCCAGCCGACCGAACTTCGCGACGACATCGCCGATCATCCGCTCAACCTGATCTCTTTTGCTGACATCACCTGGAGTGGCGATGGCCGATGACCCAAGCTTTTGAACCAGATCCAATCCCTGTTTTTCGTGCGGTCCCCCAGGCAGATAATTAACAGCGACACGCGCTCCCTCGGCTGCAAATCGCTCGATAATCGCCTTGCCGATACCGCTGCTTGAACCCGTGACGATCGCAACTTTATCTTTCAGACGCATGTAAGATCTCCTTAAAACGCCGTGATCATTCTTTAAAATCCGTTCGGATTGCCGGCGGGCGAATGACGAAAAACTAAATTCGAGTGCACGAAAAGAAGACTCGTGTTTTTTTCGTGAATTCGAATTTAGTCATTCGTTATTTCACACTCACTCTTTCTGCTTGGCGTCCAGCTTATCCCACCGGGCGTACAGCGTTTTAACCGCTTCCTGCGCCTTCTCCAACTCGCGACAGCACTGCGTCAACTTCACATGATCTCGGGAAATCGCCGGCTCATCCATCGCTCTTTGCCGCGAGTCGACTTCAGCCTCGGCCCGTTCGATTTTTTCTTCAATCTGCTCCCACTCGCGCTGCTCCATGTAGCTCAGCCGTTTCAATCCTGCCGGGGGTTTGGAGGCGGCCTTTGCGACCGCCTTTTTCGCCACCGTTTCGGATTTGGCGGATGATTCCTGCGCGCGTTCCCATTCGGCTAAGTTCACATGCATCCGCGCGCCACCCTTGCCGTCAATCGCAAGCAGTTCGCTGGAAATCCGATCGAGCATGAATCGATCGTGCGTCACCAGCACCAATGCCCCGGGGAAATCTTCAAGGCTTTCCTCGAGCACTTCCAGCGTTTGAATATCCAGATCATTGGTCGGTTCATCGAGAATCAGCAAATCGGCTGGGTGCATCATCAGTCGCGCGATTAAGATGCGAGCTTGCTCACCACCGGAAAGCTCGCCGACTTTCATGTCCAGTTGATCCGTGCGGAAATTAAATCGCTTGGCCCATCCGGAGATGTGCATTCCTTCGCCGCGGTAAACGATGTTATCGCCGCCCGGCGACAACGCCCGCCGAAGCAGTTCGTTTTTATTGAGCTGCTCTCGATTTTGATCGAACTTGACGATCTTCAACACATTGGCGCGAATGATTTCACCGCCGTCCGGTTGTAAATCCCCGGTTAATAGACGGATGAGAGAGGTTTTTCCACTGCCGTTCGGCCCGAGAAACCCAAGGCGCGTGCCAGGGGCGAGGATAAAATCCACACCGCTGAATAGCAGCCGGCCTCCGAGCGATTTACTCACATTCTTGGCCACCAACAGCTTTCGCGTTTGTCGTTGCGTGCCGGCGAATTCCAAACTGGCGGCTTCTCGCTGAGTATTGCGAGCCTTCACATCCGCCAGATCGACAATCAGTCGATTGGCCTCTTCGATACGGCCCTTCGCCTTGGTCCGCCGCGCCTTGGCTCCGCGCTGCAACCATTCAATCTCGCGTCGAACAACGCCCGCCAGCGACCGCTCGGAGCTTGCCTGCGCTTCCAGATACTCCGCTCGTTTTTCCAGGAACTGCGAATAGGAACCGATGACGCTTAAAAAGCCATTGGCATACGCTCGATCGAGTTCAATGACCCGGTTCGTCACATTTTCAAGAAAATACCGGTCGTGGCTGACCAGCAAAAACGCGAACTTGGCGTCGAGCAATAGCTTTTCAAGCCAGAGGATTCCTTCGACATCCAGATGATTCGTCGGCTCATCCAGCAGTAGCAGATCCGGTTTCTTGATCAGCTCCCGCGCGAGCGCGAGTCGCTTTCGCCAACCGCCGGAAAGTGAATCCACGATCTGATCCACATCGGTGAAACCGATCTTGCTGAGTAGAATGCTCACTTCGACGTGGTAGTCATGCTCGTCGCCGTGGTTATCCGTATGCTCTCCCAGAAGCACTTGCTCGACGGTTAACCCCGGGGGGAAGATATCATTTTGCGGAAGATACCCCAGCCGAAGCTGCCTTTTTGTAGTCATAGCCCCGGAATCCGAGCTTTCCTGCCCCGCCAGTATCTTCAAGAGGGTCGATTTGCCCGATCCGTTGGGACCGATCAAACCCGTCCGCTGGTTGTCTTCCAGATGGAGGGTAATGCCCGTGAACAAAGGTCGTGGGCCGAAAGATTTCGAGAGAGAATCACAACTGAGAAGCAATGCCATGGAATCTGCCGTCTTTTAAAAAAAACCTTGTTAACCTCTGGGTCGGGATAATAGCGGGATGCGGTGAAAATGACGAATGACGAAATCAGAATGACGAAATAACGCGATTCCTCTCCGATCGCGCTCGCCCCAAATCAGAACGTCGCCGCAAAAGTAAGTTCGAGGTGAGGGGGCAATCGGCGACGTTCTGATTTGGGGCGAGGCAACCCGAGCGATTGCTGAAAGATTCTTGTTCCGCACAGCGGAACCTACACGACTTCGAGCTTTTGACTTCATTTTGCCTTCGAGCTTTTTTCGGATTTCATTTTTCGACTTTCTGATTTCCAGCTTTCCCCGGACTTCCCCTATCGGTTTGACACAACGCAACGCCTTCCTTACTCTTCCGATGCATTAAAGTGACTTCTAGCGATTGAGACTCCTGTTATGCCGACCCCTACCGTCGTCTCCCGTGCAAAAGCGTATCTGAAGGTCCGTCAGAAAAGCGTGCGCGATGCGATGAAGGAGCTGAATCTCGATGCGATCATGCTCACCCATCCGCCCGATCTCGCGTACCTGACCAATTTCACGGGCGATGATTCGATCGGAATCATCACCGCCAAAGACGTCTATATTGTGACGGATTTTCGATACAAGGAACAAGTCGGAATCGAAGCAGGCTGGGTCAAAGTAACCATTCGAGATGGCAAGATGGGCGACGCGCTGGCGAAAACCTTCGCCGACGCCAAGGTCGGTCGAGTGGGGTTCGAAGCGAATTTCACGACGGTCGGTCAAATCGACGCCCTGCAATCAGCGATAAAAGACCAGCAAAAAGAGAAGTCTCAGCATGGCGATAAGGCATTGGAATTGGTGCCTCTCGATAATGTCATGGTGAAGATCCGACGCGTGAAGGATGACAATGAAATCGACTTGGTCCGCAAATCGGTTGCAATTGCTGAAGAGGCTTATGACGCCATCCTTGCGGAAATAGAAGTGGGGCAAACCGAGAATCATTTGGCCGGTCAACTGGTTTTTGAACTTCGATCGCGCGGCGCGTCGAATAGTAGTTTTCCGGTGATCGTGGCTGCCGGTGCGAATAGTTCGTTGCCGCATTATCGGCCCGGTGAAACCCTGGTGCAAAAAGACCAACCGCTTCTGATCGACTGGGGCGCGGTGTATAAAGGATACTGCAGCGATCTGACACGGACGCTCCTGATTGGCCGCGTCAGCGATCGGATCAAGACTATTTATAAGGTGGTTCTGGAAGCGCAGACAGCGGCTATCAATTTTTTAAGGCCGGGTGTCACCACGCACCAAGCCGATCGCGTGGCTCGTGACGTCATCGACAAAGCGGGTTTCAAGGAATTCTTCGGTCACGGGTTGGGTCACGGCATCGGTCGCGAAATTCATGAATTGCCGTCGATGAACAAGAACACCAGGGAAGAAGAACTGCGACCTGGAATGATTGTGACCGTTGAACCGGGAATTTATTTACCCGGTGAAGGCGGGGTTCGCATTGAAGACGACGTGTTGATTACCCATTCCGGTTGCGAAGTGCTATCCGGGTTGGACAAGACTTTTGAAGGGTGTCATCTCGAGTAGAACGAATGAGCGAAAAGAAAACCGCAAAAAAGCCACTTAAAAATATTCCCTCCGGCGCTTCGCAAGGCCCGATGGATGTCAATCTGCTGAAGCAACTTGTCCAGTTGATGGCGGCCAACGATCTAAACACAGTTGATTTGCGAGACGGCCAAAAACGCGTCGTGCTCAAGCGCGGAGCCGTGGCGGCATCGCCCGCGTTGATGTCCTACGCGCCACAGGCATACGCTTCTTCGGCTGCACCCTCCGCGCCGTCTTCTGGCGGAAGCTCAACTCCGGCCGCACCCGTCGACGAAGATGCGGGCCTTGTCGCCATCAAGAGCCCGATGGTTGGCACGTTCTATGCAAAGGCAACCCCTGAATCCAAGCCATTCGTGACCGTAGGTTCCATGGTCGATGAGGATACGGATGTATGCGTGATTGAAGCGATGAAGGTCTTCAATAACATCAAGTCCGAAACGCGCGGCACGATTGCCAGGATTCTTGTCACGGACGGTCAAACGGTGGAATTCGGCACGGTTCTTTTCCTGGTGAAACCATGAATGAACCACGCCGATTGAATCTTTTGCATCTCGCCCACCACCTGGGCTTTCTGGTCCCGAACGCTGCTTAGAGCGGTCTGGCACAATTTGGACGATACATGTTCTCGAAGATTCTAATTGCCAATCGCGGCGAGATTGCTCTCCGCATCATTCGCGCTTGCCGTGAAATGGGAATCCAAACCGCTGTCGTGTATTCGACGGCCGACAAGGATGCTGCGTACCTCAAGCTTGCCGATCAGGCGATTTGCATCGGCAATGGCCCCCCCGCCGAGAGCTATCTCAACATCCCGCGCATTATTTCCGCCGCCGAGATTGCCGATGTTCAGGCGATTCATCCCGGTTACGGATTTCTTGCGGAGAACTCCCACTTTGCGGAGATCTGCCGTAGCTGCAAAATTGAATTCATCGGCCCGCCCGTCAAAGCGATGGCCGCCGTCGGTGACAAAGTGGAATGCAAGAAACTCGCCCGCAAAGCCAAGGTGCCCACAGTTCCGGGCAGTATTGGCGCTGTCGAGGATGAAAAGACCGCGCTGAAAATCGCCGGGGAGATCGGCTACCCGATCATCATCAAAGCTGCCGCCGGGGGGGGTGGGCGCGGCATGCGCGTGGCTCACAATGATGTATCGCTTCGCGCCGGTTTTAAAGCCGCCCAGGCCGAAGCCGAAAACGCATTTAAAGATTCAACCGTCTACATCGAAAAGTACGTCGAATTTGGCCGGCATGTGGAGGTCCAGATTCTCGCCGACAACCACGGCAACGCGATTCACCTGTGGGAGCGCGATTGCTCGATGCAACGCCGCCATCAAAAGCTGGTTGAAGAATCACCGAGCCCAGTATTGAAGCAATCCGTGCGCGAGGATTTGTGCGCATCGGCGGTGCGACTCATTAAAACAGCCGGCTATGCCAACGCCGGAACCGTCGAATTCCTCGTCGACAAACAACAGAACTACTACATTCTTGAAGTGAACGCCCGGATTCAGGTGGAGCATCCCGTCACGGAACAGGTGACCGGCATTGACTTGATCAAGGAACAGATTCGCATCGCCAGTGGCGAACCGCTCAGCATTCGCCAAAAAGATGTCAAGCAGATGGGTCATGCGATTGAATGCCGGATCAACGCTGAAGATCCTGCCCGTAACTTCGCCCCGAGCCCGGGCGTCATTCAAGAATGGCGCGCTCCGGGAGGGCTTGGGGTGCGCCTCGATAGCCATGCCTATGCCGGCTATCGCATCCCACCCAATTACGACAGCATGATCGGTAAGCTCATCGTTCACCGCCCCACCCGCGCAGAAGCCATCAGCACGATGAAGCGCGCCCTCAGTGAGTTTCATGTCGCCCCGATCAAGACGACCATCCCGCTGCATTTGCAGATCATGGATAATCAGCATTTCCAATCGGGCGATGTCGATACCGGGTTTATTGAGAGAGTGATGTTGGGTAAGTAGCGCGTGAAATGTCCTCTCTCGCTTAACCCTCCGCTTATGAGTTATTTAGCCAGCCCGCGTCCGAGGGCCTCGGACAGCCGCTAAACACGGTTCGCAGGCGAACCGGCTAAATAAATCGACAATCGCAGTAAATTGGGGGAGGGGATCGGAAAATCAGACGGCTCTTGGGCTCAATCCGAGTGTTCCGAGCGCTGCGAATGTCTGCTCTGTCGTTAGTGCCGCTTGGGCAGTCAATTGAAGTTGACGCCGATGCTCATTCCAGATGGCCCACTCGCCGCTGCTGGGCTTATACTCGTATTGCGTCGGAACCTGTTGGCCGACCAGAAGCGCAAGATAACCACCGAGTCCGAACACATCGAGCCGGTCCAATAGCATGGCTTCCCAAGCCGAATCAGGGCCGCAGCGATCGTAGTAATCGACGATTGGCGCGGCGCTATCGATATCCACCGTCGCCTGGCAGGCGCGCCAAAATGGTGTCTCGATGCGGTAGTTGTAGCGGTAGTGGACTGCCAAAAACCGGCGGATGGAATCCCACACGGCCGCATGATGGCGATTGTAAAGATCGATCCGAACCTGCGGAACATTTCGTTCACTGTGCAGCAGTGTCTCGGTGAGCAACTGCGCGCGGTTCGCAATAACCGATAGCGCAGTGGCCTCCAGCGGTTCGACAAAACCGGAAGCATTCCCGATCGCGACGACATTTTTGACCCACGCCCGCTCATAACGCCCAGACGTAAATCGAACGACGCGCGTTTGACCCAGCGCAGGATTCTTCAGGCGGAATTCAGATTCAGCCTGGGCATCCGTCATGAATGCCGAGGAGAAGACATATCCGCGATTGATGCGGTCTTCGTGTTCGATCTGCCATGCCCAGCCACTGTCCATCGTTTCGCAAGTCGTATAAGGATGGATGGGTTCATTCGGCCGACGCGACCAACCTCCAACCACCGCGCGGTCACACAGGAGGCTTTTGTCATACGATACGAAAGGCTCTTTCAGAGCTTGGGACAGCAACACGGATTTGAATCCAGAGCAATCCACATACAAATCCGCAGTTTGAACCGAGCCGGATTCCAATCTCAAACCCGCGACGCCCTGGTCATTTTGAAGTACTTCCGTAACCGTGTCATCCACGATTTTCACACCGACACGATTGGCGTACAGTTCAAGAAACTGCACGAATCGCTCGTTTTCCAGGTGGTAGGCCAGGTCATAGTGCATGTTGGGCAAGCCGTTGGGCTGACGGTGAAATATGCGATCGGCGGCCATCATCGCACTGTTGATGCTGGAGCACTCCATATCCGCGCGGCAGTAGAACGCATTATTCTTTGGAAGTGCCGGAAGCCTAAGTTCCATTTGCGAACCGAACGGATAGAAAAAATGAGGGCGCTTCCCCCAGAGAAACTTCATGCCGAGTTTCCAGGTCGGGCGCGCCACTTCAATAAAAGCGCGATCGCCGAGCCCCAGGAAATTATGCAGGAAGGCGGTCATCGGTACGGTTGATCCTTCACCGACGCCAATAATGCCAATCTCTTTTGAACGTAGAACGGTCACGTTCAAATCAGGGATTTTTGTTTTAAGGGCAACTGCGGCTATGAAGCCCGCGCTGCCACCACCAAGAACAGTGATGTTCGATACCATGCTCGACCTTTCCAATCAGAGGGCCCGATATGAATGCCCAGGACGTGTAGCGCGCAGGAGAATATCAATCCGCCGAGGCGAATGCAAGAAAAAGTTTTTGACGTATCAGAATGGGCGTGACTGATCTTCCGGGCAAGCTCGAAATCCGACGCGGAAGCTCGGAGATCGCGGAGCCAGATCGGAGGAATTCAAGTCTTAAATGCGGGTTGTATTTTCACCAGCTTTAGCGAGTGAAAGGTAGCAAAGAAACGGGCGCATCGAAATCCAAACTCTTCACTTCTTTTCCCAGCATCAGGTCCGCGACTTTCTGTTGCGTATTGGGAAGGAAAAGCGCGCTCGAATAGTGCCCTGTCGGCATCCAGAGGATCGTTGGATCACCGACTCGGTGGCAGAGCTCCATCGTCGTCGACTTTGGAATGACCTCATCTTGCGCGGCATTGATCATCAGGCACGTGGCCGGTTCAATGCGCGATGCAAAGTTGAGCGGTTCAACAGGAGCAATCAATTTGGCAAAGGCCTCCCGCCCGATACCTTTTTGCTGAAGGGTTTCCCGGAGCCGTCGCGTTTCGCGGGCGTGGAAGACGATCGTCGCTAGATCACCACCCGCCATAATCGGTGCGACGCGGTAAAAATCTCCATCCACTCCAGCGGCTAGCGCCGTGACAATCCCGCCCAGGCTGATTCCGGTAATTCCCACTCGAAGCGGGTCGATTTCGGCGCGCGATGTGAGAATGGCTTTGGCCCGTCGAATATCCATCACCGTTTGCCGTAAGGGTGACAGTGCATTGTCCAGGTTGCTATCGATGAGTTGCCAGGGTGCCTTATCTTTGGGACGACGCGAGTTGTAATAAGGCATCGGGAAATAGAATGCCGCAACGCCTCGGGCAGCCAAAGACCGCGCCATCATCCGAGGAAGCACTGCCCTGCCGTCAAGAATGTCCAGTACGATTGCCGCCGGCAAGGGTCCGCTTGTGTTTTTGGGAAGGTACAACTCTCCAGGAACCGTATTATTTTCGGGAAATGGCGTCAGCAAGGGAGAAGGAAAGACGACCTGCAGCATCCGCACTGAACTATCCTCTTCGCCCGATTCGACGGTGTAGGAGAATGTCTGTGGCTTCAGCGCGAATGAGTTTAACCACTCCGCAGTTTGACCGGTCGCCCCTTTCAATTTCAAGGGTTGGTCGGTCGCTTCCAGGCGGATCGGAGCCGCAAAAGCAATCGAATGAGTCAGGGCGAATACGACTATCACGATCAAACGGCGCATGGTTCCTCCGGTAACTTCTGGTGATCTTAGGCAATTTGGGGAAAAAGTTCTCCTGAAAATACCGTTCCTTTTTTCCTCGCTTCCTTTCGTGGATGTCGTTAATATAACGTTTGTGCAGGGCGCTCATGGCGGAATATTGAGCAAATTGAGAGTTCCAACCAAAGAGACATAACATGCGGAAATCGAAGAACGGCGTTCAAAAGGCGCAGCGGAACAATCCTCGTACTATTTCTCGCTATCTTCTGGAAGCACTTGAAACGCGGCGGATGCTCTCCACGAACGTGCTAACGAGCCATAATGATCAGGGGCGCACGGGCATGAACTCGACCGAGGTGGTTCTTACCCCTTCAAATGTAAATACAAGCACATTCGGCAAGCTCTTTTCGTACCCCGTACAAGGGCAAATTTACGCACAGCCGCTTTATGTTTCGAATCTCACCATCCCGGGTAAAGGCATCCATAATGTCGTGCTGGTTGTGACCCAAAACAATGACGTCTATGCCTTGGATGCCAACAGCAATGCGGGCGCCGGGGCTGGCGTGCTTTGGCACGTCAACATGGGTCCTGCCGCCGCAATGCCAAATAACTATTTTGGCAATCGTTACGGCCCGTATCACGACATCAACCCCCAAGTCGGAATCACCGGCACACCTGTAATCGATCTGGCCACCAATACGATGTACCTCGACGCGTTCACCAACGACTCTGTTGGAGTTTATTCGCATCATATTCATGCATTGGACATCACCACGGGCGCAGATCTGTTGACGCCGATGATTGTTAGTGCGTCGGTCAAAGGCGCGGGCGTTGGTGGAAACGGTACGACCATTCCGTTTTCGGCGATTCGGCAACTTCAGCGACCGGCACTGAGCCTCTTGAATGGTGTACTCTATGTCACGTATGGCGGATTCGCCGACACCGATCCGTACCACGGTTGGATTCTCGGATTTGACCCCGCAACATTACAAGTCACGAAAGTATTGAATACGACGCCCGGACCCAGTACCGATGCCAACAAAGGCGAAGGCGGAATCTGGCAAACCGGCTCGGGCCTGGCATCGGATGGCAGCCGATTCTACTTCCTCGTCGGCAACGGTGACTTCAACGCGGCGGTCGGCAACTACAGCGACTCTTTCCTCCAGGTCACTCCCGATAACAGCATAGCGACCGCCCCTCACCTAAACGGCTACGGACTGGACGTCACTGATTATTTCACTCCTTACAACGAGCAATCGTTGGCTGATGCCGATGCGGATCTGGGCTCCGCGGGTGTGGTGGTGCTACCTGACCAACCGGGCTCATTCCCTCACGAAGTCATCGGCGGCGGTAAGGAAGGGATCATCTACGTCGTCAACCGCGACAACATGGGCCACAAAGGGGCGGTCGATAACGTGATCCAGAAGGTGAGCCTCGGACACGGAAACTTCAACAGCCCGGCCTATTTCAACTCTGCCATTTACTATCACGCCGTTGGGGATGTACTGAAAAAATTCACCCTGACCAATGGTTTATTGTCCGCCGCGCCAAGCGCGCAATCGACCACTTCTTATGGTGGTCAAGGTGCAACCCCCAGCATTTCCTCCAACGGCACTGCCAATGGAATCGTGTGGGATCTTGAATTCAATGGGTCGCACGAGGTCTTACACGCATACAACGCAGGCACGCTCGTCCAGTTGTACAACAGCAATCAAAACGTGGCCCGCGATCAAATGGGGACGGGCGTAAAGTTTACACTTCCCACGGTCGCCGATGGTCATGTTTTTGTCGGATCCTCGGGTGCCTTGACGATCTATGGATTGGTGAATCCCCCGACGACAGCGTCAACCGCACCGTCTGGGTTGGCGGCAACGCCGGTCAGCGCTTCGGCGATCAATCTGACTTGGATCGATAACTCTAACAACGAATCAGGCTTCAAAATCGAGCGTTCGACGGATAACGTTACATTCACGCAAGTGGGTGTCGCGAGTTCCAACGCAACGAACTTTGTCGATTCCGGACTTGCACCAATCACGCTCTATTACTATCGAATTCTCGCAACCAACATCATCGGTGATTCTGCGTACACCGCCACCGCTAACGCGACAACTCCATCAGCCACTGGCGCACTATACGTGTACCATTTCGATGCGGGTGTGGGCACCGTCGCGGTGGATTCGGTCAGCGGCAACAATGGAACCCTCGGTGGAACTCCGGCCCCGACGTGGGTCACGCCTGGCAAAATTGGTGCGCGCGCCTTGAGCTTCACGGGGGACAATACCGCAAACCAGGCCGCGCTCGAGTCCACCGTAACAGTCACGAACGACCTGTCGCCCGTGTTAGGTTCAACCAGCACTTTGGATGCATGGATCAAGACAACTCAAGTCGGAAACGCAACCCACTGGTTGGCCCCGGCGATTACCGGCGTTGAACAGGCGGGTGGTGCGAACGACATTAACTGGGGAACGCTCGACGCCACCGGGCGTATCGGGATTTATGTCGGCGATTCCGGCAGCGTTTACAGCACAAACCCAATCAACGATGGGCAATGGCACAATGTCGCCATGACGCGCGATGCCGTGACCGGTATGATCGAACTCTACGTCGACGGCGTCCTCAATGGATCACTGATTACCGAAACCGGCAACAAAACGAGCCAATTCAAGGTCATCGGGGCGCTTTCCGATGTGGACGGCGGAGGAATCACCCGCACCGGCGATAACTACTTCAACGGCCAACTCGACGAAGTGCGCATCTACAACCAGGTACTTGGGGCCGGCGAAATAGCCGGCCTGGCTGTTATCCCTGGATCGCCGACGCTCGTCTCTGCGACTCCATCGCCCGGGCCAGTTGTTCACTTGACTTGGACCACACCTTCCAGCTTTACACAGAGCATCGAGGTGGATCGCAAGACCGGTGTCGGTGGAACCTACGCCCCGGTAGCGACCCTGGGCGGTGGGGTTACTGTATTTGACGATGCCACGGTCACCGCCGGTTCAAAGTATTATTACCAGGTCAAGGCAATCGATCTGGCGGGCACATCATTGCCGTCTAATGAACTGAGCATCACGGTGCCCATCCCGACGATCGTTGCCAACAGCATCTTCTATAACGGAAGCAGCTTCGACGGTCAGAACGGTTCCTCGAACCTGACTGATATTGCCGCCATCGCAACCGACAAGCAGGCGCTGCTTCCCGGTCAGACTGCAACGTTCCAGAACTACACCAGCTACTCCAGGGGAATCAACGGCATCATCATCGACGTCGCGAACCTCGATAATCTGCCTCGGTTCGAAGACTTCTCGTTCTCCGTTGGCAACGACAATAATCCTGCCAATTGGGCGGTTGCGCCGGTCCCCTCGTTGATCAATGTCTACCCCGGCCGAGGTCCACAGGGATCGACTCAAATCACCGTGATCTGGGCGGACAATGATATCCAAAACGAATGGGTGCGCGTCGCTCTTCTGGCCAACCCCCACACGAACTTACCCGCAGACGATGTCTTCTACTTCGGTAATCTGATTGGTGCAACCGGCCTACACAACAATCAGGCGATCGTGAATACCACCGATATTTCAGTTGCCAAGGCCGCGATCAATACGGATGCAACCATTACGTCCCTTGCCGATTTCGATCGCAATGGAAAGGTGACGATCACCGATGTCGCCATCGCCAAGCAGAATAATCAAATTTCGATTCAACTGATTAACCCTCCCGCACCCCCGCCGCCGGTTGTCGCGGCAGCCTTACTTCAGACCGCGCAACCTGCGACGGTGCTGGCATCGCCAAAATCCTCAGTGATGGCCGCCGCGATTCCCCAACTGTCTCGCGCCAGCACAACCCCCGCGCCCAAACCCCGTTTGATTCAAGTGCCCATTCAGCCCGGCCAATCGCATTCGTACTATGTGTCGAACTCCGATGCTTCGGACCTCGGAAGCTGGCTGCGCGATAACATGGTGATCGGCAAAGCCACCGGAACGGCCAGATCGGTCTTTCGATAAAATGAGCGGGATTAAAACGGTACGACCTGACCGATTTGTCGTCGCTTAGGCAGGCACCGCGGCGTAACAATATCGCGGCTGGTTTCCGTTGGATCAGGCGTGACCGATGCAACAGAATGCCGGGTGCCACAGGTCGGCGTACTCGCAGACCTGTGTTCTTGCGGCGATCAGGCAGCACAGGTCTCGGAGTACCGCGACCTGTGGCACCCGGCGCGGGGCACCATCTTGAAAAGTGCTCTAATCCCCGCCAACAGCGGATGGGTGTTCCAGCAGGCCAACGGCTTCAACAACTCCGGCCAGATTGCCGGTTATGGCACGATCGGTGCCCAAACGCACGCCTTCTTATTGACTCCTACTCCGGAACCGACCAACCTCTCATTAATCGCTCTCGCGAGCATTCCGTTGCTCGTCCGGCGGCGGCGTCTACTCGCCGTGTCGCCTGAATGAGACCTCACGATGGCCGAGATCAGAAAACGGGGCAACACTGAATTTTGCGACGACGCGCGTTACGCCATCCACTTAATTCGGGGTTGTCTCGTGTTCTGCCTTTTCCGACCTCTGCGAACCCAAATCCACCCAGACTATTTCATCGCCGACCTGCCCGACGACGCGCAACTAACCCAAGCATGCCCAAGCCGATGATGGACATGAAAGTAGGCTCTGGGGTGAACGTCTGACTGACGAATCCCGGGACATCGGCGGCATCGACACACTCTCAAGCATTGCTGACAAAGCCAACCACAAATGGGCCCAATTGAATCGTCCACGCACATGGATGCGCAATCTGACTTGAACCTCGTCCCCCCCGCCGATACTGTGGTTTACGCAGGCACCCGTAGCTCAGCTGGATAGAGCATTGGATTTCTAATCCAACGGTCACAGGTTCGAATCCTGTCGGGTGCATTCGTTACGGCAACGAGTTTGATCCAATCGAATAAGGAGCGCGCGCTGTGACCGTGAAAGCGAACGATATGCAGGTTGAAGTACGACCCTCCGCAGAACCGCCTAACCAGCGCTGCACTGCGGGCATGCGCATCGCGTGCGTGCAGAACGGAAACTTTACCGCAGCTCGTCATCGATTCGCTACAGAAGGCGCCGAGGACTACAAAGGTCAGCGCTACACGGTGGAAGCATTCAGCCGATTCGTCGAGGGAATTCCCCACATGATTGTCAGTCTGGATGCCCCGCCACACTACGAACGCGATGGCATCGGTGAGTTTCGCGGCGTGTGGGCACCGCCTTCAATCCGATGGATTCCTCGACGGATCAATGAGTGGGTGCGCGCCGCCTCCGTCCTAAAGGCATTGGCTCGATTTCGACCCACGCACCTGGTGCTGGGCTGCAATGACATTATCGGTTGCAAGGTGCTTCAGTGGGCCATTCGGCACGGCGTCAAATCCGCAGTGATTACCGCGTCCTATTTCCGAAAAGATCACCCTCCATTCGTTCGCTTCTGTCAACTGGCGAATGACCCATCAGTGAATTTCGTCGCCAATCACAATCGCGCGGCAACGGCAAGCTTGGTGGAATGCGGGCTCGATCCGAACAAAGCTGTGATGTGGGATCTGCCAGAGATCGGGCTTGCACCCGATCGCTTCGAGCCGAAAGTCATCGTTCGCGGTGAGCCGATCGAACTGCTGACTGCAGCCACGCTCATCGAGTCAAAGGGCGTGCTGGATGTAGTGGAGGCGTGTTCGCTATTGCGCGGCCGTGGGCTGGATGTGCGACTTTCGCTGTGCGGTGATGGGCCTCTGGCATCGCGACTGCAAAATCACAAAGGGATTCGTGAAGGCTGGCTTCGCTGCCCGGGCAAAGTGCCTCACGACGACGTGATCGAGCGTATGAAGCGGAGCGATCTTGTGGTCGTGGCGTCATGGCATACGTTTCCCGAGGCAATGCCGTTCGTTATTCAAGAAGGACTGGCGGTTCGAAGGCCCATCGTGTTGAGCGATCATCCTGTTTTCCGGAAATATTTTGTAGATGGGCGAGCCGTGCGGATTTTCACAGCCGGGTCACCGACTTCGCTGGCGAATACAATTGCCGAAGTCGTTGCCAGTCCAAAAGCCTACGCGGATCTAGCGCAACAGACAGCGGAGGTCTGGCAGTCGCTGCAAATTCCAACCAAATATCACGATCTGCTTGCCCGGCTTGTGGAAGAATGGGGAATGAACGACGCGAAAGCGACAGCTTTGCCCGGCGTCAAAATCAGCAAAACAATCAGGTCGGAAGCCTTTTGACATGAATGTCACCGAGACTTCCGACCTTCGATTCTGCATCAATCCAGTTCATTCCCGTCAATTCCCCGGTTGCACCTTGACTGGATCCGCAACGGCTTTAGACGCCGGTACAGCCAGTTTCACCGCAGCTGGAGCAATATTCACCTTCATCAAAACCTCGCTCGGCACGACGGTCGGTGCCGATTGCACAGCATCCTTGGATGGCGGTGGCAACTGCTCTTTCGTGATCTCCCGTGTCGAAAGATCTCCGAAAACCGCCATGAGCTTGCCTGTTTCAAGATCCTTCCGCCAGAAGACAATCGCATCCTTCTCGCCCAACTTATGTCCGGGCAGATAGTCGTAGGTCTTGCGAAGATCATACTTGAAAAGCAGACTGGTCAGACTTCCGGTATAGGTCATCAACTGTTGGCTTTCGGAATCCAACTTGGCAGGTTTATCAACGTTCGCAACGTCCGCGCTTGCGAGCTGGGCGATCGCATACCAATCATCCAGCTTGACTGGAAACTTCCCGTCACTCTTCTTGGCGAAGATCCGCAGCATGCCGACGACATTCTCTTCGATATTCAAGCTAATCGAACCAGTGAGTTTGGTCACCGTGTACCCGGCTGGAATCTCCATGCTGAATCGCTTTTCATCCAACGGCGCATCAAACACCAGATCATCCATCGTAATATTCGTCGTTTTGCCCGCGATCTCTACATTGGTTTCCATTCGCACCGGCAGGTCGGTCGCAGGGTCCACCCAGATCGTCATCACCTTGCCGCTTTCCGTGACACGAAAGCCCTTGGCCTTTATGTTTCCGATCTTCAATTCGCCAACCGATTCACCTTTTTTCCCGACGAGACTGCGCATTTCGGAAATCACATCCCGTTCAATCGGTGCCTTCGGCTGACCCGTGACTTCAATCTTCGTGAGATTCGCCGTCTTCAACGCCGAATTCAGGATGAGCGTTTGACTCGTGGCGATATCCATGATCATCACCGTCGATCCTGGCAACTCATTTCTCATTCGTCCGCCAAGAATCTCCGATTTAATGACCATCGGTTCGGTTGCACCGGGCACCGTCATTCGAGCCGAATACGTGAGCGATTTAATATCCCGAAGTTTTTCCGCCACCTGGGCGAAGGTGACCGATGAAAAAAAACCAAACGCCAGCAACACAGCCCAGACAGACAATCCACCTGCCGCGACAATCAGCGCGGCGGCTTTTCGATGTAAATACGACATGGCTAATACCTTCTGAAAAAATCCTGCAGAAGGGGTGACATCCTTTTGGAGAACACCCGCACCGGCTGCCCTACGAAGGGCCGCCAGCGTGTCAGCCGTTGTCTGGGAACTCGGACCCGCAGGAACGTGTGCGTTTTTCAGCGCGGAGATGGATCGACCCAGCACATCATTTTCGTCATATTGATTTTCTTCATTCATGACGACACCTCTTTCATCTCGGCGAGCAATTCACGCAACCGTCCGCGGGCCCGATGTAACCAGACTCCGACGACATCAGTGGAAACCGCCAAATGCTCGGCAATTTCCGGGTAGTTCCAGCCATCCAGATGAAACAGACAAAACACTTCGGCTTGCTTCGGATTGATCTCCGCTAGTGCCGCCCGAAACCGCTCGGACAGCTCCGCGTTTTCCGCCATCTGCGGCGGTGATAAACCCGAGGCGAGTAAATGATCTTCTGGCAAAGCATCCTCTCGACCGCGTCGGCGAATCTTTTGCCGCAATCGATCGACCGCCCGGGTGGTCGCCAATCGCTGCAATAAGGCCCGCCAATGCTTGACCTCATGCGTACGGGAATACTCGAGGGCACTGACAAAGGATTCCTGGAACACTTCATCCGCATCCGCGCGATTCCCCAGCAAGCGCCAAGCCGTCCGCCATACAACCGGACCTTCACGGCTGAGAATATCCTGCCAGTCAATCATTTACTGAAACTCCCACCGGCCACTGTGCCGGCACAGGGGATGTCGCTCACCACTAGAAATATCTTACAGGGAAACGAATGATAAAGTTTTATTTCACTAAATTGACCCCGCTCCATTGTCCGCCTTATTCCCTCTCCCGGTACTCCGGGGGAGGGTTAGGGTGGGGGCTGACTCCCGCTCGAAAATGCCCCTCCTCGCTCCTAGAGCGTTTTTCAACTTGGTCGGGTGCCACGGGTCGCGGTACTCCGAGACCCGTGTGTGTCATTCACCGAAAAAAACACA
>JBBRMF010000020.1:0-34859 GCA_038230975.1 Tepidisphaerales bacterium
AATCACTGGACAGATTGAGCAAAGCGCGGTACACTTTCAATCAATCTCAGGCAGGCTCTCTGAAGACGTGAGGGCGGGCGTTCCGCCAATCTTCGGGGGGTTTTGCAAGAGGCTCTATTATTTAGCCGGTTCGCTTGCGAACCGTGTTTTGCCACCATCTCAGGGCGTTCGTTTTTTGAACTTCCCAATGCCCCATGCGATTAAACTGAAAAGAAGGTATCCCCCGGCGTAGAGCCAGACCGTTTGAGACAAGTAGTCATGCATGCCAATGACAAGGGCCGCAGAAATCGGTCCATCAATGCCTTTCGCCGGACCGACACTGGGATTGCCATATTCCAGTTTGACGTACGTTAGAAACGGCCCTCCAAGCGCGAGAAGCACCGCCAAACAAACCCCAACGGCCTGCGACCTTCGCGAGCGAAGCAAATGACTCCACAACGCTAATCCCAAAATCCATACGGTGATAAACACGATTGACGCCACAGTCATGAGAGACATCGGCAGGCCTGTCAGAATCCCCGCGATCATCGTAAAAGGCCAAGCCGCCGCGATCACCGATCCGGCCACCCGGGGATCTCGCAAAAGAAATGGAAACAGCAGGGCCGATGCCCCAATCTGAATCGTCCACATCAACGGCACCGCAAGGATTTCCGCCGGTTGTGGGAAACTCTTTGTCGCAAAGAACGGTACGCGGGCGGCAGACAGACCCAAGGCCAACATTTGAACCAATAACCAGACGAACAGCGGGGGGAACAGCGAGCGATGGGGCGCGTTGACTGATGGGTTATCAGTTACAACACGATCGGCTTGAGAAGGGGATTTGGCGCCTCGCATGATAGATCAACCTGCGCCTGCTCCGAGAGAGTTTAAAGGCTGGCACGGAACGAACGAAATTCTGCAATGGCGGATTTGCTTCAATCCTACGGTTCTTCCCGAAGCCCGGCGCTTCGTTCGCCGCCTCGAAGATCTTCGCTGGGGAAGGTCACGCGGTCAAAGCGTAAATCGACGGCCGAATGACCCGCATCCACACGGTGGTATTTTTCCACGATCCGCTGCATGTATTCCAGCTTCTGATGCCAGGGCACTTCAGCGAACGCATCCACCGCGCTGCGCGGGCGACCCCAGCGAATCTCCGTGCGGTCGCGAGTCATCAGCACAAGCCATGCCTCTTTAGGGTCGAGCCGACCGTTATAATTATTCACGCGGACCGTCTGTACTTCTTCGGCATAGGGCTGGCCGTGCAGCAGTTGCACCATTTCCAAACCGGCGCTCAGATCTTCGCTCACCCAGCGACGGCCTGGGTCCGGAGGTGGGCGGACGACACCTTCAATCACCCGAATATTCACCCGACCAGCCTGCCCGATCATGATCTTGGACAATTGATTCGCGTTGAAAAGCTCAGGCAGTTTAATTCCCTCGGCATCCACCAGCGCGTAGACATCGCCGTAGCGCACCAAGGCGACCGGGGCGCGGTAATCGCAATCGATCTCGATCGTATCGCCGGGCTTCTTCCCGTACGCACGGCGGACTTGCCGTACGTCTTTGATCCACGGATTGTGTTTCAAAATATCATACGCGTTGACGAGCATCTGCTGATCGAATGCCGACCGCGCCGTCGGCGGTTGCACGCTGCCGACAATCTGCTCAACCAGAAAATCGCTCATCCACACAGGCCGATTCTTCAACACCACAACTGGCGCATCGACGGGGAAGGTCAATTTCTGATCGACATATTGGCGAATAAATGAGTATCCGATGGTTCCGCCGACGATCAAAATGAGCATCAAGGCGATGTTCAGCGCGATCTTCCGACGAAACCGGATTTGCTCCGGGGCGAGGAGTTTTCGGGGGGCGGGTTTGGACTTCCTATCCTTGGCCATATTGTCAAAGCTCCCGTCGGGCGCGTACCACGACCCGTTACTAAGGTTATCGGGTAAGTCCGGAACATCTCTGGAGAATGTTTATCCACATTGTCCCCTCCCCTGCTAGTGGACCTGTAAATCTATCCGCTCCCTTTCATAAAAAGCAATTTCGCGATGAAATATCGCCGATGGGGATGGAAAGTGCCGACCGAATCACCTTATTCCGCAGCGGAAGATAGATCGCCGGACCCTCTACGCATTGGAGGAGGGAACCGGATCACTCTTCATTCGCGATCGCGGTTTCCTGCCAGTATTCTTCGGATCCGATCGTGTCATTGATTACGGTAGGATCATCCAAAGCAGCCTTCTGCGGCACCCAGGGTAAATCATGCCGACTATGCCAACCGTCGAATTTCAACGGCACGGTTTCCACTTCGACGAAAAAACCATCCAGGTAAACGTATTCCTTCCCCGGTTCAACGGCTTTAAGTAACGTACCCATCCACTCGACCCAGCGAGCGGGATCATCCAACTCCAGATCCGTCCCCTTTCTCGCTTCGAGATCCAATGCTGCCAGTTCCGCAAGCGATTCATCTATCTCGACGCCGCGCGCAAATGTAAATGATTTGCGACAATTCATGCAGGTGAAAAGCCATCCGCAACCACACCACGGGCAGTCCAGCTGCACCGGCGAGGCGATCAACGAATGCCGACACTTACAAGAGCAAACAAGATCCTTGTTACTCCGCTCCAGATAAATCGTCTTCGGCATACCAGAATCCTATCCGCGTTAACCACGGGCCGCTTGCGGCTTGGCAAAGTACAACCCCGAATACACCTTCAAATCAATCACTTTCCCCATGCCGCGCTGCTCATCAAGCCAGGCATGAACTTTCTCAAGCGGCACTTCATGCAAGGTGATCTGCTCCGAACCATCCCCAATCGCGGTGGTTTTTTTCGTCAGACCCGTCGCCCGAAATAATGCGATTATTTCATCGGTGATCCCCGCCGACACCGCGCCCTCGGAAATCCATTCCATCTCAGTCGCTTCATAGCCCGTCTCTTCCAGCAATTCTCGCCGCGCGGCCTGCGCTAATTCTTCGGTCTCATGCCCAACCATATCGCCGGCCAATCCTGCGGGAATTTCAATCACGTTTTTGCCGAGCGGTGGACGCGGTTGTTCGACCAACAAAATCTTCCCCTCATCCGTCACCGCCAGAATTCCAACGATCCCACTGATGTTTTTTCGCGCGGCGTATTCCCACGAACCGCGCTTCATCAGTCGAATGTGCTTTCCCTCGGCCACGATTTGGGGTTGATCCGATTCTTTCATGTCGAACACATTATCCTAAAACAGACCTTCACACGATATTAATGCGGTCATTCACGGCTATATCTGATTGGCGACATCCTTTACAATTCGACCCAATGACTTCCGTACGCCTGGAACAGATTCATAAGAAATTCGGCGAGACGACCGCTCTGGATCGCATCGATCTTCAAATCAACGCCGGTGAACTTTTCTTCCTGCTTGGCCCGAGTGGATGCGGCAAAAGCACTTTGCTTCGATTAATCGCCGGGCTGCACGAACCCACAAGCGGCCGCATTTTTTTTAACGATCGAGATGTGACTCCTCTCGGCACGGATAAACGCAACGCGGTCATGTGCTTCCAAAGTTATGCGCTGTGGCCGCACATGACGGTGCGCGACAACGTGCGGTTCGGGCTCGACGTGCGAAAAACCGCCGCCGAAGAGGCCCTTCGCCGTGTCGATGAAGTGCTCAAGCTCGTTCAGATGGAGAAACTCGCCGATCGCAAACCCAATCAGCTTTCCGGCGGCCAGCAGCAGCGTGTTGCGCTGGCAAGAGCGTTGGCGGTGAAGCCCGATTGTCTTTTGCTGGATGAACCGTTATCGAATCTGGATGCGCAGTTACGGCATGAGATGCGAAGTGAGATCCGCCGCATCTGCAAAACGACCGGGTTCACGACGATCTACGTCACGCACGATCAAAAAGAAGCCTTAAGTGTTGCGGATCGGATTGCCGTGCTGAAGGATGGCAAACTGATTCAGGTTGGCACGCCCGGCGAATTGTATCACTCTCCCAAAACCAGCTTTGTCGCCGGGTTCATCGGGCAGACGAATTTACTCCCCGGCATAGTCGTGGACGGGAAAAAAGTCGACACGGCCGCCGGTCGAATCGCCATTCAATCCACCATTCCCAATGGCCGCAGTGTCACGCTCAGTATTCGCCCGGAACAAATCCGAATCACCAACGGGCAAGTTCCCCCGGGTCGCAATCTGCTGACCGGAAAGGTGAAGGAAACCACATTCCTTGGCGAGGCCAGCGAACACATACTTGAGATAAACGGGCAATCGCTGAAGGTGATCAGCACCCCACCGCTGTTCACCGTCCCGCAGGATTTAACGGTCGAATTTTCCCCTGAGGATGTCGTCGTCCTGTACGAATAAAATCATCAAACCTTCATGCGTCGATACCTTTTCATCTTCCTGTTCTTCGTCACGCTGGTGACGCCATTCCTCCTGCGCTTGGGAATGGGAAAATCCTCCAATGTCACGGTCGGTGGAAAATCCGATACCGTGATTATCATCAGCGCTCACTTTGAAGGCATTCGCCGTGAGTTCGCCGAGGCATTTACCGAATGGCATCGACAGAAATTCGGCAAACCCGCCTACGTCGATTACCGATTCTACGGCGGCAGCGACACCGTCAAATATCTTGACGATATCGCCCGCGCCAAAGCTCCGATCGATGTCGATTTAGTCTGGGGAGGCGGCGACTATCTTTTCGACCAGCAACTCAAAAAGCCTGGCTACCTTGAACCGGTTCAACTCGATGCAAACGTGATGGCCGCCGCGTACCCCAAGCCCGATCTGAACGGTGTGGCTCTGTACGATCAATCAAAACCGCCAGCATGGTTTGGATCAGCCCTGTCGAGCTTCGGAATTTTGTACAACAAAGACGTTCTGAAATACCTCGGCGTACCAGAACCCAAAACTTGGCGAGACCTGGCCGATGCAAAGTATCGCGGTTGGCTCGTCATGGCCGACCCAACCCGCAGCGCGTCGGCCAAGACCGTTTTCATGGTTATCACCGAGCGCGCCATGGCCGACGTCAAAGCCGCCGGTCGCAGCGAAGACGAAGGCTGGGCCGACGGCATGGGCCTCGTCCGCCAACTTGCTGCCAACGCACGACTATTCACCGGCAGCAGCGAAGCCATCCCCGGCATCGTCGCCAGCGGTGATGCCGCGGCCGCCATGTGCATCGATTTTCATGGCCGCGCGCAAGTCGACGCCATCGGCGAAGCTCGCATGGGATATATCGAACCGATTGGTGCCACTGCGATTAACCCTGACCCCATTGCTCTCGTGAAAGGAGCACCCCATCGCGTACTTGGGATTCACTTCATCGAGTTCGTCCTGAGTGAGCGAGGCCAACGTCTCTGGAACATTCGCCCGGGCGCGCCCGGCGGTCCCAAAGAAACAGCCCTACGGCGATTGCCGATTGTCCCGTCGGTCTACGCTCAAGCCGAAGACTTCACTGACAAAGTAAAACCGTTTCAGCAAGCCGGCGGTTTCAATACGTCATCGGCTCGCAAGAAAACCTTCACCGTACTCGGGGAATTGATCGAATTTTCGTGCATCGATCTTCTTGATGAACTGCGCGAAACGCGCGCTTCGATACTCTCGTCACCGCGGGCGGCAGAGTTAGATGCAAAGCTCGGTCGATTCCCGTTCGATCAGAAAGAGGCGATCAGACGCGCTTCGGAATGGACCGCCGCGCCTCCCGCCATGCGACTTGAATTGCAGAGAAAGTGGACGGACGAATTCCGCACGGAGTATCGAAAATTGCGAGAGGAGGCTGGACGCTAATCCTCTCCCCTCCCCCCGGAGTACCAGAGGGAGGGGACCAGAAATACAATGCGATTGATCCGACAATATTCCATCTTCATCTTACTCCTCATCGCCTTCGCGATATTTCTGCTTTGGCCGATCAGTCGCGTGCTGCAGGTCGCATTCTTCGGTATCGGTGAAGCCGGCAAACCCGGAGCATTTACCTGGACTTACATTGCCGCCGTATTTCAGGATCACGAATTTCGTTCCGGACTTCTGAACAGCGCAACCATCGCCGTGTCCGTCACGATACTTTGCCTGCTGATCAGTGTTCCGCTGGCGCTTCTCTCCACGAGGTTGAACTTTTGGGGAAAGGGGATTGCCAACGCCCTTCTGCTCGTGCCGTTGATTTTACCGCCATTTGTCGGCGCGATCGGCATGCGGCAAATTCTCGGCCGGTTCGGCGTCCTCACCAGCCTCGCGCAACATGTTGGTCTCGTTGCGGCAAACTCGCCCGTGGATTGGCTCGGCAAGGCGCGGCTATTCGGCATTGTTCTCATCGAAGCGCTAAGCCTCTACCCAATCCTTTATCTGAACGTGTCGGCAGCATTGGCAAACCTCGACCCGGCGATGGAACAAGCTGCCGCCAATCTTGGCGCTTCGCGATGGACCATTTTCCGAAAGATCACTTTGCCCCTCATGCGGCCAGGGTTATTCGCCGGTGGCACGATCGTGTTGATCTGGAGCTTTACCGAACTCGGCACGCCGTTGATGTTCGATTACTACCACGTCACGCCGGTGCAGATTTTCAATCGCATCACGCAAGTGCAGGGAAACCCGCTACCTTATGCCCTGGTCGTCGTGATGTTGGTGACCAGCATCCTGTTGTATATCGTCGGTAAACTCTTACTTGGCCGTCGACAAGATGCCGCTGTCACGAAGGCATCCACTCAGGGAAATGCCATACAGATTGGCTTCGTCAAAAGCCTTCCGGTACTCGCGGCGTTTCTAGTGGTCAGCGGCCTTGCCCTGCTCCCGCATATCGGTGTGATTCTCTTCAGCATCAGCGGTGTCGGTGCGTGGTATCAATCCGCGCTGCCCAAAGTATTCACGGCGCAACATTACATCCATGGCCTCTCCCATGAAACGGCACTGCCCTCAGTCATTATGAGCGTGAAGTATGCCAGTTTAAGCACGGTGATCGATCTGGCGTTAGGGTTGACGATCGCCTGGCTGCTGGTTCGTTCGAGCCTGCGTGGTCGACAGATACTCGATAATCTTTCGATGCTCCCAATGGCGGTGCCGGGCTTGGTGCTGGCGTTCGGTTATCTCGGTATCAGTCTGCAAATGCAGACTTGGCTCGCGCATTGGCCAACGCTCCGCAATCTGGTCAACGTGCAGGAAAACCCGACGCTACTTCTCGTGATCGCCTACGCCATGCGGCGACTACCCTACGTCGTCCGCAGCGCCGTCGCCGGGCTGGAACAAACGCCCGTCGATCTTGAACTTGCCGCACGAAATCTCGGCGCATCAAACTCTATGACGATGTGGCGAATCACCCTCCCGCTGATCGCCGCCAACTTGATCGCCGGCGGGTTGCTGGCGTTCGCCTTTGCCATGCTGGAGGTCAGTGACTCCCTGATTCTGGCCCAGCGAACCGCCTACTGGCCCATCACCAAAGCGATCTACGAACTATTTCAACGCCTGCGTGATGGCCCGTACATCGCAAGCGCGCTCGGTGTATGGGCAATGGCTTTGCTGATGCTTACGATCCTGTCGGCAAATTCACTGCTGGGAAAAAAGATGGGTGCGATTTTCAGGGTCTGATCGAAGTTGACCCGACCCGACCCGAGACGTATATTCATCGTATATACAGGAGGCTCCTATGGCATCTACCGTTCAGAAGTGGGGCAATAGTTTAGGGATTCGCATCCCCAAATCCATCGCCGAGCAGGTTGATCTAAAAAACGGGACGGAGATCGAGTTCCAAACCGATGGCGGCGTGCTTACCGTGCGGCCACGCCGCAAGCTCCGGAGAAAATGCAAGCTCGCGGACTTGTTAGCCCAGATGAAGCCGGAGCATCGCCACGGCGAGCTGTTCAAGGGCGGCCCCAAAGGCAGGGAGCTTATATGAGCTATCGGGCCTACCATCCGAAACGCGGGGACTTGGTACACCTTAATTTTTCCCCCTCGGCCGGACACGAGATGGCGGATCGGCATTATGCGATCGTGCTGAGCCCCACCGCATATAACCGAAAGACCGGCATGGCGATCGTGTGCGCGATCACAAGCCGCGTGCGCGGCGGACCCTTCGAGGTGGCGGTGCCCGCCGGGTTACTACCGGACAAGAAATTGCTCGGTAAGGTTGAAAGCGTCATCGTTGCGGATGCCGTCCGTCAAGTAGACTATCGTGAACGAGAGCTTGAATTTGTCATCGAAGCTCCTGCGGCCATCCTCGACAAAGTCGTGGATAGGCTTCTCGCTGTGATTGAAGATGAATGACAAGGGAATGGCTTGGTGCCGCCGAACTTCCATTGGATCACGGCTTCGAGCGGCATCGGCCAGTGTGGCAAGCGCACGTTGTGCGGTGCAGACGTCCCGCGATCGAGAAGAGGGCCGCGTGAGCGGCTACGCACGATCCAAGGACCGCAGTGGGGAATATCTCGACGAGCTTCGGCCGGGACATCCGCCGTTCCGAGCCCCGAAGCGCGTCTACGACGCGGCCATTGACGTTCTCTTGAAAGCGCGGGAGCCCTTGGCCTTCGAGCGGTGGCGGGAAGGGTTACCGTCGCGCGGGTTGAGCCAAAACTACCGGAATACCTGCTCCGCGTGATCATTCGGTACTGGCGGTTGAAGTCACTGATCCAGAAGATCGGCACCGAGTATCGCATCCAACCCGACGCAGCGCATACGTTTCGCAACTCGGCAATGAAAGTCTGGACCGACCTGCCGCAACGGAAATGAAAGAGGCCCCCCGCGCCGGGGAGCCTCTATGGTGGGTTGCTTCGTACAGCCGGCGGCGTTCAATACCGATAGTGATCCGACTTATACGGCCCTTCCACAGGCACACCAATATACTTAGCCTGTTCATCGGTAAGCTTCGTCAACTTCACACCGAGTTTGTCCAGATGCAGACGAGCGACCTTTTCGTCCAAATGCTTCGGCAGCACATAGACCTTCTTTTCATACTTACCGAGGTTGGTGGCCAGTTCGATCTGGGCGATCGTCTGGTTCGTGAACGAGGCAGACATGACAAACGACGGATGACCGGTGGCGCAACCCAGATTTAACAGGCGGCCTTCCGCGAGAATCAGTACGCTGTGGCCGTCCGGGAATGTGAACATATCGTACTGCGGTTTGATGTTGGTCTTCACCAGACCCTTCACCTTTTTCAGACCGGCCATGTCGATCTCGTTATCGAAGTGACCGATGTTGCCGACGATCGCCTTGTCTTTCATCTTGGCCATGTGGTCGGCGGTGATGATGGAGAAATTGCCGGTGGTCGTGACGTAGAGGTCGGCGTAACTCAGCGTGTCTTCCAGCGGAAGCACTTGATAGCCTTCCATGGCCGCTTGCAACGCGCAGATCGGATCGATCTCGGTGACGATCACGCGAGCGCCCTGGCCTTTCAGTGATTGGCAGCAACCTTTTCCGACATCGCCGTACCCGCAGACAACGGCAACCTTGCCGCTGACCATTACGTCGGTGGCGCGGAATAGCCCGTCGATGAGTGAATGACGACAGCCGTACAGGTTGTCGAACTTACTTTTCGTGACACTGTCGTTGACGTTAATCGCCGGGAAAAGCAGCGTGCCGGCTTTCTGCATCTCGTACAGACGAAGCACGCCGGTGGTGGTTTCTTCACTGACCCCTTTGATGTGCCTGGCCATTTCCGTGAAGCCGTGCGGCGTTGCTTTCACCAGCTTGGCGAGCAACTGCAGAATCACTTTGTACTCTTCATTTTCCGTGGTTTCCGGACCCGGAACTTTGCCTGTCTTTTCAAATTCCACGCCTTTGTGAACGAGCAATGTCACATCGCCACCGTCATCCACGATCTGGTGCGGGCCGGTACCATTCCCGAAATCGATCGCGCGCTCGGTACACCACCAGTATTCTTCCAGCGTCTCACCCTTCCAGGCGAAAACGGGGACACCTTTAGGATTTTCAACGGTGCCGCCATTCTCCGGCCGACCCACCACAATTGCGGCGGCGGCATGATCCTGCGTACTGAAGATGTTGCACGAACACCAGCGTACTTCGGCACCGAGAATCGACAACGTTTCAATCAGCACACCGGTCTGAATCGTCATGTGAAGCGAGCCGACAATTTTCAAACCTTTCAGGGGTTTGGTCTTGCCAAATTCAGCGCGGCAAGACATCAGGCCCGGCATCTCCTGTTCGGCCAAAACCAGTTCCTTACGGCCCCATTCGGCCAGCGAAAGGTCGGCCACTTTATATTCCAATCCCTTGGCCGCCGAAATATGAGACTTGGCGGGCGGAGTCAACGTCTGTGTCATGATCAGTCCTTTGGTAGGGTCCGCACGGCGGACCGGTTTACATTTACAGTCAATGGGTCCGAAGTGCGGACCCTAAAATTCTTCTTTTATTTCAACGCGTCGACCATCCGGGTCGCGGACGATAAAAGTTCGTCCCCAGCTCGATCCGCTCGGCCTCATCCAGCTTCATTGCTTCCGACAAGATTTTTTCGGCTGTCTGCGTCATGGAAGTATTCTATCCCTTCTTCCCCACCGCCAAAAACAACGCCGGGCCCTTCACATTCGGCTCCGGTGGCAGCGGTCGACAGGCCACGTTCGACAATCCCGCATCCACCATCATTTTTTCCATCAACGCCAGATCGAACCCCGCATGCTGCTGTTCCATTTGCCTTCGAAAATCCTCGCGATCGTGCGGCAACAGATCGATCAACACGGCTTTCCCGCCCGGTTTTAAGATCCGAACCATTTCGCGAACGGCGGCCTGCGGAGCGGCAAGGTACGTCAGCACCAGTACCATCATCGCCGCGTTACAGGTACCATCTTCAATCGGGAGCGATTCAAGATCACCACTCCTAAGATCGACATTATCCAAGCCATCCAATCGTTTTTGCGCGGCCTTCAACATCGCGGCGGAGTTATCGACCGCGATCACCTGCTTCACATGCCCGGCAAGTTCCGCCGTCAGCGGACCCGTGCCACAACCCAGGTCGGCCACAACATAATTATCGGGCAGGAGCGACAACATCGCAGAGGTCGTAAAACGGGAGCCATAAAGCTCGCTGCGAAGCTTGTCCCATAAACCCGCTGCGCCCGCGAAAAATGCCTGGCTGTCTTTTTGCTTATCGCGTAAATGTCGTATTAGCCGCGATTCATCCTGCTGAGTGGTGATCCAATCAGCCGTTTGCTCGCGGGCAAGCACCCAGAGCTTGCGGGCCGTGATATCCAGTTCGTCCAAAATCGTGCGATAGAGATTCGTGGTTCCCTGCCGTCGGCTGCGAGTCCAGGCATGATCGCTCAAAACTTTTAAATGCCGACTCACCGTCGACTGCGGCAACTGCAACACATCGCACAACTCGACCACCCCTAATTCATGCCGCTCCAGCAATCGAAGCAGCCGCAAGCGAGTAGGGTCGGCCAGGGACTCCATCCATCCCAGGAGAGAATCAGGCTGCGAAGATGTTGACACGGCAATCCTATTCATTCATCCTTCCATCCGGATGTATTGTTGTTTCAATATCTCGCTTTGTCAAGAAAGAAATTCCAATTGTAGTTGGTTGTTGTAGTTGGTCAGCCTACTTGGCATTACTGGTCACGTACTTGGCACAGGCCTTCTGAGCGCACCGGAAGCCGAACCCCGTCCGGGTCGGCATTTTAGACGATCCGCCATCGTCGTTTGAACGACCTTTTAAGGCCGTTCGATAAGCACATTCTCAGCATTGCGCCGAGCTTTTTGGGGCAAGGTGGGAGCTAGTTCGCGGCGCAGCGATTGTGCCGCCAACCAGTATTCGCAAACGCAGTCGCCAGTGTCTTTCACCTCGCGGAGCGCGAAGTAATACGCGGTTTCAAACCGAGGGGTGAACGATTTGTATTTACTCGCAATGGCGTGGTTCCAGCCGAGCTTGATGAAGTTTAAGAATGCAGCGAACGGTGACAGATCGACTTTGCAGTCCGGATGCGATCGACGGTCAATTAACGCCGCCAGACGGCCTAAGCGATAGACGCGGCGGTATCTTTGGATCGTTGTCGGTGATACTCGGAACCCTCGCCCACGGAGCACTTCCGAATACGTGGCGACGATGTCCCCGGCTCTTAAACCCATTCCTTTCCCTTCATCGATCATCGTGTTGACTTCTTGAACGATCCGGAGACGGCGAATCGTCCGCGCGCGATCCCTGGGCATGAGGCCAGCGAGCTCGGGATATTGACGATCGGTGTGCATCCGTTGGTTATCCCACCCTCGCCACCGGCTTGGTTTCGGAATCGTTCAGACTGCCCTGCACGGCTGAGAAGTCGCGACGGGAGACAAGCAACTGATGGGCGCTTTGCAGCATCGCACCGGTCAGCACGTCGCCACGGCTTGCGTGGATCTTCGTGGCGATGATCACCAGATTGCGACACGTACGCAGGGCCCCGCTGTCGGGGAGGTTCGCCAGCTTCAATAGATACTGCGCGGCATCGGGGGCCAATCGCATTTGACTCTTGGCAAACACTCGGCGGATTTCTTCGAGCGTATACAGTGGTTCCCCACCATCGCCGCCACCATCCCCCGTGCCCGTGAAGTCGCTCAGATCCCGGGCGATGCAAACACGGCTGCGGATCTGCGAAAGGGGTTCGCGGCCTTTGGCCCGGCCACGGTCCAGATACGCCACGAGATCGATAGTGCCGCTCCACAACATCGGAACGCCCGTTGCATCGTACAGATCACGCAACACGTGCAGGGCTTTGTCCTCGCAGGATCCACAGAGCTTGTGAATCTCATCGATAATGATCAGTCGCGGCGTACCTCGGAGGATTTGTTCGAGGCGAAGGGTGAGGGCGCGCTGACCATCGTTACAATTCACGCGCAGGCCGATGCCCGTCGCGATCGCCTGCAGCACGCCCAGCGGCGTCGTGACCGATGTCTTGATCGACACGAAGCATGAACCGGGCTTGTCGGCAGCGATCACCTGCAGGGCTAAAGTCTTGCCGATGCCCGCCCAGCCGTAGATCAGGCCGATGCCCTTCAACGCCGTGGCGACTTCGGCCACCGTGCGGATTGATTCCGCCACGCGCGTCATCACAAATTCGGTCGGGCGGGGCGTCGTCTCCCGTTTCAATTCCGCTTCCAACCATTTGTCCAGGTCGATCGCGTGATCCTGCCATCGCGGCACATAATGGCCGTTCACCAGGGAGCCCAGCGTCGTGACACCGATGCCGATGCTCCGGGCGATTTCCTTCCACTTAAGGGAATTGCGTTCCTGATACGCACGAACCGCTTCTATCACCGCGTGGGCCACGGGCTGCGTGACGTTCTGCGGATCGGTATCATCCGGAATGAGGCGCGATGCCCCTTTGATCCTCGAATCATCGCGGAGCTGCTCGAATGCCGCTTTGCCCGGCGCTTTGTGATGGTCAAAGAATTTCATTCCGCGTCCCCCGGCCGCTTGGGTGAGAATGCTTTCATCAACTGCGCAAACGTGTCAGTCGGCGAATGATTCGCAGATTGACGTACTTCGTCTTCAGTCGGGCGAAACTTGTCACCAACAGCTTCGAGAAATGACATAGACTCCGCCCCCGCCGCCTTGCGGAGTTCTGCATTGCCAACGGCGTTGGTGAGTTCCCGCATTACTTCCGCCGTCGCCACCCGTGAATGAATGGGGACGATGGACCCGGGACCCTCGGGCGGCGGCGGGGGATTGTTTTTTCGGTTTTCCTCGGCACGATCCGCAGCTGCAGCAATCATCATCGTGGGAAGGTCGAAATGCATGCGGGTGCGACGCTGGTAGTATTCACCCAGAAGCTTTCGATGCGAGGCCATCGCACGATTCGCTTCGCTCAGTTCCTTGACCCCCGCGTTCGCAGGCAGACGATCATTGGACGGGGCGATACAGATAAACTCATCGTTCGTTGAATAGACCATCACATGACTGATGTCGTTGATGTTCACTCGGAGGTAAACCTCTTGCCCGAGTTTGTCGAATAGCTGGGGACATTTTTGCCCGTACCGAATGCCACGGTACACGACTCCATTCTTTCCCACCTTCAATGGACGCGTCTCGGGCATCAAGAGTAATTCCAGCATATCCGGTGAAGTGGTTCGCTTTGATGCTCCATTCCAGCTTGCGGCGAAAACCTGCTCGGGACTTCGACCGTTCATCGAGTCGCCCGAGTGAGGGGAGGCATTGTATGCCGACTCCACCCACTGCTGGAACTTCTCCACGAAATCCGCAAGCTCAGGGGCATTCCCTTTGTCCAATTGTGCCTGAAGACTCTCGGGTTTGTTCTCCGGCTTGTTGCCGCAGTACGTGGGCCACAGATCGCTGAACTGCTTGCAGAGCGTGGCGAAAAGCCGTTCGATGGGTTTGCTTTGACCATGATACGGTTTGGCGTGGGTGACTTTGCAGCCAAGGCGGTTCAGCACACCCGTTATCCTCCCAACCGGTCAACCACGGGCGCACTAACTTATTCCCATCGCGGACGATCACGTCGAACTGGTGATGATCCCCACACCAGATTTCATTGGAATGCAGCGTTGAATAGTCCCGCTCAATCGACGGCTGCGCTTTCGCCAGGTAGGCATCTTCGCCCAGTCGATATTTGATCACGACGCGTTGCGGAATCTTCGCAAGATACCGCCGCGCGGTGCGATAGCTTCGCCGCGTCCAGCCGTTCGTCTTGGCCGCGTGGTCGGCCATCTGGAAGACACTCTTCTTAGTGGGCTTGTTCAGCGACAACCACAAATCCCTGAGCATGCTGAAAAATGGATCGCCTTCTACATCCGGCTCCGACTCACCCGGCGACAATGCCTTTCGATCGCGTCGACCGTCGACGATTCCCGCAAATCCATCGGGATTAAATTTTTCGTACCACCGATGAAGCGTTCTGTGGGAAATCTTTTGTTTCTCGACCAGGTTGTGGCAATGCACGAAATGCATCGTGACTTTTAGTTCCGTCTTGCCATCGCGAACGCCTCTGGCTTTCTCGCGTTCCCATTCATCCAGTATCTTCTTGCGAGTCTGCAACACCTCCCGATGCTTGCCACTGAGCCTGCGCATGTCGAAGGAAATCTGATCGGGGAACTGAATGCGGGACAGGCCGGGGTCCGCATCTTCCCGCACATACCAGCACGATTTTCCCCGCCCCTCTGGTCTGCGCATTTCGGCCAGTCGAGCCAGTTCCCATTCAGCCCGGCAACGAGTCGTTACCATCCGCTCGCTGACGCCCAGGCGAGCCGCAGCGGTGGCTACGTCGATCCACCGAATTCCCTTGGGGGCCGGGGGTGGGGTGATGCTGGAAGGTGCCAATTGAAGGGCCATCGGGTTACAACCTTAGGACTCATTCACGCAGCGGCATACGCACGCCGGTTCAACATGCATTCGTTCTCGGCAGAGGCGATTTCGCGGGTGTCGGGCGACACACGATCAGCGGGGTTCATATCCCGCTGCGCCAGAAATTTGCCGATCGCGTCGGCCTCCTCACGGCGTTCATCCAGGTCGACACTGCCGCAATTGTCGCTGATGAGTTTTTGCCAATCGCGCTCAACGCAATCTTTCAGCTGATCGATCGCGGCGAGCACGCTGCCGAGCGATGCGCCTTCGCTGATCGTCAAACAGACGCTCGGACCCGCCGAACCGCCAAACTCAAAATCGTGAACCGCGATCATGCTGCTAGCGCTGTCATCGGTGGTGGGTCTGACTTCCAACGACAGCACTCGGTGAATGCCTTCGGATTCGATACACGCCAGCAAATTTTCGCGGCTGTGATGTCGCGGCTGAACGGCCCAGCCGTTCATGACGTGCTTCAACTTCCCAGCCGGCATGGCGTAGAACGCGGCGTGGCATTTTTCCAGCTTGCGCGGGTCGGGCTGGGTGTCATCGGCGGTGTAGACGGTCGATTCGAGCATTCGCCGAACCGGGTCGGTCTCGGGCAGACGACGGCACAAATAGGCGAGGGATTCGACCTGAACCCAAAGATCCTCTTGCAGTGGTGTGAGCGGCATAAGATTCCATTCTTGTGACGAGAGGGGCATAGCGGATGGCTCCGGCCATCCGGATGGATCGGAATCCTCCCCAGCGAGCCGCAGAGCGGCGATCGGCCTCGCGGGCGACTTACAGGACCGCTTCATGCGGCCATCGTGCGTCAGCGTCGATCAGGCGAGGAAGTTTTTGAAAGATCTTCATTGAAGCTTTAATTACAGTTCAAAGTTATTTGAGGGTCTCGAAGGCCAGAGGTTGTGTGGCGGTTGTGTCCATTCAGTTTTCCCGATTCAGGAATTAAGCCGAGCCACTGTCACGTTTTCACGGGGGAGGCGGGCCGTCGCCATATGCAGAGCACTTGCAACGATCCACCCACCCAACGTTGGATGAGAGCCTCTGTACTCTCGGATGGTCCGCTGGATTTCAGCATGCAGTTCAATCGCATCGCCGCTCCAGCGGTTCCCGTTGCGGATCGCACGGATCAAGCTGATCGCATCCCGTGAAGTCTCGGGTGGGTTTTCGACCAGTTTCATGGCGACAACGTGCATGGCCTTGATGTCATGCATTCTCCCGAGTTCAGCGAGAACTGTTTCCTTCACACCGTTGGTGCCGATGCCAAACCACTTCCATTTCGGATCGTCGTTGTTGAAAAGTGAAATCGCCCGGCCCATGTAAATCTTGTTTTGCAATCCGCGTACGCTCTTGACCTTGGGACAGACGCTTCTGATTTTGTCCAGATTGATTTCTACGAATTTTCTAGGCCTTCCGACCCTGAGCGCACCTGAGGGAACGTTTTCCGAAATAGGAACAGTCTGCCCGTTCGCACGGGCAGACTGGCCGATCATCGAGCGCGACTGGACTACGCCAGTCCCTCGCTCTGTCACTCCGTTCAGAGCGTGATCGAACGCATTCGCGGCGAGCTCACGCAGGAACTGGGCCGCGTGCCCACGCCGAAGGAAATGACGGCGAACCTTTCAACCCTCATCACCAACCCCGACATTCGCATCGGTGGATACCAGACCATTCAGTCCGCCACGCAATCAAAAGAAAACGCCAGGTGTGTTCGGAACCACGTCGACCCCCACGAGCTCAAACCTGAGCGGCGGGCAATGGAACGCGAAGTGATGCAGTTGGCGGCCTGCAAACTCTGCGCAGAAGACCGAACGATGTTGAAGTGGATCTTACGCGGCAAATCCAGCGCGCAGATTGCCCGAGACCTCAAAATGTCCAACGCCGGAGCGGATCAACGGCTTACTCTGGACTTTGCGTTGCCGTGCGGATCTGGCGGCGTATCTCGAGGTGGTTCCGGCGGACATTATTCCACGCAACGCAAGTAGTCACCCTTTGACGATCACAAAATTCCCTCCGGCCAAGCTGGCGATGTAATCATGCGACACCGCAACGCCACATATTCGAAGCGACGACAGGCCGAGCTTGATCAGCGCCTCGCCGATGCGATCAACGCCAGCCATGCGAAGCGCACGCAGCAAACCGCCGGTGAAAAAACGACAGATCAAAGCGGAATCGAACCCGCATTTAGTCCCCTTCAAACAGCCGGTAAAACCGGCGGAAAGCACTCCAATGGAAAGCACGCTGGAAACCAATAGTCGAACGTTGCCGGTCAGCGGAAACGCTCTGGCGAGCGCAATGACCACGTCGATCGAAAACACCCGACAGAAGAAACTGGATCGATACGTTTTCTTCGTCAACAACACCTCGGCGGCAATGGTCAACCTGGAAGAATTCCGGGATCTGGCCAACGAGTTTGGCAAGTCCTCAGAAGAAGTCGCCAGGGAAGTCACGACCATTGAGGAGTTTAAAAAACTCGATGAACTCAATCATCAAGCTGATGCTCTGGCGCGTGTGGCGGATGAGGCTTTCACTGCCTGTAAGACGGCGGAGGCGGAATTAAATCGTGTGATCGCCGAGGCGTACGTCAAGTTCAACGCGGCGGTGACTGACCCGACGACGACGGATGTGCTGATCTGCAATCTGGCCGAGGATAAGAACGTGGCGCACGCGGGTGGGCCGGATCATGTTCTGCCTGCCGGTTATTACCTGGGCAAAGTGGTGGGTGGTGGGACCAACGGCACGACCGTGGAGATTGATTCGGATCGATGCGGGGCGACGGTCACGGTCAACCTATTGCCATCGGTGATTATCGGTTCAACCGACACCGATGAATCGGCCACCACCGACAGCGAAGAACATGCCGAGCGGAAGTAAGTTCAATTCAGCGTCGTCACCCGCATCGATTACAACGCGAGCGGTGACAAAGCGCTTTACGAGTTCCGCCGCAAGTTGACGTTCGAGTGCGGGAAGCACACCAACGTCGGATCCGAAATTCGTCCCACGGTCTTCACCACGGGGCCGTGCTGATGGATGAAAAAATCATTGAACTTTTGAAGGAAGTTGCATTTATCATGCCGTTGGAAAAATCGCAGATGGTCACGTTGACCGTGACGTTTGCCGATGGCTCGCCCGATATTGTGGTCAACCAGTTCATCCAGCAGGGCCAGACAGTGGTTTTAGCGACGGGGAGGTTTCAGTGAACGTTGCGGCCCAAAGTCATTCCTTAATTTGTGTTTACTGCAAAACGATGCGAAGTTATGTTGTTTCCGATCGATCCATGTTTGGGCGGGCATTGAAGTCGATTCGATCGGGCTTTGAAGATCGCTCAAATTGTGGCAAACGGTCGATTTTCCCTTCCGATGGTGTTCCGAATTCCGATGCTCAAAACGGGTTTTCGATAGCGCCAGCCGGGTTCGCCAGTGTCATGTACAACGGGAACCCCCCCTAAATCGATGTTTTGTGCCAAGTACGCTTTGCACCCCGCCGCCGCTCGTAAGTCATTACTCAATCTGGGCTTGCTCATCCGCCTATAGCTTAGAGTATCTGGGCATGTCCGATGTCCAATCACAACTGCAAAGTAATTGGGTCGACCTTAGAGATTGGGTGCCACCGCGCTCTGGATTGGAACAGACCTTTCGGCTGAAGACGGGTCTAGTTGTTGAATCGCCGCTTTGTGAACCGTCCATCCGACAGCGCGTATGATTGAACAAGCGAGGATTATCAGTATGAGTCATCACCAACATGTGAAATATTTACTAATCGGTGGCGGTCTAGCGAGCAGTTCAGCTGCAAAAGCGATCCGCACACACGATCACGAAGGTTCAATTCAACTGATCGGGCAAGAACCTACGCGCCCTTATCACCGCCAGCCCTTGAGCAAGGATTTTCTGTGCGGAATCGTGTCCCGGAAAGCGCTCTTTACGGATTATGTGGGGTGGTTTCGCGAGAATCACATTGACCTGCACACCGGGTTGCGGGCCGTGCAGCTTGATGCGCGACGCCGATGCGTGTCGCTGGATAACGGCGATGAAATCTCGTTCGAGAAACTTCTGATCGCCACCGGTGGCACGCCAAAACATCTGGCAGTTCCGGGCTCTGCATTGGCAAACGTCCATTATCTGCGCAACCTGGCCGATGCGGATCGTCTTCATAATGCAATCGAAAAAGCGAAAAATGAAGGTCGGCCGTTTACTGACGACGATCGGGGTACACGGGGTCGTGGTGCGGTGACGGTGATCGGTGGTGGATTGCTCGGAATTGAACTGGCTGCAACATTTTCACGACTCGGGTTGAGGGTGAACCTTGTAGTGACTGCTGAGCACCCCTGGAAAAAATTCGCCGGTGAATCGATCGGGAAATATTTAGTACGGTACCTGGAGAAGAACCAGATCACAGTGAATTTGAATGCTGAAGCCAAGACTCTCGAAGGCGACGGTCGAGTGCAACGCGTGGTGCTGACCGACGGCCAAATCATCCCTTGTGATTTCGTCGTTGCCGCAATCGGGATGCTGCCGAACAAGGATCTCTTGCGAGGCACGCCCATCGCCGGGGAACGTTCGATTCTGGTGGACGATCATTGCCGTACGAGCATTCCGGATATTTATGCGGCCGGTGATTGCGCTGCATTGTTCGATCCACTTTTTGGCAAGCACCGCCAGTTGGATCATTGGCATTCAGCCATCGCCACCGGCACACTCGCAGGGAACAATATGGCAGGGGCTGATTTTAGCTACGATGGAGTCAGCCATTTCACCAGCAATGTGTTTAGTTTAGAGCTCAGCGTATGGGGTGACGCCAAGTGCGTTGACCGCCGTATTCTCCGGGGGGTGACTGCCAGCGAAACGCCAGACCTTATCGAAATCGGGGTTGCAGCGGACGGACGCATCGCCCAAATATTGACCCTCAATCACCCCACTGAAGATGCGACGATTCGTGAGTTGGTCCGAACTCGCTTCAACGTGCTCGGCAAAGAAGATCAACTGCGTGATCCGCAGCGTCAGCTTTCCGACTTTTTCGGACGCTCCGCGACTGACGGAAATTCGTAAGCTTTAAGATATGAAGAAATCACACGCACTTTTGTTCGAACGCGAGCGCACCCTGTCCACCCCGGAAAATCCGATGATCGCTCGGCACTACTAAACTGGCAAAACGTTCAATGCTCCTCTACAATTGCACACGCTCTAGGAGCTTAAAGAATAAGGAAAACCGAGATGTCGATTGCCACACCGCCGCTCTCTGGCCCGAATATCAAGACTGTCTCTTATGGACTGGCCCCGGGCAGCGTCAATGAAGATATCGACGTGCAATCCGAAGAGATGCTCGTCAACATGGGACCGCAGCACCCTTCCACGCACGGCGTGCTCCGAATCGTGCTTCGCACGGACGGTGAAATGGTTCTGGAAGCCATCCCCCACCTGGGATATCTGCACCGCTGCAAAGAAAAAATCGCCGAGAATCTCGCCTACTACCAATACATTGGTTATACCGACCGTCTCGACTATCTAGCGGCGATGAACAACAACCATGCCTGGGCGATGGCGGTTGAAAAGCTGGCGGATATCGAAGTGCCGCAACGAGCGGAGTGGATTCGCGTGCTGTCGGTCGAGCTCAACCGAATCGCTTCGCATCTGGTCAGCTTCGGGGCTTATGGGCTGGACTTGGGTGCGTTTACGCCATTCCTTTATGCGTTCCGCGAGCGTGAATATATTCTGGATTTGTTCGAGCAGCTGTGCGGGGCTCGGCTGACACTAAGCTACATTAATATCGGTGGGGTCACTTGGGATCTGCCGCCGCTGTTTCTCGAGAAACTGACCGAATTTCTCGACTATTTTGATCCGAAGATCGACGAGTACAACGATCTGCTCAGCTTCAATCACATCTTTATCAAGCGAACCGGCAACATCGGTGTCATTCCCAAGGACATGGCCATCGACTACGCCCTTTCCGGCCCGACGATTCGTGGCAGTGGCATCCCGCTAGATCTACGTCGCGATCGACCTTATTCGATTTACGAAAAGCTTGAATTCGATGTCTGCGTCGGTGACGGCTCACGCGGCACGCTCGGCGATTGCTGGGACCGTTACTGGGTGAAGATGGCTGAACTCAAGCAATCGGTGCGAATTCTGCGTCAATGTATCAAGCAGATGCCCGAAGGTGCATTCCGCGCCAAACTTCCCCGCGCGATGAAAGTCCCCGCCGGTGAAGTGTACGCGGAATATGAAAACCCGCGCGGGCATCTTGGGTTCTACATCGAGAGCCAGGGCGGTGTGATCCCGTACCGCGTGAAGATTCGCGGTCCATCATTTATCAATCTCGCCGTCACCGGCGCGTTGTGCCGCAACGTGCTGTTGGCCGATGTCCCGGCGATTATCGGGTCGATCGATATCGTGATGGGCGAAGTGGATAGGTGATTGCGAAATGACGAATTACCGAATGACGAATCAATGACGAAATCCGAATGACGAAAATTTCTGCTTTCGTCATTGGTTCATTCGTCATTGTTTCGTCATTCGGATTTCGTCATTCGTCATTTACCAGGCGTATAATATCACATGTCCGAAAACCACTGCCCATCTCCCGACACTCTCACCGGCCATGTCATCATCGCTGGCTATGGGATCGTCGGTCGGTGCGTTGCGGAAAATCTGGCGGCTCGCAAAATCCCATTCTGCATTGTCGAGTTAAATCCCGCCACGGTCACGCGCCTTGAACATGGAATGGTGCCAATCATCAAAGGGGATATTCGCGATAAAGAAGTGCTCCAGCAAGCTGGATTTGAACGGGCTTCTGCCTTGGCGTTGGCGATGCCGGATGAAACGCACACGCTGCATGCGCTGAAAGTTGCGCGCGAATTGCGACCTGATATTACGATCGTCGTCCGCTGCACCTTTTCATCCGCTGGCATGCAGGCTGCCCAATTGGGGGCTGCGGTGGTGGTCGCCGAGCAGGTGGTAGCCCGTGAATTCGCGAAGTCGTTGGAGAAAATGACCCAGCGAATTGACGTCACCCGCCCTACATAGCCCCCGGCATGCCGGGCGCTATATAGGGTGAAATATAGACTCGATCTTCAAGGCTTCTTGAATAACAGGCTGGCATTGTGCCCGCCGAAACCGAAGCTGTTGCTCATCGCATACACAACCTTCTTCTCACGCGCCTTGTGTGGCGTGTAATCAAGGTCGCATTCCGGATCCGGATTATCGAGATTAATCGTCGGCGGAATAAGGTTGTGCTGCACCACTTTGCAAGTGATGATCGCCTCAACACCACCGCTTGCACCAAGAAGATGACCCAACTGGCTCTTGGTGGAGCTGATCGTCACTTTCTTCGCCTGCTCGCCGAAGCTGGCTTTGATCGCTTTGGTTTCCGCCAGATCACCGAGCGGCGTACTGGTGCCGTGGGCGTTGATGTAGTCAACCGCTTCTGGAGAAATCTGCGCTTCTTTAAGCGCATACTTCATTGCCATCGATGCACCCTTGCCATTTTCCTCTGGCGCGGTGATGTGATGTGCGTCGCCGCTCATCCCATAACCAATCAATTCAGCATAAATGCGTGCGCCTCGCGCCTTGGCATGTTCGTATTCTTCAAGAACGACCACGCCAGCACCTTCACCCATGACAAAACCGTCGCGATCGCGATCCCAGGGACGGCTGGCGCGCTGGGGTTCATCATTTCGCGTGGACAACGCCCGAGCGGCGCAGAAGCTGGCCATCCCCATCGAGCAGAGTGCGGCTTCTGAACCACCGGCGATCATGACATCCGCCTGATCGTGTTCAATATAGCGGGCGGCATCACCAATCGCGTTTGCGCCCGTGGCACAGGCGGTGGCGACGGCCGTGTTGGGTCCGTGAATACCGAAGCGAATTGAAACGTTTCCGCTGGCGGCATTGACCATCAGGCGGGGAACCGTAAACGGACTCACACGGCTCATGCCCCGCGTGAGCATCACGCCGTTTTCTTCTTCGAGTGTTTCCAGACCCCCGATACCGCTGCCAATAACCACCCCGCAGCGATACGAATCTTCCTTCGTAAAATCAATGCCGGAATCCTGCACTGCATTGACCGCCGCTGCCAATCCAAATTGCCCGAAGCGATCGAGACGTTTGGCTTCACGACGGTCCAGACCATAGCGGGCAACGTCAAAGCTCGTGCATTCACCCCCGAAACGGGCGGGAAAAGCACTCGCATCCCATCGAGAAATCATCTTGATGCCGCTCTTGCCCATCAAAAGCGCGTCCCACATTTCGTCGACGGTTTCGCCGAGCGATGTAATGACACCAAGACCAGTTACTACAATACGGCGTTTACTCATAGAAAGATGCCTGTTGTCAGTCGTCAGGCGTCCGTGGTCCGTTGTTAAAGTCAACAACAGACCACGGACCACTGACAACGGACCACTGACTTACTTGGTCGAATGCTGCTTGATGTAATCGATCGCCTGTCCGACGGTCTGAATTTTTTCAGCCTCTTCGTCAGGAATCGATAGCTCGAATTCGTCTTCAAACTCCATCACTAACTCTACGGTGTCGAGGGAGTCCGCGTTCAGATCGTTGATGAAGTGGGTTTCGCGAGTGATCTCGCTTTTATCCACGCCCATCTGTTCGCTGACGATTTCGATGACCTTCTGCTCGGTGTCTTCCATGGCTGAAATCCTACCTACCCATTGTTATTTGCCCCGCAGAACCACAACGGCTCGGCGGATCGGAAACTATAGCGGTGACTGAATCAATTGCAAACATCCCTCGTTTGTCCGTTGTCAGAAATCCGTTGTCAGGGGTTGGAATTCACACCGGACCACGGACCACTGACAAACATTTACATGACCATTCCACCATCCACGCAAATGACCTGCCCGGTCACATAGCTGGCATCCGGAGACGCCAGAAACGCAACGGCGGCAGCAATCTCGTGCGGTTCGCCGAAGCGACGCAGCGGGATGTGGCTCTTGGCCATCTCTTTGATCTGATCGTTCAATCCGTCCGTCATATCGGTCGTGATAAAACCGGGGGCAACCACATTGCAGGTGATGCCTTTCCCGGCCAATTCCTTGGCGACGCTCTTGGAAAGGCCGATCAACCCGGCTTTGCTGGCGGCGTAATTGGCCTGCCCGGCGTTGCCGGCAACACCGGAAACAGAACCGATGTTGATGATTCGCCCACCGACCCCTTTCAGCCGCATCATCGGACGGGCCGCAGCACGAATCGCAACGAACGCGCTCTTTAAATTGGTCGTGATAACGCTGTCAAAATCCTCGTCATCCATCCGAAGAATCAAACCATCTTTCGTAATGCCGGCGTTATTGACCAGAACATCCAATCGACCGTGTACATCTGTGACTTTTTCGATCGCATCCGTGATATTTTTTGAAACGGCGATGTCGCAGGCAAGCGCCTCGGCCGATCCACCGTCAGATTTAATCTCCGTCACAAGCTGCTCCAGTTTGTCCAGGCTGCGCGCCACGGCAACCACATGCAGACCATCCTCGGCCAATCGTCGGGCGATCGCGGCGCCGATGCCACGGGATGCCCCGGTGACGAATGCGACTCGTTTATCGGTCATTTTCTTTCTCCTAAAACTTACGCTTTGGCACTCGTCAGCAATTCAGTCGTCGCCAGGCTCTCCACCGGCAATCGACGATTTATTTTTTTAAGCAATCCGGTCAACACGCGCCCCGGGGCCAGTTCAACATATCGGGCTTCACCGGCGGCAACCAGCGATTGCATCGTCTGCTCCCAGCGGACCGGGCTGATGATCTGCTCTACCAACAACTTTTTCATATCGATAACACTCGTATGCGGCGCAGCGGTCACGTTGGCATATACCGTCGTCGACGGCAGGCGCAAATTCACCTGATCCAGCTCAGCCCTCATCCGATCAGCAGCGCTCCGCATGAGAGGACTGTGGAATGCGCCCGCGACCTTCAACATCACTGTTCTGAACCCTTCGCCTTCTTCGGCGAAATTCGCGAAGCGTTCGCACGCCCGCAACGACCCGCTGACAATGATTTGTCCGGGCGCATTGTAATTCGCGGGAACGAGCACTTCATCCGCGCTACCCATGGGGTCATTGATGGCGGCGGCAAGCACTTTCGCACAAAGCTTCAACACTGCGGCCTCGTCCGCGCCCATGATGGCGACCATCCCGCTTGGCGTGGCGACGGCGGCCTCCTGCATGTACGTGCCGCGAGCCTGAACCAGCTTCAGTCCATCGATAAAGCCAAACGCACCGCCAAGATGCAGCGCCGTGTATTCTCCAAGGCTAAGACCGGCGTAGGCGGTGACTTCATCCGGATTCACGATGCCTGCCGCAACCGCTGCACGATAACAAGCAACGCTTGTAACATAGATTGCCGGTTGACTGATATTGGTTTTGTTGAGTTCTTCTTCAGGACCGTTAAAACAGAGGGATTTCAGGTCGAATCCCAGCGCATCGTTGGCGGCATCAAAGACTTCGCGCGCCGCGGAGGACGCCTCGTAGAAATCCTTGCCCATCCCCACGACTTGTGCGCCTTGGCCGGGACAGAGAATGTAGATCTTATTAGCCATTGAAACTCGGGATTGTCCAGGAATGAACACGATAAAGAACACGAACAAAAACTCAATTTGATTTTGAATCGTGTTTCACTTCGTGTCTATTCGTGGAAGGTCTTCTCTTTGTTAAACGCGCACCACTGCATTGGCCCAGGTGAGCCCGGCGCCGAACGCGACGAAGACCAGGATGTCGCCTTGGGAAATTTTCCCGGCACGCCAGGCTTCATCGAGCGCGATCGGGATCGAGGCTGCGGAGGTGTTGCCGTATTTATCGATGTTCACGAACGCTTTTTCCGGCGGAATCGCGAGCTTTGACATCGCGTGATCGATAATCCGTTGATTCACCTGGTGAGGAATGATGAGTTTGATCGAGTCGGCGGTCAGATTGCACTTGACCATCGCGTCTTCGATCAATTCCTCAAACCGCTGGACGGCGAACTTATACACTTCGCGGCCCTTGATCTGCATGAATTGCTTCCGACCGGCAAGCATCGCTTCATCCACTGGATGGCGGCTGCCGGGTTTGCAGTAGAGCATTTCCCAACCATTGCCGTCGGCGTGCAGACTGCTGTAAATCAAGCCTCGCGTAGGGTCGTCGCAACGTTTCAGAACCACCGCGCCCGCTCCGTCACCGAAGAGAATGCAACTGCCGCGATCCGTGTAATCAGTCACCCGGCTGAGCGTCTCTGCACCGATCACGAGCACGTTTTTATACCCACCACCGGCTTTGATGAAATTCGCTGCGGTCTCCAGCGTGTAAATAAATCCGCTGCAAGCAGCGGTGATGTCAAACGCAGGCGTGCTTTTCAATCCGAGCGCTGCCGCGACAAAGCATGCGGTGGCCGGGAAGCTCATTTCCGGTGTGATCGTACCGACGACGATCAGATCAAGATCCTTGGCATCCATTTCCGCCGCCGCCAACGCCTTGCGGGCTGCACCCGTGGCCAGAGTGGCGGTCGATTCACCCTCACCGGCAATCCGACGTTCCCGGATTCCAGTGCGCTGCACGATCCATTCGTCATTGGTGGCGACCATCTTGGACAGATCGTCGTTAGTGAGTCGCTTTTCCGGCAGGCAACTGCCGGTTCCCGCGATAATGGCTCCGAACGCTTTGGACATAGTGGGTGATTTCTACAACACTCGTAGCATGGGCTATTGGCCCATGCTACGTAAAACTTTCAGCATGACAAACGGTGGATCAAACACTTTGACTATGGGGTCTTTTCGTCCTGGCCATCAGGAATGCCTTGCTTGATTTCCTTGACGATGTTTTCGTTGATTCCGCTGCCGGACAATTGCTTGCCAACACGAATCGCATTTTTGATAGCCCGGCTGTCAGATCGGCCATGGCAGATCAGGCAATAACCGTTCACTCCGAGCAGGGGAGCGCCGCCATATTCCTGCCAATCATGCTTCTGATAAATCTTTTTCATCACCGGTTTAAACTGCTCGAGCAAATTGGGATCGTACTCTTGCAATTCTGCGCCAATCGTCTGAAACAGCCCCTCGGCCATTCCTTCGGTGAACTTCAGCACGATGTTTCCGACGAACCCGTCGCAGACGACGACATCCACAACGCCCTTGAACAGGTCGCGGCCTTCGACATTGCCCACAAAATTGATCTGGGGTTCATCGCGAAGCAGTTTGCGAGATTCTTTGACGATCGTGGTGCCCTTCGCGTCTTCCTCACCAATGCTCAGAAGCCCGACGCGCGGGTTCGCAATATTGCAGACTGCCTGGGCATAGGCACTGCACATGATGGCGTACTGATGAAGATGCCGCGGTTGCGGGGCGATATTCGCGCCCACATCGCAGAGGACGATCGGCCCATGGAATGTCGGGAATATGACCGCGATGCCCGGCCTGGCCACGCCTGGAAGAAGCCGCATGCGCAACTGTGCCGCCGCCACACAAGCACCGGTGTTGCCCGCGCTGATGACGACATCCGCCTCGCCTTTTCCGGCGAGTTTGCACATCACACTAATCGAGCTATTTGGCTTTGATCGGACGGCGTCGACAGGCGACTCGTCCATCTCAATGACTTCAGTGGTAGGTACAACTTTATAGAGCGCCAGTTTTTCCGCGCATAGCCCGCTGTTGGCGAGCCCTTCGCGAATGATGGCCTCATCACCGATCAGAATGATCTGATCGCCGGCATCCAGCAGGGGCGCAGCTTCCCAGCAGCCTTTGAGAATGGCCGCCGGAGCCTTATCCCCGCCCATTACATCAACCGCTGCGCGCACCCGAATCCTCCCTGAAAGGGATTATGCCGCCAGAAGGCTTAAACAATTTAGCCTAGGTGGCTTCTTCTGGAATCTGAAGCGCCAGCGTGGGGTTGACGTAACCGCAATTTTCGCAAGCACAGTGGGGAAGCTTAGCCGTGCCGCACTGTGGGCAACGGACGTAGTGCATGGGCTTAAGCGCATGATGGGATCGCCGTTTACGCTTACGGGACTTACTGTGTTTCTGGACTGGAAGCATGACCTGTCTCCTGCTGGGCGTCCCGGGTGCATCGTCAAAAAAAAAGACCGAATCTCGCGATACAACTTCTACAACGCCAATGAAAAAGCGCGGCGGGCCATAACCCGTCGCTCTGTCGGGGCCGATACGTTAGGGATTGTGGTGGGTTCTGTCAAGTAATACGAAACTGTGAAATCGCCCACTTCGTAGCCATTTTATGTCGCAACTCAGTGGCAAACGTCCTGAAGTCAACTCCCTTTCCCTGTGTTCCAAGACACCGTCCGACCAACAGGATTCACAGAATAAAACGGTGTGATCAGTTCTGACTGCCCCCATCCACCAGCGCTTCGAAATTCTCTTCCCAATACGCTTCCGCCTCCGCGTTGCGCCGCGCCGAAAAATCAACCACCATGCTTGCGGCGTTTACGCCCAGCGGACGGGCGTCCAGTACCACCGGCACGCGAACCAGTCGCCCGCGGCGCAGCACTTTAAACAGCACCCGCTGCCCGGCGGCATGACTTTGAACGGCGACGGTCATCTGACTGGAATTGTGCAATTCCAGCTCATCGTGCGGATCGCCGATCGCCAGGACAATATCGCCGTCTTCGAAGCACCGATAGGCACAAAAACCGGGGACTCGAAACCGGATTTCCACCCCGCCGCATTCAGGTTCGCCCATTTCCTGATCGAAACCGAATAACACGCCAAGGAAACCGCGGGTGGCTTCCGTTGGGTACGAATCATCCGAGAGATAAGCCTGGATCACAATCTCGTGAAGCGCATCGGCTTCAGACGGAAGAAGCGGCAGGCGAGCCTTGATGACTTCCTGAAGGACGGAAAGATCCTTCCGCGACAACTGCATGAGCCGACGGCGGGCCGCATCGCGATAGGCAGAATGATCGTCGGAAAGCTGATCGAGGGAATGGGTGATGTTCTGACGAATGCCATCGGGCTTGGAATCAGCGACGCGTGTCGGAGAAACCGGATCAGCCGCCAAAGTGCCCACTGCACTTGTAACTGCAAGAGACAACGCAAGCGCACCCCCACACATTTTCAACCCATGTCGCTGGCAGCGTTTCTGCGTCATGCGAAATCCTTCGCTATCCCTCCGCCAATTCAATGAGCTTCGGGGCATTGTGCGTCATCCAGTATACCTTGCGCTGCACCATTTGCAGGAAGGTTAAACCTTCCATGCGGCCAAAATTCCCAGTGGCGGCAATCGGGAAAACCGCCTCGGCGATCAGCGCCTCTGCCATCAGCCAGGGGATGGCGCGGATCTCGGCCTGCGACAGAAGCATCACTTCATCATAGCCGCGCAAAAACCGTTTGAAGCGGCTCTCGTCGATATATTCCGGCCATTTGCTGACGTCACCATCTCCACCGAGGATTGAGAATTGTAGCGCGCCATTGGCAATGTCAACAATTCGCGGCAACAGGCGCGCAGCATCATAATCGATCACCGCCACGACATGGTTATCGCGAAACAGCATGTTGCCCGGGTGCCAATCGGCATGAACGATCTGCTTCGGCCAGCCTTCGATTCCCTGGTGCTCGACCATTTCAGCAGCGTATCGATAGCTTTCCAGCAGGAAATTCAGAAGTGCAATGATGCTCGCGCCATCCGGATGATTGGCCGCTAAAGTCTGCGGAATGGTCCGCAATCCGGACTCCACGGACGGAGCCATGTGGTAACTGCCGCTGGAAGGTTGCCATTCAGATTTAAAATCGAGCAACAACTTGTGATACAGAGCAAGGATACGGCCACTATCGAAAGTGGATTCGAGCGTTTGCGGATAGCTCTGCCCGGGAATGTATTCAAATAACTCGTAGACCTGTCCCCGCCATTGAAGCATGGAGTTATTTTCTTTTTTGGTTCCGATCAAATGCGGCAGTGGAAATTGCTTGCCAGCCAGGTAAAGCTGCAGCGCGTGACTGAACGCCACTTTGAAAGGATCATCTTTCCCGCGCGCCCGTCGCTTGAGCAGGAATTTACCGTGATCCGATTGGATCAAAAGTTTTGGCGCTTTGCGAGATCCGCGCGGATATTCGATGATCGACTCAATGATCCCGATGTCAAAATGCGACATGACCACGGCAAGCTCTTCGACGCCAAACTGTTCGCGGTCACCCCGCCGAGGCACCCCACTTCCGGACCCTGAAATCATTGCCCCGGAAACGGTTCCCGAAGCAACGTCTTTCTGAGTTGGGGCGGCGGTGGGTTGCATCAAGGCTTAATCCTAAACACTGTTTATACGCCAATACGCATCGGGAGATTAGTACATTCTACCATAACCCACGCTTGAGGCGCGTCAACCAACTTATCGTTATTGAGCATCCGGTCCCCTTCCCCCATGCGTACATGGGGGGAGGGGACCGGATCGCACGTCCGATAAACGTTCACGCCGACGCCCTACCCGCCTGTAACAAACTAAGAGGTTCTGCTCTTGCCACGCTGGCGGCGGGCCAAAGACTGGCGAGTACGGCTGTGACCATGACGATGAGCGTTCCGATTCCGATGATTGCCCATGGCGGTTTGATGGGGACCACATAGCCGATGATCGATTCATTCAGCCGATTGGCATTGACACTCATCAACATGCCCGCGCTCAGGCCGAGCGCGCATCCCACCAGCCCCAGCAAAATCGCTTCACCCAGCACAAGCCGCAACAACTGGGATCGAGTGACTCCGATACTGCGCAGGATTCCGAATTGCCAGCGACGCGATCGAATGTTCGCCATGATCGTGTTCGTTACACCGAGCGCCGCGACAGCCATCGAAGCGAACGCGATGCTGCTCAGCAATAATAGCAGCCGTTCAAAACCATTCTGAATCTGGAACTTGATCTGCCGCACATCACCTGCCTGCATACCACTCATCCCGAGGAACTGCTTGAGACCTTTGAACGCCGTGGTTCTGTCCGCAGTTTGCATCGTGGCTGGCGAAGTCGTTGAAGTGGTGGCGCCAACTCCAAACCACTTCTTGGCCCCGGAGAGCAGCGATGATGGCCCCGGTGGCGACGAGCCGGCAGGCTCGGTCGTGGGTTGGGGTTCCGGCTCCTTTGATTCTCGCTCCATGTCGGCCACGAGCTTATTCTTGTCGACCCCGTAATCCAGATTCGCCGCGAAAAGCGTCACATCGCTAATGCCAAAATCGCGTTTCGCATCTTCCAGCGAACCAAACACGCTGGCGGCGGTTCGCTGATCGAACTGGCGATCCATATCAAACATGCTGACGATCACTTCAATGCCCGGCGACCAGACCACGCCCGCAATCGTGTACTCCACATTGCCGTGGAGCGGCGTCGCAATCGTCAGTTTATCCCCGCGTTTTTTGCCAAGGAGTCGACGATATTCATCCGTAATAATCAGATGCCGGCCCTGTTTCAGTTCAACAGAAGCCTGCGCATTCATTCGTTTCTGCTCCGCTGCCGTGGCGGTGTTTCCGTTGTCATCGCGGAATTCCAGCTCAATCATTTTGAGCGATTTATCCGGATCGATTCCGAAAAACATCGCGGCGGTGGGAATGAGATTCGCGCCTTTGATATCGATATTCTCTCCGGACAACACTGCGGCTGTCACCGCCACGGGCATCAGTTCACCGGGTTTAATGCCTGGTGTATGTTCGAGCCTCTTTTCCTGTTCGGGTGACAGCCCTTCAAAACTCACAATGAAAATATCCGGAAATTTATTCGGCAATCGCCAGCCCTGAAGCATCGAATGCCCTTGCACCTGCATGACCACCAGGATCGCCAGCCCAACCATCAGCGCAGAGCAAGTTCCCGCGGCCCGCCAAATGCCGCTGCTTAACTGCTGGCGTAACAGCGCGGGTTGAAGCCCGAGCATCCGAGCGATTAATCCGCTGAAGACCGTTTCAAAATACCAGACAAATAATGGCGAAATCAGGAAAAAGCCCAACATCAAACCGGGCAGGCCAAGAATGAAATGACCATAGAACTTTACATCGCGCGACAAAGGTAAGAACGCAATCAAGGTATCAAACGAAGCACAGACCAGCCCGACCGCCATTGCGACCCAAGGCAGGCGACTCCCCTGTGGCTTGGCGAGTGGCACCATTGCTTCAAGCGGGTCCGCACGCGATGCGGTGTATGCCGGCAATAGACTCGCCGCCAGAGCGGTGAGCAGCGAACCCAGAACACCGTAAACCACACCGCCCCAACTAATCACCACACCGGCCGAGAAAATATCCTTCTTCCACGTCGCCAGAGCCTTCACCCACAGATATCCCAACGGCACACCAATCCCAACGCCCAACGCGGAAAGGATCATCCCTTCGATCACAACGAGCTTTGCAAGTTGGCTTTTGAACGCACCGATCGCCCGCAGCATGGCCAATGTTCGTTGCCGTTCGACCACCCCCATGCTGAGCGCGCTGAATACGATGAACGTCGCCGCCAGCATCGAGATCGTTCCCCCGAGGTAGCTCAGAAAATTCATCCCGGCCAGATTCCCGTCCATCTGTTTGCGCATGTCACCGGCTGATTTGATCGCGAGCAGCGGGTCCACTTTTTCAACCCGGGGCAACCAGCGTTGCTTGAACGCATCGGCATCCGAACCGGGCGTGAGCGTCAGCATGATGCGATTGATTCGACCGTTCCGATCGAAAAAATCCTGCATCGTCTCGAGCGGCATGTAAACCGTCTGTTGGTCTGCCGCTAGAATCGCCGGTTTGTGAACAATGCCGGTCACTTCCAACGTAAGCGATTTTCCCGGGCCGGCCAGCGTGATCTTACCACCGATATCGAGCTTCAATCGCTTTGCAAGGATCTGATCGATCACTGCATATTGACCCTTGCTGACCGAGAACCATTTACCCCCTTCCATTTGCAGAGCTTCCACAGCGGTGTCTTCCGGCCTGCGTAATCCGATTAAATCGACCGGCCGTCCCGGAATTTTCTTGCCCTGGTCATTCAACAACAGTGAACCGCTGCCATAGCGAATTAAGGCCAGCTTCACCTGCGGATCAGCACGAAGATCATTTACAATGGATTGTGGAAACGTGCCATGCGGATCGCCCTTGCTGCGGGTGATCGACAGGTCCGCGGTGCCCATGTAAAAACCGAGAAACTTTTGGGCAGCCGCAATGGAGGACGCATACCCCGTTGTCACTGCGACGACGAGGCTGACGGACAGCGCAATTGCCGAGATCGTCAGCGCCGCCCTCGCCCGATGCACGGAGAAATTCGACAAAACTAATTTTCGTAAAACCATAAGAGTGGAATGGGCGTCTCGCCCGAGCATTTTTAATTAAAAGATTGCACGGGCGAGACGCCCATGCCACCTTGAACTTTTTCATCGAAGACATTCTTGATATCGCATCGCCAACCCCTGATGATCGCCGGTTTCCTGCGTGGCAAATCGTTCAACAAGCGTGCCATCTTTCAGTACGGCAACTTCTTGCGCAAACGCCGCGACAGTCGGTTCATGGGTGACCATTACAATGGTCATATTCCGCATCGATGACAGATCTCGCAATAACTCACAAACCGATTTACTGTTCATCGAATCCAGATTCCCCGTCGGTTCATCCGCGAGCAGCACTGCCGGGTTGGTGACCAGTGCCCTTCCGATCGCCACCCGCTGTTGCTCACCGCCGCTCATCGCATCAGGCCGATGACTTCGACGTTTGGTTAAGCCGAGGCTCTCGAGCAACTCATCCACTTTCGCCTTGGTTTCCTGGGCAGACACTCCATCAAGCATCAGCGGGAGGGCAACGTTTTCTTCAGCGGTGAGAGTCGGGATCAAATTGAATGATTGAAACACCAGCCCAATCGAGCGGCGACGAAACAACGTGAGTTGCTTGTCATTCATGCCGCCCAAATCCGCTCCGTTGACGCGGACCGAGCCACTGTCGCATTTTGTCAGGCCCGCCATCAAATGCAGCAACGTGCTTTTGCCCGACCCGCTGGCCCCCATAATTGCCATGAAAGCACCGGCAGCCACATCGAGACTCACGCCATTCAACGCCGCCACATCGCGGTCACCCTGGCGATAATGTTTCACTACTTTGTCGACAACCAATGGGGACATGCAACTCCTCAAGCTGATCGAATCATAGCCGCGCGTCTTAAAGTCGCCAGTGGACAAAAACCACTGCGCACCTGATTTACTGCATCATGCGACGGGCCGCAAAACGCGCCCAGTCAACGGTATCCACCGCGGATGCCACTTCCACCGGAATGGACGCACGCTGCACCGGTTCATCCGGTACAAGACACAGCACCGGAACGTTGCTCCATCGCTCAATCGCATCCGAGTTCGTTTCTTCGACAATGCCTGCACTCTCCGCCGGGTAACGATTGATGACCACGCCCGCCACTTCCACTCCTGCGGCACGTAACGCGGCGACGGTCAGCAACGTGTGATTGATCGTTCCCAGGCCGGGTCGAGCGACAACGATCGCCGGAAGTTGCAACCAATTCGCCAGATTCAGCACGGTCGTTTGCGCGTCCAACGGCACTGCCACCCCACCCACGCCTTCCACGATCATCACGCTGCTGCCGACACACATTTGCTGAATGCTCAGATCGATCGTTTGCCAGTCGATCGGCTCATCCGCCCGCTCCGCCGCAACCGCCGGTGCGAGCGGTTCGACATAGCGTTGCGGACAGATCAATT